>PMVV01000067.1 GCA_003166475.1 Bryobacterales bacterium | reverse complement strand
GAAGATTTGGATTCGTGGCTAAGCCTTTTCCACCCGTGTCAGGGGCGGCAGCAGATCTTCCACCTCGCGCAACGCACCCATTGAGCTTCTCAGCTTTCAGTATAGCGTTCACTTGCGAGACCACGTCCTACGATATCCGGCGGGGCTTCCGCCGCGTCGCCGGTTTGCCAAGCGCTTGCGCGATCCGCCCCAGCATCGCCAGCGATTGACCCTCGTAATCGGCATCCTCGGCTCGGCAGATTACCGAGGCTGTGGTGCCGGCCTTCTTGGCCAATTACCGCTGCGTGAGCCCCGCTTGTGTGCGCATGTCATAGATTGCCCGGGCGATATCGACATCCGCGGCGGCCCGCTCATACTCGGCAATGCGTTCCGGATCTTCCCCAATGTAGCGGTCCCAAAAATACCGGAGCGTCTCGGATTGAAACCGGCTGGGAACTGCCATACACACCACCCCCGGTATCAGTTTACCTTTACGGCCACCGGCCGCAAACGCCGCCCGATTCTCGCCGGGAACCGATCCGCTCATTCTGGTGTCCAAATAATCCATGTTCGAACAGGCAAACTTGGGCGAGCCCCGCAACGCACTCGGCGATTGGGTCCTGCGCGGCGGCATCGCGGTGGCGTTTGTGCTTTTCGGAGCGGAGAAATTCCAGTCGGATCCTGGCTCTCCGTGGGTCAAGCTATTTCAGCAGATCGGAGCCGGGCAATGGTTCCGCTATTTCACCGGCGTGGTGGAAGTACTGGGCGGCGTCCTCGTGTTGATCCCCTGGACAGCCACGGCCGGTCTGGCGCTGCTCGCGTGTACCATGGCGGCCGCTGTCCTGATCCTCGTGTTCGTGATCGGCCGCCCCGCGGACAGCATCTTTGCCGGGGTCTTCTTCGTAGCGCTGGCAGCCTTCTGGTGGAACCGCCGGCGCCGTTGATCGCGTCCTAAGCGCTCTCGCTGGCCGCGCCCGCCCCCTCCTCGCCCTCGTCCTGTACGCTGGCGTCCGGTTGCTCCAGTTCCTCCAGAAGTTCCCGCGCTTCCGCCTCCCGGTCACGCGGCACTTGCACCCGGACCCACTTGCGCAGAAATCCATCCACGTCCGTGACCAGCGTCGTGATTTGGCCCAGCGCGAAGAAAGGAATTCCGGCGTCCTCCAACAAGCCCTTCGCCATGGCAAGCCGGATGCCGTCGTTCGTCTCCAGCACCACCACCAGGCCGATCGCCGGGTCGAACTGGCTGGGCGGCTCCGGCGGAGGCGCTGCCGCTACCAGCGCAACCTGGCAGTCTGAGCATTCGGTGAAACCCTCGCGGTACTCAACCCCGCATTGAGGACAATACATGATACACCTCTGGCCCAAGTGTATCTCACTGTGCCGCCGGTGGCTTCACGCCCTTCCGATATCCGCCAAAACCGAACGGCAGCGGATGATATTCGCCCACAAGGTCCACGTCGCTCCTGGCCGGAATGCGCGCCTCCATGCCGAGCGCCCAATAGCAGGCATTCACGATCATGCGGCGGACGCCCTCGTTCAGCAGATCCTGCGAGGCGCCCATGGTGGTGGTGAAGACGCGCGCGGTCTTCCCTTGCGCGCCGGTATACGTCTTCACCCAGGCGATCGGCAGCATCGGATCGTTCGGCTTCCCCCGCACGGGAGGATCGTCCGCGTGCATGCCCTCCAGCACCTCGCCGAGCACCAGCGGACGGCTGTCGCCGCCCAACGGCAGGCGCACTTCGTAGACATCGGTCGGTCCCCAGATATCGCCGTCCCGAATGCCGCGCAAGATGGGATGATCTTCCGCGCCCTTCGCCAGAATACCGCGCGTACTCTGGGTGCCATGCCGCCCGTGGTGATCGATCCAGGTCTCGCCCAGCACCTGGCGTCCGAAGCCGCCGCTCCATTCCTTGCTTTTCCAACTGTACCGCGCGTAGGTCGGGCTGCTCTTCAGATCGAAGGCGTGCGTGGCGGTGCGCAGACCAATGATAGGGCGACCGGACTCCACATAATCCACAATGTGTTTCATCTGCCGGTCGGGCAGATCGCGGAAGCGCAGCAGCATCACCATCAGGTCGGCGGAATCCAGCGCTTCCAGGCCGGGAATGTTGGTGTGCAGGTCCGGCTTGATGGCGCCATCGGCCGGATCGATGGCATAGAGTACGGTGCAGTCGAATCCATGCCGCGTGGACAGGATTTTCGCCAACTGCGGCAACCCTTCTTCGGAGCGGTACTCGTCGTCTCCGCTCACCAGCACGATGCGTTTGCGGGACGCGCGCAACTGGCTAAGGAGCAGCGAAGCCAGCACGCCGCGCCGGGTCATCGCACGAATACCAGGTAAACCGTCATCGCCACCCCGGTAACCGCCAGAATCAGCGCAATCGCCACCGCCATGGTCACTGGCCGGTCCACAACCTCTACGCCGCTCCTCACGGCGCGCACGAAGCGGACATGGTGCAGAGCGGAGAACAAGTTCACGATCACGCCGACCAGGATCAGGGCAGTGCCGACCCACAGCGTGAATCTCCCGGAATGGAGATCGACCTGGTGCTGGCTGAATTCAACTTCGCGCAGGAACAAGCCAAAGCGCGCTACCACGAAGCCGAAGCCCATCAGCGCAAGGCCGGTTCGGATCCACGCGAGAAAGGTGCGCTCGGCGGCCAGGTAAACGCGCGGATCTTCGGTTGGAGGCATGCGCAACTAACCCACATGGCCCGACGGCGTCGCGCCCAACGGCCCGTTGGCCAAGTCGATCCACTCGTTCCCGCGCGTGTTGCGTACGAACACGGCCTTCTCGACGCGAAACCGCCGCGGTCCGGGAAATTCGCTCCAACGGCGGGAGGCCACCGACAGCAGCGCTTCCACCTGGCCCACGTCGCACTCCTGCGCCAGAGTGACATGGGGGTGAAACGGGAAGGGCTCGTCCAAAGCCAGCGCGCCCCGATTCAAGCTACGGTGCATCTGGCGCAACTGCTCGGTGCCGCCCTCCACGCTGATGTAGATGACATCGGTGACGTCGAATTTCTCAATCCGGCCCAACTCGATGTCGAATGGTGCGAAACCGCCCACGATCGCGCGGGCCTCTTCAATGACGGCCTCCGGAGCCACTGGCAGCGGCCGCGGCGGAAGCACGCTGATATGCGCGTGCGGATTGCAACCGGGCACCAGCTCCAGCCGCAAATCGTCCAGAAAGCCGCCCAGCGGTTCTGGAAGGTAGATCACCAGCGCGTAGAGGCTCAACGGATGCGCGCTATCGGGTTCTGAATGCATCTTTTGCGGGCTGCATTGTCGATTATGCCACATCGCGCACCCAGCGACGAGCCGACTCCTGTTAATCTCTAGTTGAAAATGTCCGATACAGCCACTGCCAATCCGCTGCTGAACCTGTCCTTTAGAATCCCCTTCGACCAGATCCGCGCCGAACATGTCCAGCCGGCCGTAGCCGGGCTGCTCCGCGACGCGCGCCAACGC
The DNA here is from genome assembly GCA_003166475.1 of Bryobacterales bacterium. Lineage (GTDB taxonomy): Bacteria > Acidobacteriota > Terriglobia > Bryobacterales > Bryobacteraceae > Bog-159. The sequence continues at coordinate 698 of PMVV01000067.1, read as the reverse complement.
ATCGACCGGCTGGCGGCCGATCCCGAACCGCGCACTTTCGATAACACCTTGATGGCACTCGACGCCGCCACCGAGCCGCTGGATGAGGCCATGGCAGTGGTGCGGCACCTGGAATCCGTGGCCACCTACCCGGAATTGCGCGAGGTGTACAACGCCGTGCAGCCGGAGGTCAGCGCGTTCTATTCCGGGATTCCGCTCAATGCCGGGCTGTGGCAGGCCATCCGATCGTTCGCGGCAACCGATGAGGCACGCGCGCTGGCTGGCACGCGACGCCGCTTTCTCACCAAGACCATCGACAGTTTCAGGCGGCACGGCGCGGACCTCGATCCGGAGGGCAAGGCCCGCCTGGAAGCCATCGATATCGAGCTGGCCACCGTGACCACCAAGTTCTCGCAGAATGTCCTGGACTCGACCAACGCCTTCGAAGTGCTAGTCGCGGATGAAGCCGGGCTGGCCGGACTGCCGCCATCGGCTGTGGCCGCGGCGCGCGCCAGCGCCGAACACAAGGGTCTGGCGGGCTGGCGATTCACTTTGCAAGCGCCCAGCTACATGCCCGTCATGATGTACCTGGATGACGCCGCAATCCGCCAGAAGATGTATCGCGCTTACGCCATCCGGGCCAGCCAGGGCGAGCACGACAACCGTCACTTGCTGAGCCGCATCCTGGAATTGCGCCGCGCCAAAGCCGAACTGCTGGG
>PMVV01000259.1 GCA_003166475.1 Bryobacterales bacterium | reverse complement strand
AGTCACAGGCTAGAAGACAGAAGACAGAATACAGGAGACAAAATCGCTGCAATGAGCGAATGCGGGCTTCTGACTTCTGACTTCTGTCTTCTACCTTCTTTTTCTTATTTACGGGCACTTATGGCTGACACCAGTGCGGCTCGCCCACCGCCACCCATTGCCCCCACTGGCTGCCATGGTCTTCGGCCACGATTCGCAGTTTATCGATGCCATGCAACTCGACCGCCCAGAACTGCCACCTACCGGTTGTCTCGGCGATGGGTATGGATTCCACGATTCTGCCGCTGGCGGGTTCCACCAGGCGGACAGACTGCCCGCCGGTCGAGGGACCGTGGGCCACCGGCAACGCAACGCAGCCGTGCCCGCCAGTGTCAAAAGGCGCGGAGGTCAAGACGCCCTGGTTGGCATCGTTGCCACTGTAACTGCCGTACAAGACTTCGCCGTTCAACGTGCCGACCGACGGATGAAAGCCGTTCGGGGTCCACGCCGGATCGGCCTTCGATTCGGAAATGGGGATGCGCGCGCCAACCCGGTTCGGCGCCAGGGTTCTGGCGCTGCGGGCCTGCCGCGGCGATCCCATGGGACAAGCCATGGCACCGCCGTGTACGATGGCGTTGGCCTGAATGATTCCGGAGGTTCCGGACATTCCGGACATTCCGGCCCGCGCAAAGCCTACCCAATCCCAATCCGAAGGCGGCCTGTGCGCTGGATCGTCACGCGGATAGCCGCCGGGTCTGGTTTCGCCGAATCCAACGATGACGCCCTCTGCGTTTGTCAGGACGATATCAGTGGGGGGGCGATCCGCTGCGCCATCCCATGCCCACCCCGCGGCGAAGTAACCGCCGGTAACCGGCGACAACGCCTCCAGCGCCCCGGAACATAGCTTAGGTGGACCTGGAACAAACACCCGGCTCAGTGGCTGGCCGATCCAATCCTGGCGGCCGGCGGCGAAGATCGAGAGCCGCCTCTGCCGGATGGCAGGCATGGTCCGCAGCACGAAGTCCGGGCTTGGGAAGATTACCCCGATGACATCCGGGTCCTCAATACCGGCCGCCAGGGCGATCCCGGATTGGTGCGCGCGCGCCTGTTGCGATGCGAAGATCCGCTCATAGGATTTCTGCCGGCTCACCACGGCAATCAGAACGACCAGCGCCAAGGCGGCGGCGCCCATATGCAGCGGGAGCAGCGGCGCGATCTGCCGGCCGCGGGGCAGTTGCACGATCAGCCAGCCAAGCACTACGGCCAAGTTGGCGCAGTAGGTTAGTGGCAGGCTGACGTAGCGCGCGGCGAGTGCCGCTCCGACTGCGGGGTCGGCGGGGTCCATGCGGCCGTAGGCGATCGTCAGCGCGCTCGCGGCGATGTAGAGGCAAACGCCCGCTGTGACCACCAGCGTTGGCCCTGGCGTACGGCGCTGGCGGACCGCGATGGCCACCGCGGACACCACCAGCAGAAGCCCGGCCAGTCCCGCCACACCGGCCAGGCGGGCGCTGAAATAGCTCACGGGAGTTCCCAGGAAGACGCCCATGAACCAGATCGCATAGAAGGGATGGGCCAGCAGAATGGCGCTTCGGCCCTGACTCACAAATGTGTAGCCCACGAAGTATGCCGCGATGCTCAACGTGCCGGCAATGGCCGCGCACGCGATACGCGGCTTGGGAAGACGCAGCAGCACCGCCATGGCCAGCAGCACGGGCCATAGGGCCATGCCATTGCCTGTGGAGTAAGTGGCGACCACGGCGGCGGCTATAGACATTGCCAGACCGGCCCATCGCCCGGTCCGCGCCGATCTGGCCAGGAACACAAACGCCAGAGCGGCCGCCAGTTGGCTCAGATACCACTGCAGCTCGAACGTGCCGAGAATGCCTTGCACCTGCATGGCGGAGGTCATTAAAAGGCTGCAGCCGAAGCCCAGAGTGAGTCGAAAGGGCAGCGGCAGGTCTTGCATCTGCCATAGAAGCCACCATAAAAGGGCTAGCTGGGCCACTTGGCATGCGATATTGCTCCAAATTGGAAGCAGTTGGCCGCCCTTGAAAAAGATGTAGTCGAGCGCGTACACCATCTCAGGGAAAACGATGCGGTGTTCGTTGTGCTGAACCCAGAAATGTCTCAGATCGAAGTGGAGTAACTGCGCTACAAATTGCACGCTTCGCCAGGAATCCCACATGGGTACGGGGGTGTAGTCGAGCCGAATGGCGCGGGCCGTGTAGAGGAGCGTGTAGAGCAGACATGGCAGCACCAAAAGGCATAGATATGGCCGATAGGGCGCGATTTTCGGGCTGGGTTTTGGCAAGCTTGCAGGTTAGCGCGGATGAGGGCGGGCAGGCGTCAAAAAGAGGCGGCCTGAGAGGCCGCCGCAGGCCGAGGGCCTGCCCCACGCGCTTCCACTTCGCGCATGACGCGCAGGGTGTTGCCGCCCAGAATCTTCAGAATGTCCTGGTCGGAATAGCCGCGCTCCATCAGGCCGCGCACCAGGTTGGGGATCTTCGAGATATCCTCCATGCCTTCTGGAAACAGATCGTCGGCGCCGTCGAAGTCCGATCCCAGGCCCACGTGGTCCACGCCCGCCACCTTGACGGCATGATCGAAATGATCGAGCAGGCGGATGAGCGGCACGCGCCCCAGTCTGGCGATGCGCTGCGCGTTGATGGCGCGCGTCGCGGGACCCAGTTTAGCGCGGTCGCCGAACTTGGGCGCCTCGGCTTCGCGCGCGTCCTGCTGGGCCTGGAAATCCTGGAGCCCGCCTAACCGGTCCGTGAAACCGCGGTCCAGAAAGCCTTCGAAGTAGTTGATGTGGACCACACCGCCGTTCTTGGCCAAGGCGCGCAGCATGTCATCGGTCATGTTGCGCGGCACATCGGCCAGCGCGCGACAGGAGGAATGCGAGGCGATCACCGGCGCGGCAGACGTCTCCACCGCGTCGTAGAAAGTCTTATCCGAAACGTGCGAAATGTCCACCATCATACCCAGGCGGTTCATCTCGCGCACCACCTGACGTCCGAAATCGGTAAGGCCGTTGTGGGCGGGCGGCTGACTGGAAGTATCGGCCCACGGCGTGTGCTCGGTATGAGTGAGCGTGAGGTAACGGACGCCTAAGTCGAAGTAAGTCCGGAGTACGGCCAGATCGGAATCGATCATGTGGCCGCCTTCCACGCCCATCAGGATGGCGATCTGCCCGCGCTTCCTGGCCGCCATCACTTGATCGGCGGTAGTGGCCAGCGCCATCTCGGCCGGATGGCGCGCGACCGCGCCCCGCACGGCGTCGATTTGCTCCAGCGCGCGGCGAATGGACTCGGGCGGCGTGTAGCGGACTGCGTCGGTCCATATTGAAAGAAAGACGCCCGCCGCGTGGCCTTGCCGCATGCGGGGCACGTCCACCTGGCCGAAGTCATGGTGCGTGGTGAGGTCGTAGCCTTCATCGACCATCATCTGGGTGGTGTCGTCGTGGAGGTCCAGCACTACGGCGCGCCGCAACAGGCGTTCGACGCGCGCGGGATCGATTTTGGTTTGGGCCGCGGCACAGCACGCCACGAGCAGGAGCGGAGCCAGCCGGGTCGCGCCCCGCACTCAAGCCTCTTTCTTTCGCAGCACCGCGCCCACCAAGTCCTTGCCGCGCTCATACGCCACCTGGTAAGCGTCGTGCCTTTGGGCCCGCGTGTAGCCGTAACCTACGCCGTGGAAGTGCTCGAGCCCTTTGCCCAGAACATAGGTGGCCGCGAAGGCGATGGCGCCTTTGGGAATCAGCCCGCCGCCCAGCGGGATGAACCCCACCAACTCGCGCGCCAGCGCGCGCCAGCCGAAGGCTCCCGCGGCGATCGATAGCAGCTCGGCCAACTGCTTGTCGTATCCCACCTGCTTGTCGCTGGCGGCCGCCACCAGGAAAGCCATGCGCACCTGATTCATGGTGATGAAAGCCGTGTCGGAAGCGAACTCCCCGATTGCAAACGGCAGTTCCAACACGCTCGGGATCACATTGGGCAGCGCGCTGGCTACGGCGAAAATGGCGTTCTCGCGCGCCACGGAAGTAACGATGCGGTCCACCACCGGCTTGCGGAACGGATAGAAGTTGCGGGCCAATGCCAGCCCCAGATCGTCGCGCGCCTTCACGATCTCCGCCACCGTGCGCCCGGGATCGTCGCGGAAAAAGGTGAACGCGGTAGCCGGGCATTCGAGACCCTGCTCATACAACACCAGGTCGTACTTCGCCGGAATGCCTGGATCGGAGGCGCGATACACGGACTGCATCGTCTGCATGCGCTGGTCGTGCGAGACCGCCGCAGGCGTCAGAAAGTCCTCCATATCGGCATAGGCGGCGCTTTCCGCCGCGACCAAGCCCACCACCAGAGGATGGTCTGCGCGCTGGCGCACTTCATCCGGGTTCAGCATCGACAGCGCGGATTTGGCTTGCTTGATGTATTGGAGCATGATCGATATCCAAAACACCGCTCCCTTACGGTCGCGGCTCAGTATCACGAGCAGGGGCGTTCGGCTCCGCTCAGGCGGAACATCACTTGCAACCCCTTACGCCATTCTACTCCGATGCCCACGCGCTCCACATCGATGGCCGGCGAGAAGAAGCCGAGCAAGGTCTCGGTGGTGGGATGAAACTCGAGCGCGGGCGATACCAGAAACAGGCGGGGCGGCTCCGGCCGCAACTGGATGCCGGGGAAATAGCCATTGAGCGAGAACTCGCCGCGGTCCAGGTGCCACTTGACGCGCAGCCAGTAATCCAGCGCCTGCAAAGGAAGCCGCAGATCGGCGGTGGCCTTGAGTTCCAGCACCGCCAGGCGCCCCGAGCGCTCCACGGCCAGCAGATCCAGGACGCCCCGGTCGCCGCCCGCAAAGGCAGGCACCTGGTCGTAAACCGGCGCGGGCGAGAGCGGCGCGTACACCCGCTCGATTTGCGCGCGGACCTGGGATTCGAGCCAGGCTTCCGGATTCCGCCGGTACAGCGGGTGCTCGCGATCCTGGGCCGCGGGCGAGCGCCACTGGGCGAGATCCCGCGCCAAGCGCTCCATCTCCGGCAAGTCGCGCGGGTGCGCCGGAGTCCGCTGGGCGAGGCCGAAGCGCGCGCCGCTCTCCGACGCCTGCGCGAATTCCACGCCGCGCACCCGCAGGCTGACCGAGCCATCATGATGCGCGATGCGCTCCACTTCCGGCGAGTCGAGCAGGCGCTCGAAGGCGCCCAGCGGCGCGGGCTGCCGGCAGACTTCCACGCGCGTGTCCACGTTGCCGAAATCGCGCGGATCGACGCGGGCGGCGAAATCGCGCTCGTCGTAGGCGAACAACTCGTAGCGCGCGGCTTCTTCGTTCAGCCAAGCGAGGCGCAGGCTGGTGGCGCGCTCCTGGCCGCGCGGCACGTACAGCGCGAGGCCCTCCACGGCCAGGCACTTCTCCCGGCGGCGCAAGTGATCCAGCCAGATCAGCCCGAAGGTGAGCAGGCCCGCGGGATCGCTTTCCGGCGGCGCGCCGATGGCCGCCCAGCCGTTTGGTCCACGGCGCAGGAACGCGCGCGGATAGCTGGGCGAAAGGCTGGCTTCCAGGTTGGGCTCGGCGCTGATCTCGGCCAGCGTCCAATCCGCGAACTGGCGCGTGAGGAACTGGCGGAATCGCTCGCGAAAGACCAGCCGCTCGCTGCGGCGCTCGAAATCCAGGCTGGACGGCCGCGCGAGGTCCACCAGGAACAGGCGGCCCTCTTTGCGGGCGAATTGCTCGACCACCAGTTCCAGCCGCCCGCGCGCCTCATGGGCCACGCCGGTCACGCGCCGCACCAAGTTGCGGGTCTGGTCCCATACCTGCAGCGTGAGCCGCGAGCTGCGCAGTTGGAGAGTGAAATTATCCGCCGCCAGCGGGAGGAGCGGCTCGCCGGGTTCGAGCAGGGCGGGCTGGCGCGACGATTTGAGGAAGCGCTCGATGGCGGCTTGCACGTCTGTCGGGATTGCAGCCAAGGCCACTAGTAGTGGTGGGTTTGGCGCGCCGGAGTTCTCGGAGGAAGTGGCGGGCGGATGGAAACCGAGATCGGAACGAGCCTTCAGGTTTTTAGCCGGAGATGCGTCAGCGGGAACGCCTTAGTCCGATTTTCGGCCCGGACAGCTTGGGATATCCGGAAACTGTTTTTTTCGCAGGCGAGCGATGGCATCCTCCGAATTTGACCAGTCCGGCGCGGTCGGCATCGTCGTCGATCAGCGCCACGCCTACTCCCAATTCGCCAGCAAGCGCAATAGCCTGGCTTGCTCCGAGGTCGAGTTTTGCGAGCGCGACGGTGTTGTTCGGGCTCATGACTTCGAACGTGCGCGTACAAGCGGGGCAGGATCCCGATCGGGTCAACGATGCAAGTGGCGGCCCTGCCAGGCGGCGGACTGGCGCATCACGGTCTAATCCGGCAACGTAAACAGATACGCGACCAACTCATCCGTCTCTCGCTCAGAGAACCGGTATGGCGGCATGAAACTGCCAGGCGAAAGGGCCTCCGGGTTGGCGAAGTGCCGCACGACCCACGTCTTGGTGCGGCGGCGCGCCAGGCCGTTCAAGGGAGGGCCAATCTTCATGCCCACGCCGTTGATCTGGTGGCAGCTTCCGCAATTCTTCGTCTGATACAGCAGCGCAGCCCCGACCGCAAAATCCGGCGCGCCGGCCAGCGCACCGGCGTTGCGCGGCGTCAGCTTGAGCAGGAATGCCGCCAGCGTGTTGAGTTGCGCATCGTTCAACTGAATGGCCGGCATGGAACTGCCGGGCACCATGGCGGCGGGGTGCTTAAAGTGCTCCATCATCCAGGCTGCCGATTTCTTGACGGGCACGTTCGCCAGATCGGGGCCGGGCCCAGAGGGCGCCTCCGGCTTGCCATCCAAGCTGTGGCAACTGGCGCAATGCTCTCCGCGGAAATATCCGATACCTGCCAGTTCCTGCGGCGAAAGCCCGATCCAATCGGTGGGCGCGCTGAAGTCGATGGCCACGGTATTGTCGGGCTTGGGCGTAGTGACGAGGGCGGCCACGGTCAGGCTGGTCCAACCCAACAGCGCCAGCGCCACAACGCCGATGGCGACGGTCCGTCGCGTAACGCGCAGCACTTGGCCGCGGTCGATGAACGGCACAAGCAGTAGCGCCAGCACCGCGAGCGAGGGCAGAATCACGCTGCCCACTACCGCCAGCGGGCCATCGAAAAACTTCAGGGTTTGAAAGAGAAACAGGAAGTACCAATCCGGCCGCGGGATGTAAGTGGCGTCGGTGGGATCGGCCAAACGATCCAGGGGCACGCGCACCGCCGCGGCCATCGCGAACAAGACCACGAATGCGGCGAAGATGGCGGCGGTGTCTTTGAACGCCTGCCCCGGATAGAACTTCTTCCTGGATTTGACTTCGTCGCCAGGCGCGGGGGCCACACCGTGCTTGCGCACCAGGTAGACGTGCGCGGCAATGAGCAGGCCGGTGGCGGGTGGCAGCAGCAGCACATGCAAGCCGTAGAAGCGCGCAAATGTCACCACCCCCACGGCATTGTCGCCGCCCAACAGGTGGCTCAGATAGGCTCCGACGAGCGGCATGTGGGAGGCGATCTGAGTGGCGACGACGGTGCCCCAGTACGCGCGGTTGTCCCACGGCAGCAGGTATCCAGTCAGTCCGTAGGCCATCGTCAGCAGCAGCAGGACTACGCCCACCATCCAGGTAGCTTCGCGCAGTTTCTTGTATGCGCCGTAGAGGAATACCTGGGTCATGTGGAGCACGACTACTACGATCAGCATGCTGGCGCCCCAATGATGCAGGCCGCGAATCAGGCGGCCGCCAGTGACTTCGGTGAGGATGTAGCGCAGGCTGTTATAGGCGTCGCCGGGCGTGGGCGCGTAGTTAAACGCCAGCAGCGCGCCGGTGAACGCCTGTACCAGAAACAGGAACACGGCGATGCTGCCGAAGACTTGATGCCAGCCGCTAGAGTCCGGAATCTCCTCATACAGAAAATTGCGGATGGCGGTCTCGATACCCGTGCGATGATCCAGCCAACTCACGCTTTTTCCTTCGACTGGTGGAGCTCGCCCAGCAGGAGCCTGCCATTCTCCAGTTTGATCTCATAGCGGTCGAGCGGGCGCGGCGCGGGACCCGAAACCACCGCGCCGTCGACGCTGAAGACGGAAGTGTGGCAAGGGCACAGAAAGTAGTTGCGGTCGTCGTCCCAACGATAGGCGCAGCCGAGGTGCGTACACTGCGGCCCGTAGGCGACCACTTGGGAATCGCCAAGCTTCACCACCCAAGCCGTGGTCTTTTCGCTCTGGATCTTCCACCCATCCACACGGTTTTGGCGAAAGACCATCTCGACCGGCGCGCGCGGCTCGAGTTTGGATACATCTCCCGCCTCGGCCCACTCCGGCAATCTGCGAAGCTTGGGTGGGATGAGAAGGTAAATCGCAGCGGGGATGGAGAGCGCTGACGCAATGAGGCTCCACAGGCCGTAGATCATGCCGACATAGAATCTTCTGCGGGCGACGGAGGCAGGTACGCCGCTTTGTTCCGTGACTGCCATGCTTTGACAATAAGACGGACAGGCGTGCTGGAATGTGGCCAATTTGTAAAGGTTTGGGAAACTTCAGTGCGGGCCTCCGATTTCACAAGTTATTTACGAATTCCCCACACGGTTGCGCCCGGTGAGCGAAACAATAAAAAGGGAATGCCAGGCCGCAAGCGCAACTCAAACCTATGGCTGCTGCTTAGCGCACTGGAACGCCTTGCCGCGCTGTGCCTGCTCGCGGCTCTGGCGCCCCTGATGCTGATCGTGGCGGTCGCGACCGCGGCGCTTTCCCGTACGTCTCCGCTGATCGCGCACCGCCGCTTGGGCCTCGGCGGCCGGCCGCTTTGGGTGCTGAAGTTCCGCACCATGTGGCGGCGGGGCGCACAGCCCGCGGGGCGTTTCGCGTTAGTGGAGTATATCGTGGACGAGAGCGGGCCGCTAGAAAAAGGCGTCCGGGACCACCGTATTTGCAGCCCCTTCGCGCGTTTCTGCCGGCGGCACTCGATAGATGAATTGCCGCAGTTGTTACACGTGGTTCGGGGCGAAATGTCGCTAGTGGGTCCGCGGCCGGTTACGGACTCCGAGTGGAAGCTGTACTATTGCCTGCACGCGGCGGAAGTGTTGGACGTAAAGCCGGGACTGTCGGGCCTGTGGCAGACCACGGGACGCGGCCGCCTTACTTACGAGCAGCGCCGCGACCTGGATCTGGCATTGGCGCGCAACCGTTCGCTCAAGCTTTATTTTCAAATCCTACTGTGGACCCTCCCCGAGATCTGGAGTGGGCGGAACGCCTGGTGACCTCCACATAGCCTCACAGCTCAGGTTGAGGCCAAGCGGCGGCCATCACAGGAACCTATCTGATAAGCCGAGGCAAGACAAGGTGTGGAGCGCGCCGGACGCTTGAGATTCGCCTAATACGGTGACAGTTTCGTGTGACAAGCAAGTAATGTGGGGCGGGTGCCCCACAGAGCGGCGCGGCCGCAACCAAAGAGGCGGCCTGAGAGGCCGCCGCAGGCTGAGAGCCTGCCCCACTGACTACGGGGCAACCGCGATGGTGACCTGGTTCGACGTTGTTACAGTTACACCATTGATTACGATCTGTATCTGCAAGGAAACGGCATCCCCAGTAGGCGTGCCCGCGGCCGGCACCACTCCGATCTGGTACTCGCTCACGAATTGCGGCGAGAGCACGGAATAGATAGGCGTCGCGGCGACACCGCCGATCAGTACAGTCGGCTGCAGGACGGTGTTCCGGAAGGTGCCGTCCGACGCGGCCATGTAGTTGCCGATAGAGGGGGTCACCGCGCCGAGTCCGGTACACCAGACGATCAGCGCGTGTCCCGAGCTGATTGAGATGGGGTGGGTTGTCAAACCCGAGATCGAACCGGCGGGTGCGGCTATCGCGTTATCGTCATTGTCGGTGGCGATCGCCTGGCCAAGCCCGGTTGCGTTCGCGGTGAAAATGCCCGGCGCCGCTTGCACTATGGTCACACTCTGCGGGGCGGACGCTCCACTGCTGCGAGTGACCACTATCGGCACTGTGCCGCTGGTCTGGCCCGACGGCAGGACGTTAAACGGAAGCTGCGCATTAATCTGGCCTGCACTCACATAGTACAGGCCCGCGTCGACGTTGCCGAAGGTTACAGATGTCACGTCGCTCCACCCGGTGGATAGAGGGATGGTGTCTGGTTGGGGTATGGTGGTAGCCAGGTTCGTGCCAAAGATGGAGACAATGGAACCGGGTGCAACGCCTTGCGAGCTGTAGCTGCCCGAGTTCACCACACCTCCCGCGCCGACCGCCGGCTGCGCGTGCGCGAGACAGACACAGACTAACATCCCAAGAATCAACCAAACCGCTCGCATGATTCCCCTCCGTTTCGATTTTAGTCGATCTGTCACACCGGTACCAAGCGAAAGCGCAAGAGTTTACTTGT
>PMVV01000077.1 GCA_003166475.1 Bryobacterales bacterium | reverse complement strand
CATTTCAGTGACGAACCACAGCCACCCAATCCCCAGAACGGCCCGTCAAACAACGGCTGAAGCGGAATAAACGTGGAGGCCACCCCGAAGCGACTCGACCCGCCGGCCCGTCCCAAACCCGCAGTTTTATCCGCGTTCATCCGCGTTAATCGGCGTCCATCGGCGGCCAGATGTGCTTTTCGCCGATCCAGGCGAGTATCTCGCCAAAGCGGGGCTGAAGCCCCGCGCGGGATGAATCCCGCCCTCCAAGGTCTGCCGGATATCAGGACGTTCATGTCTGGAAATCCGGCACGCGACGCTTGCCTGGCCGCGCCGTGCCTCCGTGTTTTCAATCGCATACGCCTTAGGCCTCCCACATGCACTCCGCTTCGCGGAGGCTTAATCGTGTCCCTCTTGAATTGGAGCGATCCGGGAACTACCTGGCTCAACATCACCAACATCGTCCTAGGCGTTGTCGTCGTGCTCTGCGTGGTCATCATGCTGGGCGGCGTGGCGCACGAGTTTATTTCGCGTAAGTACCAGCGCAGCCGCGTCCACGCGGAACTGGACCGCGACATGCGCCTGCTCGATGACGATCACGCATTCCATTCCCCCACCCTAGGTATCACCATGGCCGATGGCGGCGAACAACATAAGCCATGAATTGCCCATTTCTCAAGGAAGCGCGGGTCAAGTATTGCGATAAATCCGCGTTCCGGAAAATGATTCGTATCGCCGGCAATGTCGCGCAAGAAACCTGCTCGTCGCCGCGCTATAAGCAGTGCGCGGTGTATGGGCGTCATGCGGAAGATTCCCAAGACCCGCAATGCCCCTACCTGCGCGAATCGCTCGCGCAGTATTGCGCCGCCTCCGCCGTCTCGCGATTCATTCCGTATAGCGAGCCGCTGCTGAGCCGTTGCGGCGGCGACTCCTACCGCTATTGCGACGTGTATCTGGGCACAGCCAATCCGCCGGCCCAGGCTGCCGGCGCGAAACGCGATTGTTCGGTGGGCGGCATGCGCGTCCCCAACTGGCTGCACTACTCCGCCAACCACATGTGGCTCGACTCCGCCAAAGGCGGATCGTGTCACTTTGGCCTGGACGCCTTCCTCACCCGCGTACTCGGCACCGTCGAGCGCATCACTTTTCTGAAGCAGACCGGCGTCCACCGCCCCAGCGCGATACTTACGGTGCGCGGCGTGGATCTGGAAGTTGTCTTTCCCAACCCGATCCTGCTGACCGCATCCAACCTGTATCTGCGGGCGAACCCGGCCAAACTCACGGCCGACCCCTACGGCATGGGCTGGCTGTTTCAAGGCGTGCACCTGCCCGGCCAGCCGCCCGTGACTTCAGGCCTGATTCGCGGCGAGGCCATTGTGCCTTGGATCGAACGCGAAATCGGCCGCATGTCGGCTTTTCTCGCCGAATGCTGGAATTCCCGCCACGGCGCGACCCTGATGAACGATGGCGGGGTCTTCAGCCCGGACGTGCTCCAGCACCTCAACCGCGAGGAAACGCTGCGCTTGTTCCACGAATTCTTCTGGGGTTTAAGGGTATGACTGTGTTTCAAAAGCATCGCGGACAGATCCTCTTTGTGGCGGGCGTGCTGGTGGCCCTGGCGGCGGGTTGGCGCGCCTTTCCGGTACTGCGGTTCCAGCGCGTGCCGCAGCCGGTCGCATTCAGCCACAAGATCCATACCGATAAGGCCGGCGCCAAGTGCGAGGATTGCCACTCGCTGCGCGACGACGGCGCCTGGGCGGGCATCCCGGCGATGGACAAGTGCTCCGGTTGCCACGCGCAGCCCATGGGGACATCGGCGGAGGAGAAGCGCTTCATCGACGGCTATGTGACGCCCGGCCGCGAGATACCCTGGCAGGTCTATTCGCGCCAGCCCCAGAATGTCTACTTCTCGCACGCCGCCCACATCAAGCTGGCGCATCTGGATTGCCGGCAATGCCATGGTGCGCAGGGCGAGAGCGACACGCTCGGCCCCGCCCGTGTAGACCGCATCAGCGGCTACAGCGGGTCGCCCCATTTTCAGGATATGAATGCCTGCGAGGACTGTCATCGCCAGCGCGGCGCGGCCAACAGTTGCCTGGCCTGCCACAAGTGAGCGGCAAGTGAGGAAAGCTATGGGATTGACGCGACGAGATCTTCTAACCTTCACCGGCGGATCAGCGGCCGGGCTGATGTTCACGCCAGTGCCCTGGAGCCTGCTGCGCGATACGGCGGCGTTGTCGGAAAACTGGCCGGGCGTTCCGCAGCCGCTGCACGGCGAAATCCGGACCCGTTACACCACCTGCACCCTCTGTCCGGCGGGATGCGGCGTGCGCGCCCGTTGCGTCGGTGACCGGCCGGTCAGCCTCGCCGGTGTTCCGGGACATCCCGCCAGCCGCGGCGTCCTGTGCCCGGCCGGCCTGGTGGGACATCATCTGGCCTTCTGCCGCGAACGCGCCACCGAGCCTTTGGCCGGCGGTAAACCTGTCGTGATCGAGCGCGCCCTGACCGGTGTTTCCGCAGCCATTGCCGCTTGCGGACCGCGTGAATCCGTGGCCATCCTCGATCCCCGGCCCGGCCGCGCCGCCTCGCTGGTCTATCGCCGCTTTCTGGCAGGATTGCCCAACGCGGTCCATTGCGCGCCGCCCAACACCCAGCCGTATGGCGCGTTCGGCATCGATCTGGAAAACACCCGCGCCATCCTCAGCTTCGGCGCGCCGGTCCTGGATGGCTGGCTCAGCCCCGGCCGCGTGCTGGCCAATCGCAGCCACTTCCAGTTGATTCAAGTCGAGCCGGCCTACTCGCGCACCGCATCGCTGGCCGACTTGTGGGTGCCGGTTCTGCCCGGCAGCGAAGACGACTTCGCCGCGGCCGTAGCCCGCGCGTTGGAGGGTGAAACAAGCGATACGCACGCCGCTGAGGTCGCCCGCATACTGCTTCGGAACAAGCCGGCCATCGCGATCGGCGGCGACGCGGCCGTTGCCATGCTCAACGCGAAGCTCGCCAGCGTCGGACGGACCGGCGGCTTCCTCCCGCGCCGCGACTTCACGCCGGTCACCGAGATTGCCAGCGTGCCCGATGGTTCCGTTGGCGTCCTGGTGATCGAAGAAACCGCCGGCGGCGAGCCGCTTCCGTGGGACCTCTTGCGGCGCAAACTGGTCTCGCAAAACCCCGTAGTGGTGGCGCTCACTCCCTGGCTGGATGGTTGCGCGCGGCATGCCGATTACGTAATTCCAGCGCCCATGTACCTGGAGTCGCTCGATGAGGCCCCCACGCCGGCGGGCTCGACGGTAGCGGGCTTCAGCCTGTCGCCCGCGCTGCTGACGGCCCCTCCGAAGCTCACCCCGCCCGCCGAATTCGTTCTTCGCCTGGCGCACGATTCCGCTACCTATCCCGATATCCTGAAACAGCGCGTCGCAGCGATCAAGAAGGATGGCCGTGGCGCCGTCTTCACTTACCCGGATGCAAAATCCGCCCGTGTCCGCGATATTCCCGACCTCTGGAAAGCGATGTTAGGCGGCGCCGTCTGGCTCGACGCGAGTGGGGCAGGCCCTCGGCCTGCGGCGGCCTCTCAGGCCGCCCCGCTGCCTCCGGGACCGGCCCCCACCCCCGAATACCCGCTTCTCCTGATCGCCGCCGATAACCCGCCGCCGCACGGCTCGCCGCTGATGAGCAAGCTCTATCGCGAATCCGGCCTGAGGCGGCCCGCGAACGCAGCTACCGTGCATCCGAAAACGGGCCGCGACCAAGGCTTGGCGGACGGCGACCGCGCAATCGTCACCAGCCCCTCCGGCAAATTCCCGGTACAGGTGATCTTCGATGCGGCTGTCATGCCCGGAGCGATCGAGGTAGTAGGGCA
>PMVV01000420.1 GCA_003166475.1 Bryobacterales bacterium | reverse complement strand
GCGCTGACGTCGATGGGGCGCGCGAAGCCGGCGTTTTTCATCTCTTCGACCAACTTCAACAGCGTACCGGACGGGGCGTCCTTTTTCGTGGAATGGTGAATCTCCCAAGCCCATGCGCCGTAGGATGGCTCGCCGGCGAGCAGGCGCGCGGCTTCCGATACCAGGCGGAAAAAGGCATTCACGCCAATCGAATAGTTGGGGCTCCAGACCAGGCCGACACCGTGACGATCGACGGCGGCCTTCACGCGTTCCAGTTCGCCGAGCCAGCCGGTGGTACCCACCACGATGTTCACGCCCAGCGCGGCGATGCGATCGACGTTCTCAGGGACTGCGGCGGGGATGGAAAAATCAACCGCGATGTCGATGCCTTGAAAGTTGGCGGGCGTCACGCCTTCGAACGCGGCATTGTTGAATTCGTCGAGTTTNNATGGCGAGTTTGTGTTCAGGCGGCATTGAACACCTCCGAGGCAGGCGGCCTGAGAGGCCGCCGCAGGCTGAGAGCCTGCCCCACAACTCTCTTGCCTTCAAGCGGCATCGAAGACCTCGGCGTCGAGTTCGGCAAAGAACTCGTTGTGCAACGCCTGCACAGTACGGTGCAGATCGGTTTCGGCTACCACGAAGCTCAGATTCAGCAGCGACGCTCCTTGCGAAATCATGCGAATGTTGATGCCGTCGAGCGCTCCAAAAACGCGCATGGCCACGCCCGGCGTGTAGCGTATATTATCTCCCACCAGGCACACGATGGCTTGCCCGTCCTCAATGGACACTTCCGAAAACTGGCTCAGTTCCTGGCAGATGGCCGCGAGCGATCTGGTGTTGTCGATAGTGAGCGAGACGCTGACCTCGGACGTAGAGACCATGTCCACGGCCGTTTCGTGGCGGTCGAAGACTTCGAAGATGCGGCGCAGGAAACCATGCGCCATCAGCATGCGCGTCGAGTGCACGTTGACCAGCGTGATCTTGCGCTTGCAGGCGATGGACTTCACCACGTTGCCGCAGGGCACGGCTTCGGAGACGATGCGCGTACCGGACACCTCCGGGCGCCGCGAATTCAGAATCAGCACCGGGATGTTCTTCTCGACGGCCGGCACAACAGTCGCGGGATGCAGCACCTTGGCGCCGAAATAGGCTAGTTCGGCGGCCTCGGCAAACGAGATGGTCTTCACCCGATGGCCGCCGGGCAGGATGGTGGGATCGGCCGTGAGCATGCCATCCACATCGGTCCAAATCTGGATCTCTTCGGCGCCGATGCCCGCGCCGACAATCGCAGCGGTGAAGTCCGAACCGCCGCGGCCCAGCGTGGTGGTGACGCCATCCTCGGTGGCCGCGATGAAGCCGCCCATGACAACGATCTTATTTTCGGCTTCATTCCCAGCCAGCGCGGGCACGACCGCGGCGAGGCGCGCGTAGGTTTCCGGATAGAGCGGCGCGGCCTGCGTGTGGCGGCGGTCGGTGACGATCACCTGGCGGGAGTCAAGGTGTGCGGTGTCCATGCCGAAGTGGCGGAACGCCAGCGAGACGATGTAACTGGAGAGCCGCTCGCCGTAGCTGGAGATGGCGTCGATGGAGCGCGGCGTCAGCTCTCCCAGCACGGCGAGGCCTTTGACTAGTTCGGTGAGTTCCTGGAAGTGCTCGTCGAGCAGGCGATCGAGCTCGGCGCGGTCGGCCAGCGGAACAACGAGGCGCGCCTCGCGGGAGTGGAAGTCGCGCAGGTCGTGGATCTGGCGGATGTATTCCTCGCGCGCGCCGTCGATGGCCGTGGAGGCGATGGCCAGCAGCTTATTGGTGGTCTTGCCCATGGCCGAAACCACGACCACGGGCCTGCGGTGGGCGCGGGCTTTGACGATCGAAGCGACGCGCTCGATGGCGGCCGCCGATTCCACCGACGTGCCGCCGAATTTCATGACGATCATCAGTCCAGCATTCCTTCCGAGTGCATCAGCTCCGCATTGAGCACGGCCGCGCCCGCCGCGCCGCGCACGGTGTTGTGAGCCAGCGCCACGAACTTGTAATCGAGCACCGGGCAGGGACGCAGGCGGCCGATGAACGCGGCCATGCCGTGTTCGCGCTCGGCATCGCGGCGCGGCTGCGGGCGATCCTTTTCCTCCATGTAGATAACCGGTCGCGGCGGCGCGCTGGGAAGGTGGCGCTGCTGCGGCACGCTGCTGAAATGGTCGAAGGCGTGGCGCAGGTCGGCTTCGGTGGGCTTCGCGGAGAATTCCACCGAGACCGTAACGAGGTGGCCATCGACAACAGGCACGCGATTGCAGT
Source organism: Bryobacterales bacterium (assembly GCA_003166475.1). Classification (GTDB taxonomy): domain Bacteria; phylum Acidobacteriota; class Terriglobia; order Bryobacterales; family Bryobacteraceae; genus Bog-159. The sequence goes on along the minus strand of PMVV01000420.1, from coordinate 289 downwards.
GCGCGCTGACCTTGGCATGCAGCGGCTCGATGTGATCGCCGCGGAAATCGCCCAGGATCTTCTGCGTTTCCTGCTGCATCTTCTCCTCTTCGCCACCGATGTAGGGGATGACGTTGGCGGTGATATCCATGGACGGCACGCCCGGGTAGCCCGCGCCGGAGATCGCCTGCAGCGTGGTAGTGATGACACGCGTGATGCCAAACGGCTTCAGCGGGCCGAGCGCCATCGTCAGGACAATAGTGGAGCAGTTTGGATTGGTGACGATCTGGCCCTTCCAGCCGCGGTTGCG
>PMVV01000313.1 GCA_003166475.1 Bryobacterales bacterium | reverse complement strand
CATTCTTGGCGCGCGCCGAAGGCTGTGGCGGCGTGAAGAGTTTGAGACCGCGCTCGCGCAGCCTGCGGTATGTCGTGAGACCCGGATGCGCGGCAAGCCAGCGCGAGATGGTCGCCGGGTTGATGGTGTGGCCGTGGCGCGAGGACAGGCGGCGGCTGGTTTCGTCGAGCGTGTAGCCGCGGTTGTACGTCGAGAGCGCGTCAAGGATTTCGTGGAGGGGATAGGTTTTGTTGCGCAACGCGCGCGGGCCGGACGTGAAGGTGCGGCGGCACGCCCCGCATCGATACAGCCGGACCGTTTCGAGTTTCTTGGCGCGGCTGCCCCTGGGCGCGACCCTCCGGCTGTTGCAGGCCGGGCAGCGCTCGGGCGGCTTTATGGGCGATCTGTGGTTCGCGGTTGTTCGTTCGGTCGCTCTGGACATTCGGGGTCTTATAGCATGGCCGGATTTGGTGTGCACGCATTTGCAAGGCGGCTGGCTGGGTCTGTTGCGACGAATTTGCATTGCGAAACCGGCCGGCGGGTGTTCACGGATATGCATGAGGCGGGATTGAAAATGGATGCGGTGGCAAGGAGTTGGCTGCTACGGTCGTGCGCTCTGCCAACGGCGCGGCAGGCAGCAGGTGACGCTCTTTTTTTGTACACAGCCCTCAGGAAGCAGCGCTTCTCGCTACCGTTTATCGGGCCTCTCGCTGCCAAACCGGCGGGTTAGAGGCACCCCCGACCGAGCGGTAAAACGATCCGTGGGGGCGGTTTCCGGTGGGGGGTGACTCTAGCTGCGCAGCGAGGTAGCGGAGCCCTTTTCCCATTCTTGAAGCATCCTTTGTCCGAGCTCCTCAAATTCCGGATGTTGCTTGATATAGGAGCGGACTTCTCTTGCCGTATCTTGAATCGCTTCGTGGATTCGCTCCAAAATGGATCGAACTTTTGCGGGCGTGGCGCCCGTGCGCGTTTCGCCGAATTTGCGCAGATCTTTTGCACTTGGCCATTGGGTTGTGCCGTTGAGGGTAAGGGCCAAGCTGTCCTTGGGCAGGTAAACGGACGTGGTCACGAGGTCGTAGACGGGCGCTAGCCGTGCTTCGCCCTGCACATCGTCATAGACAATACCGAAATTCTTCAGATGCGCGTCACCATTGTGAAGCGCACAGTTAAGCGCAATCAAGGTAAGGAGCTTCTCCATGTCGTCGCTGACATGGGTCGAGTTCGCGAACTGCCCGAAGCGCTTCATGATGGAGGTCTCGTAGCTGCCACGATATTTTTCGTCGGTCCTGCGGGCGTTAAGCACGCAGAAATCCTCAAATCCGCGATAAGTGCCGTCCATGCGCAGATCGAAGCGATCGATAACCAGCGCCATGCCGTCTTCGGCCAGGCGGTACGGAGGCACGTCGAGTCCACACTTGCGCGCGACCGTGAGGCAGAAATATTCATTCGCGGCGAGTTGCGGATACTCGTTCGGCTCCCACAATTTCACGATGTGGGTTGCGCCCTTGTAGCTCTGCGAGAGCCGGTGTCCCGTTTGCTCCATTTCAGCGAAGGCATTTTCATCGCGCAGGAGGATTTTTGGCTGCACACCACTGATGCCGGAGAATGACGCGAATTTCTCAAGCAGGTAGCGAAACAGGTCGCCACCGCGCTTGCGTTCGAGAATTTCATCGACCGACTGAAAGGGCACGTCCTCGTTCAACTGCTCCTGATCGCCGGTATAGCGGATGCGGCCGACCTGCGAACGGCCGACGACGGAGAGCAGGTCGAATTCATCAAACGTGCCGGTGGCTTTCGCGAAGACGAGGCGGAGCCGCTCGCGCAAAACACCTTCGGGAAGATTCATCTCGAAAATTGGAGGCAGGCCAAAGGGTACAGTCCAAGATTCGAGCCGTACGGGCATGGTCACGGAGACCGCACGCGCGGCGGCCGTGCCGGGCAGGTAGGCGAACGTGCTGCCGCGCTCGGCGTGACGGTCGAGAAGTCCAGCCTCAGCGGCGTCGGTCCAGACTTTGGTCATCGCGATCCTCTTGCTGGAGTTCGTCCAGAGTAGGCCGGTGCGAGCTCGCGGCCTGGAGCTTCAGTTCAAGGCCGAGCGCGGCAAGCAGCTTGCTGAGTTTAGCGAAGCCTAGCTCGCCGGCACGTCCGTTTTCGAGAGCATCGAGCGTGGCCCGACTGATGCCGGCCTGACGCGCAAGCGCGGTCTGGCTAAGCTTGAGCTTCTTGCGATGCTCGGCGATCTGAGCCCCTATCGAGATTAGGTCAAGCATGTATGCCTAGTATATTAGGCATATTGTTGGTTTGCAAGTGCTTTGCCTAATATGTTAGGCAAGTAGAGCGCACTACAGGGCTTTGCCTTTGGCTGGCACGTCGCTGATTGTTGATCTTCGGTGGATCTGGCCGGACGTGTTCCCAGCATGTCATGGCGGCGTCGAATAGGGCAATCCGAAACACGGCCTGTGCGGATGGCGCAGCAAGCTGGGAATTCACTGCAATGCTCGGCTGTTAACAGCGGCGCCCTTTGCGATGAGCCGTTCGACCAACGCGACATCGCCGGATTCGATTGCGGCCAAAAAGCGCTCGATGGATGGCTTGCGAGGCGTCTTGCTCTTGGGCATTTCCTGGCTCGGCGTTAAGGAGCTATAGGGCCTTCCACTTCGCTGGACTATCGCTGATGTTAAGTTTCGGGGGATCGGGCCGGACGCGTTCCCAGCACGTCATCGCGGCGTCGAATAGCTCAACACGGGCAAGACGCGATGCTTCCTCTTTTGCCTCTGGGAGATACTTATCGATTTCCTTCTCAATGTTGGTGTAAATGAGATCAGCCTCTTTTTGGATGTCGATAAGGGTTTTCCTCCGCCAAAGATCAGGTGCAAATACTGTAGTGGCGAGAAGTTTCATGATAGCCGGGCGCCTCCAGTAGACGGCATCCCAAAATAAGCCGTCATCGCACTGGCGAGGATCGAGGCCGTGGCGAAGGAGGAGCGCGACGATATGCGTTTGGCCCGAGCGAATCGCACATGAAGCAGGGGGCTCATTCCAATATTTTCCGTCAAGTTTAGCGCCCTTTACTATGAGGCGTTCAACTAGCTTGATATCGCCCAACTCGATGGCGGCCAGAAAGCGCTTGATCGGCGGCCTGCGAGGCGTGTTGATTTTGGTCATGAGCAGGCTCGGCTTTAAGGAGCTATAGGGCCTTCCACTTCGCTGGACTATCGCTGATGGTGATTTTTGGTGGAGCTGGTCTGACGTGCTCCCAGCAGGTCATGGCAGCATCGAATAGAACAAGGCGAACGGTCCGCAATAATGCTTCCTCTACGCCATTCAGCGAATGGCTCTGAATGTTCTGCTCGATGAGATCGGCCTCTTTTTGTAAATCAAGGAGCGTTCTTCCCCGCCAACGATCAGGGGCAAATGCAGTTGCGGCGAGAAATTTCAGGACTTCGTGCTGCTTCCAACTGACGGCGTGACCAAGCGGTATGTCGTCAGAGTAGCGTGGGTCGATTCCATGGCGAATAAGGAGCGCAACGATAGGCACATGACCGTTTTCGATGGCCAATGCCATGGGGACCTCATCTATTATAGGATCGCCGTGAACGCTGGCGCCCTTGGCGATGAGGCGCTCAACGAGCTTGATATCTCCGGATTTGATAGCGGCCAAAAAGCGGTCAATGGAAGGTCTTTGTGGCAGGCGTTTGTTAAAGCGAGTCGTGACGAGAGGCCAAGCCGCTTTGAGGAGTGGAATGGTTTGATCGTCGGGGATGTCGCCTGTGTCTGGTAGGCGGAATAATCCAAACTGATGCTGATCTAGTGGGCGTTTTGGCGTTTTGATGCGGGAGAGAATCCAAGCACGGGGCAGTTCCGGGATGTCGGTCAAAAGCGTGACAGTGACTCGGCTATCAGCGTGCTCCACTGCGTTCGGCCAGAAATGTTTTTCAGCCCAGTCTTTGGAGACCGCTGCCTTTCTGATAAAGGTTAGCTTGACGTAGTAGCAGGGCTTTCCGCATACGAGGCAAGTGAGAATGGAAAAAATGGGATAGCAAGTATAGGAAGGCTTGGCAGAGGCGAGGGCATTGATCGCCAAGGCGACATTCTGAGAGGGCTCGACATCCTTGTCGGTGTACTCGATAGCTTCAGGTTCTGAACACCACGGGCATGGATCTTCATCGATGCGTGGAGATAGGGAAAAAATCTTGGTACGCAATGGAACCCCTAGCCTCGACAGCCAATTGTCGCATGAAAGCTGTTGCCCAAATCCTTGCCCAAAACGCTGCCGACCATGCCCGAATGATGCCGTTT
>PMVV01000138.1 GCA_003166475.1 Bryobacterales bacterium | reverse complement strand
CCGGTGGCTGGGCTGTCTTCTGCTTCTTCAGTCCAACACGATCTTCATGTTCGTGCCGCCCACCCGGATCTCTTGGACCTTGTTCTTGCCATCGGCATTGGCGTACCGTACGGTGGTGGAAGAATACTTGGCGTCGCCCGACTCGACCTTCACGGCCGCCTCGGCGGTCTGGTGGCCGTGCTTGATCACGATCTTCTGGTCCTGCAGTTCACACCTGTAATCGCCGGCCTTCAACTCCGTGCCGCCGATCGTGGCCGGCTCAAACAACGTTACGGTGAATGACTTGGCGCTGGCGAAGGCCATTCCTGCCAGCAGACATACGAATAACAATGCTTTCTTCATCTTCGGTTAGCTCCTCAACAGTTTTGACGGCCTAGGGGTGCCTTCGCACGGGCCGCCTGAAGATAAGACGGACGAAATCAGGAGACGTTGTCCCGCGCCATATCAGCAATGTGTAAGGAATTCAGCCACGCGGCCCAGCGCCCGCTCCTGAATGTGCGGTTCCTCCCCAAAGCCCTGCAGCCATTCCATGTCCGGCTCCTTGCGGAACCAGGTCATCTGGCGTTTGGCGTAGTTTCGCGTATTGCGCTGGGCGTAGAACAGCGCCTCTTTGGCATTCAGTTCGCCGCGCAACATCTGGACCGCCTGCCGATAGCCGTGCGATTCGAACGGTTTCGCCTCCAGGCGAAATCCCCTGTCGAGGATGCGCTGCACTTCCTCCGCCAACCCGGACTCGAACATGCGGCGGCAGCGCTCGTCCAACCGCCGATACAGTTCATCGCGATCCGGCGCCAGGCCCATCTTCAGCGTGCGAAAGCCCTCAAGCCGGTCGCGGCCTTCGCCGAACATCTCGGTCACCGGCCGCCGCGCCAGCAGGCACACCTCCACCGCGCGCATGACTTTAGGCACATCGTTGCGGTGGATGCGCGCCGCCGCGGCCGCATCGAATCGCCCCAGCAGGCGGTGCAGCGATCCTGCCTTCCTCCGTTCGCGCGCAGCCAGTCGCTCACGCAGCGCCGTGTCCCGCTCCGGTCCCCGGAACAAGCCTTCAAACAACGCCCGGAGATAGAATCCTGTGCCGCCCGCGACCACCGGCAGCCTGCCACGGCTCGAGATCGTAGCCAGCGCCGCGCGCCCCAGCCGGGCATACTCGCCAGCGGTAAAGACCTCGTCCGGGTCCAGAATATCGATCAGATGGTGCGGAACCCCACGCATCTCCGCCGGTGGCAGCTTGGCCGTGCCAATGTCGAAGTAGCGGTAAATCTGCAGCGAATCGCAGTTCACCACCTCGCCGCCGAATTCCTCGGCAACCCTTAGAGCCAGTTCGCTCTTGCCCGCGCCGGTGGGCCCGGCGATCGCAATTACCGGTTTCAATAGGACCCCTCCGATAAGTAACACAAGCGTCACGATACCCGCATTGCAAATGCGCTATTCAGTTCCGGGTTCCCGCAACCGGATGTACGGCTCGCACTAGCCGGCGGGTATAAAAGAGGGTGGTCAGCGTGTTTGCGGCGTCGTTTTTCGAATGGCTCAGTACCAATCCCTGGGCCAATGCCATGAACGCCTGAGCCAGTACCGGCACCGCTTCCTCGTTTCCAGGATCGTCCCCGGCCGTTATACAATGAAAAGGAACGATTCGACCCTCCCAGGCATCTAGGTCGAAAGGAACCACACGATGAATTTTTCCCCAAAAGCGCTATTCTTGGCCCTTCCGTTGGCTTGCCTGTCCTATGGGCAGACCCCCGCGGCAACCGCACCGCCGGTCGATAAAGCCGCTGCTTACTATAACTTCTCGATGGGCCATTTGTACGCCGAACTGGCCGGCGTGTATGGCAATCGCAGCGAATACGTAGGCAAAGCCATCGATTTCTATAAACAAGCGCTGAAGCTGGACCCGGGAGCCAGCTTCCTGTTCGAAGAATTGACCGATCTTTACATCCAAAGCGGCAGGCTCAAGGACGCCGTTACCGAGGCCGAAGACGTCCTCAAGCGCGAGCCTAACAACCTGGACGCCCGCCGCATCCTCGGCCGCATTTATACCCGCATGATCGGCGACACCCAGCAAGGCAAAATCAACGAGGAAATGCTGCGCGCCGCCACCGGGCAGTACGAGAAGATCACCGCCAAAGATCCCAAAGACGTCGAGAGTTGGCTGACCCTCGGCCGCCTCTATCGCACCGCCCGCAATTCCGTGGACGCCGAGAAAGCCTATTCGCAGGCGCTGACCATCGATCCGAACAACGAGGATGCGCTCACCGGTCTGGCGATTGTCTACTCCGACGTCGGCGATACCCGCAAGGCCATTGAAAAACTGCAGGCTGTCACCAACAAGGATCCCAACCCCCGCACCTTGTCCGCCCTGGCCAGTTCCTACGAACAGCTTCACGATTACCGCAGCGCCGCCGAAGTGCTGCGCAAGGCGATCGATCTGGACCCGGAAAACAGCCGCGTCAAGCGCGCGCTGGCGCGCAATCTGCTGTACTCCGGCAACCTGGACGAGTCTCTCAAATATTACAAGGAATTCGCCGACGACGACCCCCACGACACCGAGGCCCTGCTGCGCATGGCGGAAATCTACCGCGAAAAGCGCGATTTCGCCAAGTCGCGGGAAATCCTCGATAAAGCCAAAGCCTCGGACCCCGAAAACCTCGAAGTGCGCTACGACGAAGTGAATCTGCTGGCCGTGGCAGGCCAGCCCGATAAAGCCATTGAAGCGCTCAAGTCCCTCCTGAAAGACACCGAGCGCAAGAGTTATTCGGAATCGGAGAAGGCTACCCGCGTCAATCTGCTGGAGCGCTTGGGCGAGCTTTACCGCGGCTCGAATCAAAACCAGCCCGCCATCGACGTCTTCCGCCAGATCGCCGACCTCGACCCGGATTCCGGCGCCCGCGCCGCGGCCCAAATCGTAGACACTTATCGCGCGGCCAAGGACTTCAAGAATGCCCGCGCCGAAGCCGACGCGGCGCGCAAGAAGTATCCCGACGATCGTGGGTTGACCGGGGCCTACGCGTCCGTGCTGGCGGACATGGGCAAAGTCGATCAGGGCGTCGCCGAATTGCGTGGCTTGCTGAAAGGCGATCACGACCGCGAGACGCAACTGGCTATCGCCCAACTGTACGAACGCGCCAAGCGCTACGAAGACATGGGCAAGCCGTTGGACGCGGCCGAAAAGCTTTCCGAAACCAAGCCCGACAAGGAGACCGTCTTCTTCATGCGCGGCGCCATGTACGAGCGCTTGAAAAAGTTAGACGCCTCCGAGGCCGAGTTCCGCAAAGTGTTGGACCTGGACCCCGACAGCGCCGGCGCGCTGAATTATCTCGGCTACATGTTGGCCGATCGCGGTGTGCGGCTGGATGAAGCCCAGAAAATGATTACGCGCGCTCTGGAACTGGATCCCGAAAATGGTGCGTATCTGGATAGTCTCGGCTGGGTCTACTACCGCGAAAACCGGCTGGACGACGCCGAGCATGCCCTGGTGCGCGCTCTGTCAAAGAGCGGCGTTGGCCAGGACCCCACCGTGCACGACCATCTCGGCGACGTTTATCTGAAACTGGGAAAGACCAAAGACGCCATCACGCAGTGGCAGGCCTCTGTGAAGGAAGCCGAGACCGACACCCAAACCGACATGGAGCCGGGCGAACTCGCCAAGATCAACAAGAAACTGGAAGACGCCAAAGTCCGCCTGGCAAAGGAAACCGGAGCATCCAAATAGTGTAGTCTTCGTGGGGCAGGCCCTCGGC
>PMVV01000304.1 GCA_003166475.1 Bryobacterales bacterium | reverse complement strand
TTGGCCGGTTTTCGGTCACAACTCCCGCCAAAAAACTTCCTCCAATTCCTCAATCACTTGCACCAATCAGGCCCGAATCCCCAAAATCCCGCTGTGTAGTATGGAAGCGAAAGGACCGGCGCACCCGCGCCCGCAAACAACCAAATGAAAAACACGGCCTACCCCCGCAAAGCGACGGAAGCCCAAATCGACGCTAACCGTCGAAATGCGCAAAAATCTACCGGCCCGCGCAGCGCCCAAGGCAAGGGCGCTTCCAGCCGCAACGGCCTCAAACACGGCCTGTCGGGCGACAAACATATCCTCCCCGGCGAAAATCCCGAAGAGTTTCTCCTCCTCCTCAAGGACCTCTACGACAACTTCAGCCCCGTCGGCCTCGGCGAAGAAAAACTGGTCCAGCGCATCGCCGCCGATCAATGGCGCCTCGACCGCACCCTCCCCATGGAAGCCGCCATCTACCGCCAGCGCCTCCAAGCGGTCGCCGCCGGGGACTACACCCGCAAACGGGAATTGGTCAACCATAAACAGAACCACGAACGGAACCCCGAAATACCGCCCGCCCCCGCACCGCCCGACCCAGGCGACCGCCTGACCCGCGCCTTCATCGTCGATGGCGATGGTCGCAACTCCCTCACCCGGCTCGCCCGCTACGAAACCAGCATCGAGCGCTCCATCGACCGCTGCCTCCGCCAGTTGAAAGCCTTCCAGGCCGCGCGGAGTGCCCCGCGCCCCAGCCCCCAGCCCAACCCCGAACCCCTCGCCAAAGCCCCCGATCCCCCGGAAACAAGCCCACAAACCACCCCGGAACTGCCCTCGCCGCCCGCAAAAACTCAAGATTACGAAGCGAACCCAAAAAATGGGGGTAGTGCGCCACGCCCGCACGACGGCGCCAGTACAACCCCCGCTCGCCCGCCCGAAAAGCCGCGGCAAAACCGTCCGGCGACACCCCCGCAGGCCGCCAGCCGGTAGAACTAACGCCGAAAAAACAACTAACAGATCGTATCCACGCGCCCCACGGACGGCCCCGTCACCGGCTCACTGTTTTATCTGTGTGCATCTGTGTCCATCTGTGGTTCACTGCCTTATTGTGCCGCGCGCGGGAACAGGATGTTGTTTTCCAAATGGATGTGCTGGTGCAGATCCGCCTCCAATTCCTGGAGGCCGGCAAACAACGCACGGTAGGAGCTGCAGGCGTCCGCGGGCAGCGTGTAGTCCGCGGTGACGGCGCGCATGCGATCCAGGGCCCGGCCGGCTGAATCGTGCTCGTGTTCCATGACGGCGATGGGGCTGCCAACGGAGGCGCTGCCCGCCACGGATCATGGGGAACAGGATCGTCTCTTCCTTCATCATGTGCGCTTCCAGTTCCTGCCGGAGCGCTTCGAGCGTTTCACCCAGCGGGACGAGCGAATCGCCGTGCGCCGCGCCGTGTGCGGCCGCCACCTTCTGCTGCAGGCGGGACAGGCGCGGCAGTTCCGTCTTCAGCCAGGCATGGTGTTTGGTCAGGATATGATCGATCAGGTCCGGCAGGCTGGCGGCCTGCCAATCGGGAGCCGCGCCTGCGGGTGGCGCTTTACCGCCGCAACCAGCTCCTCGATCAGCCGTTTGGGCGCGATACCGCGTCCGGCGCAGGCGGCGGCCAGCGAGATCTTGCCGCCGCAGCAGTAGTCGATATCGTACTTCTCGAAGACGCGCACGGAAGCGGGCCGCTCCGCGGCGATTTCACTGTGGCGCCAGTCTGTGACTGGAGTCGCCACGCCGCTCGATTCGTGCATTACAATCGTCACTTATGCATCGATACATGTTGTGCGGAGCGGCGATCCTGGTTTGCGCGGCGGCCTGCGCGCAGCCACCACAGGCTTCGGGTCCGCCAGCCCCGGCGAAGCAAGAGGAGAAGGGCAAGGAAGACAAGAAGCCGCCTGAAGAAAAGGTCTCGCAGACCAGGCACACCATTCAGATCGGCGGCAAAGACGTGAAATACACGGCCACCGCCGGAACCATGTTGCTCAAGAAGGAAGACGGCACGGCCACGGCCAGTATCTTCTACATCGCTTATATCAAGGACGACGTGCCGGACACCACCAAGCGGCCGCTGACGTTCGCCTTCAACGGCGGACCAGGATCGTCGTCGGTGTGGCTGCAGTTGGGCGCGCTGGGACCCAAGCGCGTGGCGATGGACCCCGAGGGGAACGCGCTGCCGCCGCCCTACAAACTGGTGGACAACGAGTATTCCATCCTGGACCTCACCGACCTGGTTTTCATCGACCCGGTCTCGACCGGGTTCAGCCGCGCGATTCCGGAACAGGACGCCAAGAACTTCCACGGGATCAATGGCGACCTGGAGTCGGTGGCCGACTTTATCCGGCTGTACACCACGCGTAACAGCCGGTGGACGTCGCCCAAATTCCTGGCCGGCGAAAGCTACGGCACCACGCGCGCGGCGAACCTTTCCGGCTATCTGCAGCAGCGCATGGGCTACGCGCTGAACGGCGTCATTTTGATCTCGGCGGTGCTCAACTTCGGAACCATCAGTTTCGACCGGGGCAACGATCTGCCGTACATTCTGTTCCTGCCGACTTACACGGCCACCGCGTGGTATCACAAGAAACTGCCGCCGGACCTGATGGCCAGCCAGAGCAAGGCGTTGGAGGAGAGCGAGCAGTACGCCTCGCACGAATACAGCCTGGCGTTGATGAAGGGCGATGCCATCTCGAGCGAAGAGCGCGCCCAGACGGCGCAGAAGCTGGCGCGCCTGACGGGCCTTTCCGCCAAGTTCATCGACGATAGCAATCTGCGCGTGCCGATCTTCCGCTTCACCAAGGAATTGCTGCGCGACGAGCGCCGCACCGTGGGCCGTTACGACAGCCGTCTGGAGGGCATCGACCTGGACCCGACCAGCGCCTACCCGGACTACGATCCCAGTTACGCCAGCGTGTATGCGCCGTTCACCGCGGCGTGGAACCAATACGTGCGCGCGGAGTTGAAGTGGGAGAGCGACCTGCAGTACGAGATCCTGACGGGGCGCGTGCATCCGTGGACTTGGGGAGACTACGAGAATCGCTACGTCAATGTGTCGGATAGCCTGCGGGAGGCTATGACGCAGAACCGCGACCTGAAGGTGTTCGTGGCCAACGGGCATTACGACCTGGCCACGCCCTTCTTCGCCACCGAGTATACGTTCGACCACCTGGGGCTCGATCCGACATTGCGCAATCACGTGAGCATGGGCTTCTTCGAGGCCGGCCACATGATGTACACGTACAAGCCCGCGCTGGAGAAGCTCAAGGCGGACCTGGCGAAGTTTATGGGAATGGCGGCTCCGTAAGCGATTATATCCGCTTAGTGCGGCGGCGGGCGCGCAGCCTCAGGCCGACGCGCACTTCCCAGAGACTCGAACGGATGCAGTTTTCGGAGACCCAATGTCAAGTCAAGGACGGCTGAGATTTCCCCCGCGCTTGCGCTGCGGCAGCGGCGAAGGAACGGCTCCTCTAAAACGATCTTCATCGGGTTTTGCGAACTCCTTCTTGAGGTACTTCGCTGCCGCCTCGGGCGAATTGAACGTCATGGAGGGCTGCGCCTCGGACCATTTCCAAAGCGCCTGTACCTGCGCGTCGGTTAGTTCCAGCGCCAGATCCAGATCGGAATCGTCGATCGGCCGCAAGGCCGCCACGGGCCGGGAATCCTTGATGACGACGACATCCTGGCCCTGGCGGGCCAGATCAATCAACTTGCCGAGTTCGCGGCGCGGGCGTTCAGGCCGCGGGGAACTTCGCCATCTTCCGCTCATACGCCCAATCTTCGATCCGCAGATAGGCCCGGATGGCGTGCGCGGCGACGCTGCGCAAGGGCTCGGGCGGCCAAGGAATGACGCGCCGGTTCACGAACGGGCACGCCGTGTTCTCCGTCTGGCGCTCCATCAGCAGGTCCGTCAGCGTAATGGCATTCTGGTGCGTGGTGGAGACGCCGTGGCCGATGCAGCCGAGGCTATAAGCGGCGCGCCGGTCGCCCAGATAGCCGACCGCCGGCGTGAGATCCAGCGTTACGGAAAACGGGCCGCCCCAGCGATGCGTGATCTTCACATCCTTCAGGGCGGGGAAGAGCAGGCGGGTGTGTTCTTCCAAATGGCGCCAGATGGGTTCGCTCGAATCCACATCCATGTTCGCGCCGGAGCTGAGGCCCACCGGCCCGCCGCCCATGACCAGGCGATTGTCCGGCGTGATGCGGTAATAGTGAATCAGGTTGCGGGCGTCCTCCACGCCGTTGCCCTCCTGCCAGCGGATCTGCGCAAAGTGCCGGTCGCTGAGGGGCTCGGTCGCAATCATGTAAGTCCAGGCGGGCGCCTGGCGGTTCTTCAGCTCGGGAAGAAGATGCGAGTAGGCGTTGGTGGCGAGGACCATTTTTTCGGCGGCGACAGTGCCACCGGGCGTGCGCAGGCTGAACTTCGCGCCGCGCTGGATTTCGAGGACGGGTGTGTGTTCGTAGACCTGCGCGCCGCGCGCGATGGCCAGGCGCCTCTCCTCGCGCAGCAGCTTGGCTGGGTTGACCAGGCCCAGCCGCGGTTCCCACCAGGCGCCCAGGTACAACTCGGAATCGACCTTGGCGCGCGCGGCATCGCGATCCAGCCACTCGATGCCTGGAATGCCCAACTCATTCACCAGATCGATATCGTGCCGGATGCGCTTGACATAGCCCGGCGTGGTGGCCATGCGCAGAAAGCCGGGACGGATGTAATCGCATTGAAGCTGGTTGTCGCGGATCAGGGATTCGAGTCCGTCGACGGCGCGCTCCATGTAGGCGTGGGCTGCGCGCACGAACGGCTTGCCCTTCAGCATGGCGGTCGGCCCGATGCCGAGGCCCACCACCGTCATGGAGAAGGAGCCGTTGCGGCCGCTCGCGCCATAGCCCACGTATTCGTGCTCCAGGACGGCCACGCGCAGGGCCGGATCTTCTTTCAATAGGGTGTGGGCGGTGGCGATACCGGTAAAACCGCCGCCCACGATGGCCACGTCGACGGTGGCATCGCCTTGGAGCGGCGGACTGGGTTCGTACGGTCCGTACTCCGCCAGCCAGAGGGACAGGGGCGATTGGGGAAGTGAGTGAGTCATGGCCATGAGACCTGCCGTATCGCTAACTGGAAATCGCCTCCATCCCCTTCACTTCCTGTCCAGAAAATCGAGAATGACCGGATTCAGCCATTCCGCCCGCTCCCGCAATGCGCCGTGCCCGGCGCCTGGCACGATGCAGAGTTGCGCACCCGGAATGCTGTGAAAAATCGTGGCCGCCTCTTCAATACTCGTAAAGTCGCGATCTCCGAAAAACAGGAGCACCGGAGCCTGGATCGTCGCCAACTCCGCCTTCGAGATGCCCCATCCAGGCTTTGACCACATCGCCTTGACCTTCTCAAAGATTGTGAGCCAATGCTCGGGCCCGTCGGGGGACACGCGCTCGTAGTCGCTGCGGAACACCTTCGGAAGGCGGTCGGCGGACAGGGCCTGCATTGCCTTCTGTTCCTCGGCGCTGACGGGGCCGAATCCGACGCCAGACACGATGACTCGCCGCACCATCTCCGGATGCTTGAAAGCGAGCCGCAGCGCGATCTGGCCGCCATCGCTGATTCCGACCAGATCCGCCTTTTGGATTCCCTGTTGAACGAGAAAGGCGAACGTATCCTCGGTCATGCCTGCATAGGACAATTCGCGTCCCGCGACATCGGCCGTGTGCCCATGCCCCATCTGCTCGATGGCAATTACACGATGATTGCGTGCCAGCGTTGGAATCTGCGCGGCAAACGAGAATGCAATGGTGGTCATCCCGCCATGCAGAAGCACCACGGGCCGCCCCTCGCCATGCACTTCGTAGTACATTTTCAGGCCGTGAACCTCAGCGTATTCGCCGGCCGCAGGCCATGCCAATAGGAAACTCAATAGGGCAGCCAAACGCATCGAGAGAGTATATCATGGAACCAAGTTGGCTCCCATCCCAGCATCAGTCGGGGTGCTTAACGGTTTTTGGGAAACCGCTCCCTTACGGTCGCGGCTCGGTAACAGTGGCGTTGATTTCGCAAGGTTTACTGAGCCGCGACCGTCAGGGAGCGGTCTTTGTCGGTCAGGAATCCCCAAAATGGTTAAGCACTTAACCGGCTAATCCGCTTAAGCGCACACCGTCAGCCGTAGCGGCTGGGAGTTATTCCTTTCCAGTCGAGATTTTTCTCTGGGAGCGAGGGCCGCTGTTAGCCAGGCGCAACCGACCATGAAGGGATGGAGCCGCGACGTTGCCCTTTCTGCCGGAAGCAGTTTGCACCATCCCGATTTCACCCCGAGCAAACCGTCTGTTCGGACAAACCATGTCAGCGGTGTCGGCGGATCGAGAACCGCAAGCGCCAGCTCGCGCGGGATGCGGAGTATCGCCAAGTCTGCCGCGACAGCGCGCGGAAATGGCGCCGCAATCATCCCGGCTACTGGAAGCGATACCGCGCCGCCCAACCCCAGTGCGTTGCGCGGAATCGCACCCGACAGCAACAGCGCGACCTGCGGCGGCGCCTGGTCCATCTTGCAAACAACAACTCGGCTCTGGACCTAAAGTCTTCCGCAGCCGGGGTTTGGCTGTTGGGCCCGGCCGCCCACGATCTTGCAAACAACAACTTGGCTTGGGCGCAAGTCTTTATCCTGCAAGCTCCTGCGTCTCAGGCCCCCGGCCGCCAGGCGTCTTGCAAACAACATCCCTCTGGTGTGCCGGCCGCCCTGGCCTGATACTCCAGACATATGCAGGATTGCGAACGTCTCAAACAGCGTATTCCTTTGCTGGATTATCTGCAGCGGCGCAACTGGACAGCGCGCCCCGCCGCCCGCCGGCAAGAGTTCGTCGGCCTGTGTCCCTTGCACCGCGATACGCGTCCTTCCTTCTATGTCAACACCCACAAGAATCTGTTCTACTGCCANNATTCGTTTTGTCCAACTATCGGAGCATCTCTCCTTCCGCCAGAGTCTCGCCTGGCTCCGGCGGCAAGTTGCTCCGGCGGACCCAGGCGGGGTGTTGGAGCAAGCGGCCGCTTTCTATCAACTCGAACTCCACCGTCATCCGGAAGCGGTGCAATATCTCCAACAACGTGGACTGCGTCATCCTGCCCTCATTGAAGAACTGGGCCTCGGATATGCTCCCGGCGGAAACCTGCGGCGGCATCTCACTTCTCAAGGCTGTTCGTTCGATGCGCTGCTAGCCGCGGGCCTGATCGGCAGGCAGGGCTGCGACACCTTCTGCCGGCGGGTGACGTTCCCCTGCCGGCAGCACGGCCACATCGTCAATCTCTACGGCCGCAGTATCGGCGCGGCCTTCCCCCACCGCCTGCTGCCGCGTTCTAAAGGCGGCTTGTTCGCCTGGGAGTCGGTCCGCCGCTTCGACACCGTGATCCTGGTGGAAGGCCTGTTCGACCTGGCCGTACTGTGGCAGGCTGGTTTTCGTAACACCACTTGCGCGCTCGGCACCCATCTGACGCCCGCGCAGTTCCAGCAACTCACCGACCGCCTCGATCGCTCGATCTACATAGTCTTCGACCAGGATGAAAACCGCGCCGGCCAGCAGGCTTCTCATCAGCTCGCGCAGCGCCTTGCCGATGCCGGCGTGTGCGCGCGCATCGTTCCGTTACCAGCCGGCCACGACCCCAACAGCTACTTGGTCGCCGGCGCCACCGCCGCCGACTTTACTCGCTGCCTCCAACAAGCTAACCCGCTATGAAACTATTTCTGGTCTATCGCCCTACCGTTCCGGCCAGCGTGTCTCCCTATCGCTTGCTCGATGAACACGGCCAGGAGATCGCTTGGGCCAACGCCTTCCTGGATGCGCAACGCATTCGCCAACTCTCCCTCTGTTCCTTGCGCGCCTACGCTTTCGACCTTCTGCATTTCGCCCGCTGGTGGTCCCAACGGCCGCTGCCCCTGCCTCTTGCCGAAATCGACGACACCTGTTTGCTCGACTACGTCCGCTCACAACTCGATCTGCAACCACCGCCTGCGCCGGCCACCGTGAATCGCCGACTGACCGTCATTCACTGCGTGTATCGCTTCCACTATGGCCGCGAAATCTCCCCCGGTCAGACCCATTTCCAGCGCCCCTATACGCAGCGGTCTCCGCTCGGCTACGGCCGGCCGCGCCGCAGTGTGGTCCGCGGGCTGCGATTACGGCAGCCTCGCCGCGTCGTCGTGCCCCTCTCCGCCGAACAAGTCGCCCAGTTCTGGCGCAGCTTCGGCACCTTCCGCGATCTCGCCCTGGTGGGCTTGATGTTGCTCGACGGCCTGCGTTCCTGCGAAGTCCTGGCTCTCCAACTCGCCGATCTGCAACTCGCGGAGGCGCACCTGCGCGTGCGCGGCAAAGGAAACAAGCCGCGCTGCCTGCCACTGCCGCAAGAAATCCGCGACGTGCTGGAAAAGTATTTGCATCTGGAACGGCCGCTAACCAACTCCTCGGCGCTGTTCGTCTGTTTGAAAGGCCGCCATCGCGGACTGCCCCTGACCCCGGCTGGATTACGCGCACTATTTCGTCACCACCGCCGCACCACCCGGATTCCGGAAGCCAATCCCCATCGGTTCCGGCATACCTTCGGAGCCGATATGGTGCGCAACGGCATCTCCTTGCCCGCCCTCCAGCACCTCATGGGGCATGCCCAGATCCACACCACCATGCTCTACGTCCAACTCGCACCCCAGGACGTCTGGAGCCAATACCGCCGCGCCATCGAAAAGCGGACCGCGTTGGATCCTTCCCTAAACTGATGCCTCCCGTCACTCCCAGCCTCGAACGGATCTTGGAAGCCCACATCCAAACTCTCGCCCTGACGCTGCGCCCCGATAGCGTGAGCGGCTATCGCGGCGTCACACGACGCTTCCTGTCTTATCTCCGCGCTGCGTTTCCGTCCGTGCGCCGCCTCAGCCAACTCCGCCGCGATCCCCATCTGCTCGCCTGGTTCCGATCCCTGTGCGAGGAACAACCGACGCTGTCCAACAAAACCCGCATCAATCTTCTGCTGTGCCTGCGCCGCTTGCTCGAAGATCTGGCCGCCAGCGGCCATTCCCTGTCTGCCGACCTCATCCGCCGCGAGGACTTTCCTCCGTCTCCGCACTATCTGCCCAGACCGCTTTCCCCACAAGACGATCAACTCCTCCAGCAGGAACTGCGCCGCACCGGCGACCTGCCTGCGTTAGCGCTGCTGCTCACTCGCGCCACTGGAATCCGTATCGGCGAGTGCATCGATCTGGCGCTGGACTGTCTGCGGCAAATCGGTCCCGACCAATGGGCGCTGCATGTCCCCCTCGGCAAACTGCACACCGAACGCCTGGTGCCGGCCGACCCAGACATTCGACAGATCGTGGCCGGCATCCTCACTCTGCGCGCCTCCGCACCTTCCGCCCGCCTGGCCCCCTCTGAAGGCTTGCTGCTGCCTCGCGCCGGCAGCCATGACGCTCTCTATCAAACCCTTCTCCCGGCACTCGCCGATGCTGCCAAACGGGCCGGCTGCTCCGGCCGTGTCACGCCACACCGCTTGCGGCACAGCTTCGCTTCGGAGATGGTCCGCTTTGGGGTCAGTCTTCCCGGTCTGATGCAACTGCTGGGACACAAAGATATCCGTATGACCATGCGCTACGTGGAGGTCGTGCAACTGGATCTGCAGCGCGAGTTCTATGCAGCCCGCCAGAACGCCACTCAGCCGCATCGCTTCCCCATCCTCTCGGTTCCCAACGCCTCTGCCAGCGCCGATCTTCCGGGAATCCGCCAAGCCCTCAATGCCACCCGTCACCTCCTGGAGATGTATCGTCGCCAGCTCACCGACGAGAAAACCCGGCGAACCCTCCGGCGCCTGGATCGGCGGCTGCTCGGCGTCGACTCGCGACTGGATCACCTCGCCAAAGCCGAAAAATGAGGAAAGATTAGCCGGTTAATAAGCACCC
>PMVV01000169.1 GCA_003166475.1 Bryobacterales bacterium | reverse complement strand
CAAAGATCCGGAGATACCGGTCCGGTTTTACCGCACCGAAGCGGGCGGCGCACCGGTGCTCGATTGGCTGCGCGGCCTTGACAAGGACGACCGGCACGCTATCGGGCTCGACCTTATGCGAGTGCAGTTCGGCTGGCCGATTGGGAGGCCACTAGTACGAAGCCTTAAAGATGGTTTTTGGGAAGTGCGCTCGTCGCTTCCAAGCCAGCGGACAGCTCGGCTCATCCTGTGCTTTCACGACCAGATGCTCGTCGTGCTGCACGGTTTCATCAAGAAAACGCAGAAAACGCCTACGGATCACCTGGCCATGGCGAAACGCAGAATGAAGGAGGTTACGAAGTGAAAAAACGCAACAAGCATATCGGCTCGTCACTGGACGACTTTCTGAAAGAGGAAGGCGTGCTCGAAGAGACCCGCGCGGCCGTGCTGAAAGAGACGCTGGCATGGCAAGTTCGGCAAGCGATGGAGAAAGACAAGATTAGCAAGGTAGAGATGGCGCGGCGCATGAAGACAAGCCGCGCGGCGCTTGACCGTCTTCTCGACCCTGGCAATGCCTCGGTGACGTTGCAGACCCTATCGCGCGCGGCAAGCGCCATCGGCCGCGATCTGCGCATTGAGTTGGTTTGAAAATCCACCTTCGCCTGGAAGACGGGGGCCAGGCTCGGCTTCGCGCGTTGCGCCGCAAGTCCGCCAAAGAAAAAGCTGCCGAGCAAAACCGGACCTTTCCGCTGGCGGGTAGGTTCGGGACGACCCGGTTGGACGATGCCGGCGCTACATCGAAGAAGGCCTCGACCGGGTCTCCGCCGCCCCCGGCAAATTCCTCGTGCTGCTGACCCCGCACTCGGTCCGCCGCCCCAACCGCTACGGCCTCAACGAACTCGCCCGCGCCTGCGCCCGTCAACTGCCCGTCATTCCCCTGATGGTCTCGACCGTGCGGAACCGCCGCTCTCCATCTGCCGCCCCAGTACCTCGATTTCTGCGATTGCATTCGAAGAGAGTTTTCCCCCGCCCAGCCACTAGCAGTCCAGGGGCACAGCCCGCGGCGTCACACGCATGCCTGACCGAACCACAATCAAAATGTCTCCTTCCGAAAATCCGGGACCGTCGGCCGAACATGCACGAGCCACCAAACACCCGAAATACCAAGTCGCGCCTCCAGATCAAGCAAACCATTCATTATCAATATAATGGGCTTCGTTTGTCCCAACCCGCCCACCGCCAAATCCCCGCAACCGATGCACAATTCCGCCCAATTCCGCCCAATCCTGCATAACAACCCATGAAAATTACGAACCGAACCCAAAAAATGGGGGTATCGCTCCCAGCCCCCGCCCACAACCGGACACTGTCCGAATCTGAACAGCAACACCGTGACAAAATTGCTACTGCCGCGTCAAACTATTCGAAGGGATGATTGGAAGCTACAGCAGAGCCGGAACTTATGGCGCAGGACGCCCCTGGCGCCGTGGGTGCCAGGTTGAGCCCCAAACTAGATGAAGCCAGCCTGATCCGGGCCGTCCAGCGCGGCGATCAGGACGCTTTCGAGCAACTCGTCCGCGCTTACGATCAAAGTGTGCTCCGCCTCGCGGTCAACCTGCTGCGTTCCCAGGAAGACGCACGTGACGTCTTCCAGGAGGCTTTCTTGCGCGTCTTCCGCAGCATCGATTCGTTCCGGTTCGATTGCAGCTTCCATACCTGGCTCTACCGCATCGTGACGAACATTTGCCTGGATTATCTGCGCAAACGCAAGGTGCGCAAGGAAGAGCCGGCCGTGGTGGATACGCCCGAGGGTCCCCTCGACCGCATGAACGATTTTCAGGAGGAAGCCGCGCACGCCAATCCCGAGCGCAATCTCTGGAACGTCCAGATCGGGCAGCGCATCGAGGGCGCCCTCGGCGGGCTCACGCCCCGCGAGCGCATGGTTTTCGAGCTGCGGCATTACCAGGGTCTGCGCCTCCGCAACATCGGCGAGATCCTGGGCACCAGCGAGGAAGCCGCTAAGAATTGTCTGTTCCGCGCCACCCAAAAGATGCGCGCGAAGCTGGGAGATTTTCAATGAACTGCGAATCCGTAACCAAACTCATTCCGCTGTATTTCTACGGCGAATTGCCGCCCGACGAGGAAGACAGTCTCGAACAGCATTTGGATACCTGTGCGGCCTGCGCCCGCCAGGCGGAGTCGCAGCGGGCCTTGTCCGCCGCGCTCGACCGGCGCGCAATGCAGCCATCCCCCGCCCTGCTAGCCGAATGCCGGCACGACCTGATGCGTGCCGTCTACCGCGAGGCTTCCGTCCCACGGAGGGCGGGCTTTAGCCCGCGCGGGACTTTAGTCCCGCATTCGGGACCGCATTGGGGACTCAGCGCCTGGCTTCCCTCCTTAGGCCCCTGGCGCATGCCCCTGGGAGCCAGCGCCCTGCTGGCCCTAGGTTTTATCACAGCGCGCCTCACCGCTCCGGGCGCCGGCGGCCCATTCAGTCTCGCCTCGCTCACCCCCGAAAACGTCATCTCCTCGGTGCGTTCCGTGCAGCCCGCCCACGACGGTTCCCGCCCCGGCGAAGTGCAAATCGTGCTCGATGAAACCCGCCGCCGCGTCATCTCCGGTCAGTTGAACGACACCAATATTCAGCGCCTGGTGCTGGCCGCCGCCCACGATGAGAACAATCCCGGCGTGCGTTGGGAATCGGTCGACCTGCTGAAGGGCCATTCGGATTCTTCGCCGGTCCGCGAACTGCTCCTCAATCGCGTTGCCGAAGACCCCAATCCCGGCGTGCGCTTGAAGGCGCTGGATGGGCTGAAGGCGTACACCGGCGATCCGGAAGTGCGCAAGGTTCTGGCTCAGGTGCTCTTGCACGATGACTACCCGGGGGTCCGCATCGCCGCCGTGGACGCGCTCACCGCGCATGCCGGCGACGACATGGTGGGCATTCTGCAGGGCGTCGTCCAGAAGGAAGACAACACCTACGTGCGCCGCCGTTGCGTAAAAGCTTTGCAGGATATGAATGCCTCGGTCGGAACGTTTTAAGCATGTTTAAAGCCCCGTTTAAAGCAATGACCATCTGCCCAACGCTCCGGCCCGTCCTCCTGGTTTCCGGTTTTCTGGGCATCGCGCTGGCCGGCGAACCGGTCCTCACGCGCGAAGG
>PMVV01000024.1 GCA_003166475.1 Bryobacterales bacterium | reverse complement strand
GTGGCCCGCGATGCGTGGACTGCATCCCGCTAAGCCCAATACTGTTCACTTTGGTGTGGCACACCATCGCACTTTGTGGTCTGCCGCCTTCGGGGGGCGCCGGCAGACGACATAAAACGATCGTCTGCCCCACCGGGAGCTTCAGAACCGGAAGCTGACATCGCCGGTGAGCACGAACCAGCGGTCTCGCACGCCATCCGATCCGTTGACCAGCAACAATTGTGGAGTGGCTCCCAGCCAGAAGTGGCGTCCAGGGTCCAATGCGACGGCCGCTTCAGGTTTGAAATAGCCGCCCCATCCGTTGTAAGAGGATCCATAGCCCGCTGGAGTTGTATTCCCGCCGCTGTATCTTTCATATACGCCGCCGGCGCCGACGGAAAGCTCGAACCGGTCATGCCGCAGGGGAAGGATGAATCGAACACCGAACGGTACCCAGGTGAAACGGTCATGGATATTGAAGTATCCATATTCACTGTTGATCAGTCCAGTCGGGTTGATGGCCGTCAGCACGCCCCCTTCAAGCGCCAGCCAGGGGCGGAGGCGGAAGCCGTATGTGCCACCCAGGGACACAGCGCTGAGTCTGGGCGACCCATTTGGAACGGCAGCCTGCCATCCGTAGCCGCCGTTGAAAGTGATCTCATTCCGCTGAAAGGACTGTCCCTGTGCGAGAAATGGAAGGAAGCAAGCGAGGAGTGCGATTCGTGTCATAGGCGGAAATGGGGCACGCCGAAGTCCAACGCGAACTGTGTCCGATTGCGGCGGCACAACTGCCCCGCCAGAGGTCCCCCTTGCGGAGAAGCGTGCGCTGCTGTATTGTCGTGGTCGTGACGATTACCCGACGCACCATCCTGGCCGCTTTGCCGGCCGCTGCCGCCGCGCAGGCCATGCGCGCCCGCACCCAGAACTGGAAGCCCAAGCTGGGCGTTCTGTGCGATTATTCCGATGCGAACCTGGAGTTCGTGAAGGCCGAGGGCTTCACCAGCATGCAATTGGGGCTCAATCCGGACAAGCTGGACGACGCCGCGATTGCGGCCCTGAAAGACAAGATCCAGCGGGCGGGGATCTACGTTTCATCGCTGGGGGTGAACGGAAACCACATCGACCCGGACCCCGCTCTGCGCGCCCGGCAGAACCAGTACGCCGCCAAGTGCATCGAGCTGTGCGGCAAGCTGGGAATCCCGAACATCGGCGGGCAATCCGGCACGATCAAGGGGCGGCCGCTGGGCGAGCAGGTGGACGAGATCGTGCGGGTGTATACGGAAAAATATTTTCCGCTGTGCGAGAAGCACAACGTGCGCGTGCTGTGGGAGCCTTGGGCCGGGGGCCCTAATATCGCCACGGGGCCGGTGGCTTGGGAGGCGCTGTTCAAGGCATTTGGGAACAGCCCGCACGTGGGACTGCAGTTCGACCCTTCGCACCTGATCTGGCAGTTCATGGACCCGGTGGCGGCGGCGCGCGAGTTCGCGGACAAGATTTACGACGTGCATTTAAAGGATACGGAGATTCTTTGGCACGTGGTGCGGCGGGCGGGCATCCAGCCGGTGAATCGCGCGAGCTGGTGGCGCTTCCGGGTGCCGGGCTACGGCTCGATGGATTGGAAGGGCTTCTTCTCGGTGCTGGCGGAGGTGGGCTACAACGGGGCGATGAACATCGAGAACGAGGACGAATTCTTTTATCCGCCTTATGTCGGGCGGGATTTCACGGAGCAGTTCAAGCGCGGCTTCAGGGTGGCACATGAATTTCTGAAGACGCTGGTGCCGCCGGTTACGGCATAGGGGGGTGGCATGACCCGTTGCGTTCTTTGTCGCAACATCGAGAGCCGTCATCCGCCGTGTTGATTGGCCTGCTTTCCGTCGTTGAACTGCTTGCATAGCAGCCTGAAAGGACGCTCCCGAAATGAAACACATGCCGAGATCCTTGTTAATATCCCTGCTGATTTCGGCGACACTTTGTCTAGCACTTGCCTCGCTGACTTACGGTACCAATGACGTGCTCTTCTTTCAATCCTATGTGGTGAAAGCTGCCCATGATGGAACAGCCGCACTGTATCGAGACGGAGCGAACCTTGTCGCCTATCATCCAAACTATATTGAGCCGATGGCACATCCACCGGCAATGCTGACTCTTTGGGCAGCAGTACAGTCTTTGGAACAAGTGACTGGTGTGCCGTTTCGATTTTGGTTCCGACTCCTGACGACTATAGCGTACCTAACGTCCGTTGTCCTTGTCTGGCAACTTTCAACTGCGAAAGCAGCGATGTATTATGCCTTATGTCCAGCGGCAATCATGATTTCTGGTTTTCATGGTAACTCCGATCCCTTAATCGTTGCCATGTTGCTGGCGTCTGTTTATGCCGTTGAATGCAAGGATCGTCCAAAGTTGGCAGGAGTTCTGTACGGGATTGCGCTCTCGATAAAGGTGTGGCCGCTTTTTCTCGTCCTGGCCTTCATGCTTGGCCTGAAGACTTGGCGTACCAGACTTTATTTCGGCGGCTTAGCGCTGGCAACCGTTGTGGTACTTGCATTGCCACACATCCTCGCTGATCCCCGGTTGATTATTACAACTGTGATGGGTTATCGGAGCCGTGTGATCTGTGATTGGGGATTGTCACGATGGTCGTCATACGTTCGGATCGGAGTTCCAGTGACGTTTGCCGCCATTGCCATCGCCGTCGTGTATCTTCGAAAACGACAAGCGAGTTTGACATGCATGATCGGCAGTTCGATTCTTGTGTTCCTGGTGTTGACGCCCGGTTTCGGAGTTCAGTATCTTGCGTGGATACTGCCGTTTTGTTTTATTTTTGGCGGTCACATTATGAGTGCCGTGTATGCTACGACCAGTGTTTTCGTAGGTATCATTTACACATATTGGAGCGGTGGTATCCCCTGGTACTTTGCCGATGCGTTAAGAGAACGATCCGGTTCCCAGATCGTTATGTACTTTGCAGCGCTGTGTTGGCTGGTACTAGCGATTTCAGCCGTAAGGTTTCTTGTGGTAGGGACGCCCCTGAAGAGCCGTAACTAGATGTATCTGTAGCGGAGTTGACAGAATTGGGAAGCGTGGTGGAATTGGTGGAATAGAAGTAAATAGAAGTACAGACCGGCAGCTTAGAGCGCGGGAGGTTGTGATGATTGAAACGAGAGTCAAGAGACACTTTTAGTATTTGTTTGCCGCGTCGC
>PMVV01000008.1 GCA_003166475.1 Bryobacterales bacterium | reverse complement strand
GTCCGGCAGCCTTCCGTTGTCGCTCAAAAAGTTCCGCCTGTAATGCCGCTTGGAAAAGCGCCAGCGCATCCAGCGCGATCTTGTCGATTTCTAAGCCTGTTGTGTTGGTTGACCCATCCACCAAACTATACCCAAAGGCTTCGAAAATGTCCAGCGGTTCACCCCAAAAACTCAAAAAGCGCGCCACCCGGCAGCCAATACCGACTTGGCGAAGCAAAGTAAGCGGCATTGTGTTGGCAACCTGCCCCACAGCAAATGGCCAATCTCCAGGCCGCGGCCTCTCAGGCCGCGCTACTTCTCCACCGCAAACTCGATAGCCGCAAATCGCACGATGTGGTTCGGCTTGTTAGGCAGCAACACCCGCGCCAGCGCATGAATCACGTGACCCGGCGGGCAGTCCGGCTTGATCAGCGGCAGCGAATATTTGGCTGACGCGCCCACGTGGTCGTAGTCGCTCCAATCGTCGAATGCCCGCAGCGTATTATCCACGCAGGAATCGTTGGTGAACAGTTCGGCGGCGCGGTAAACGTCGTCCTCCGGAAGCAGAATCGCGATTCTCTCGCCCGCATTGGCTTTTCCATCGCCATTGCCATCGCCCAGCGTCAGTTGCACCTTCTCGGTGGCGTGCTGGAAGATGCGAACCTGCTGCCCATCCACGATGCGGAAATCCGCAAACGGCTGGGTGGGCGGGAACAGCGGAATTTCGACCGGCAGGCGCGTGTCGCCCTGCACGCCCACGATCTTCACCACGGCCCGCTTCGGATCCTTGGCGGTCACCGTCAGCGCAACTTCCGTCGATTGGCCTGGCGCGATGGCCGGCAATTCCGACGACATCGGCGCCAGATCCACGCCGGGGTTGGGGCTGAGCCACCGCAACGTGGCCGGCCGTGACGGCGCGGCGCCTTTGTTCCAGATGCGCAGGCGCGTGCGCACCGGCCCGCCCGCGGTGGCCCACGCGGCGCCATCCAACTGGTATCCCGAGAGCGCCAGCACAGGTCCGGATGAAATGCCCACTTCGTATTCGTCGCCGTCCAGGTCGAGGCTCAAGCGGCCATCGGCCCCGGCGGCGATCGTCTGCCGCCGCACGTTGCCGTCGCGCAGGCGGACGATGGTGACGGTTTGCGGCTTGCGCGGTGGATACAGCTTGTCGGTTTCGATGGAGAGCTTCACGCCCGGAATCGTGGCGCCGTCCGGCAGCCACTCGCGCACCGACGAGCGGAACCCCGCGGCCGAGACATTCCAGAGCGCGGTGAAGCCCGGCTGCTTGCGGTCCGAGGCCACCTCCCAGCCCCAAATGGTGAAGTTCGGATAGACGTCGGCATGGCTCCAAACCGCGGGGCGCGGCGCCGGGTGGGCGAAAGCATTCATGTGAAACTCCAGCGTCTTGGCCATGCCGGGCGTGCCGTGATCGAAGTCGAAATCCTCGGTCTCGTGCCAGTCCTGCGCGTATTTCCAGATGGCGTTCATCTGGCGGTGGTAGAACTGGATGAAATCGCGCGAGCCGGTCGCCAGGCGCGTGCGCACGCCGTCGTAGTTGCCGTACATCTCGTCGTGGCGGTATTCCACGGGGAAGTCGCGTGGGCCCACGAAGAACTCCGAAGACCCCATGAAATTCGAGGCGCTGGAGACCAGGTGCGGGTACTTGCCGGCGATCCAGAAAGACATGAATCCGCCCATCGACAGGCCCGCGGTGGCGCGATGTTCGCGGTCGGCGATGGTGCGGTAGTTGGCGTCGATGAAATCGACCAGCTCGGGGAAATACAACGGAAACTGGCGGCTGGTTTCCACCGGGCTGATATTGTACGGCCGCTTGTAGTTGTCGCCCGCGAAGCGTGGGTTGAAGCCGTCCACCTTCACCACGATGACGTCGTGGCCACCGACGAAGTTGGCGATGTTGTCGCCGCCATAATCCGTGCCGGAATCGTAATTGCGATTGGGCGGGTCGTCGACCGGCTTGTTGAAGCGCTCGCCCCAGCCGTGAAACCAGTAGATCACCGGGTAGCGCTTTCCGGAGGTGTCGTAGCCGGGAGGCAGGAAGATGCGGAAGTTGCGCGTTTCCCCGAAAACCTGGCTGAATTGGACGCGATCCTGAATAGTCGCCTCGGCGCCGAAGACTGGGAGCGCGGCGAGCAGGAGAAATAGGCAGCGGACGTTCACTCCATCATGTTAACCCGTTGTGGCGCGCGCGTTGTATTACAACAGGTCAGAATCCGGATTCCTAGTGGGGCAGGCCCCCGGCCTGCGGCGGCCTCCAAGGCCGCCTCTTTTGGTTGATCCGCGTGGACCTGGGTCCGCCCCACCGCCGCGGCATTGGGCTTCAGACCGGACGGAGTAGCGCTGTGGTCGGGTTGGGGCGCGTCGGGCCTGGGCGGAAAAGGAGCGTCCTCGGGGCGGTAGGCCGTCCTGGTCTTGGCATGTTTTCGTTGTGCAAGATGTGCAGAACAGGGCGTTTTTGTGCACGTGGTCGCGGCCACGCGGAATCTGCCGGACGAAACCAACGGTTAAAATCGGAGGTCCGAATTACCTTATTTTGTTATAATTGCCTCGCTTAGCTAAAGTTTCGCTTGGCGTTGCATAGTTGGGAAATTTGGGTTTGCTTCGTAATGTGCGATGGTTGGGCTAGGGCTAATACTGTTCACTTAATGGTGCTCCGGTGGGGCAGACGATCGGCTTATGTCGTCTGCCAGCGGCGGCAGACCACGAAAGACGATGGTCTGCCCCACCAAAGTGAACAGTATTGGGGCTAGGGCGCCTGGGCGCTGCAACGGCGTGGCCGTTTTTGCGATCTGTGTTGCGCTTCGTTGCGTTCTTGCGATGTGGTTCGAGCCTGGTTGGCCTGGCAGGCCTCGCCCCCGCCGAGGTCGTTACGCGGCGAGGGTTTTTCGATTTCATGTTGCATCCGGTTGCATTTGTTGCGTTGGGGGCGGCTGGCTGGCGATAATCGCCGCCGGCCGCTGTTGAGGTTGTCAAAGAACGAGGGGGCTCCCGGCAGAACACCTTGCGGCGAGTGCGGAGAGCCTTTTCGGAGTTGGATATTCTTTGTCCGACATCAGGGTAGCACGGGAGTTTCTTGGGATCGAGGGGCTGCCTGGGCTTCGCTTTTGTTTTCAGCGGCTTAGCGCGAGGAGGGCTTGAGTGACTCGCGGGGATTTACTACCTGCATTTCGCTTGGTACAACTTCCGCCGTATTCATCAGAGCCTACGCATCACGCCCGCCATGGAAGCCGGGATCACCGATCACGTCTGGGAACCTAAGGAACTTTTGGTTTGAACGGACGGCGCGCGCGGCATGAGCGCTTCGTTCAAAATTTGCGATTCTAGAATCCTTGTCCTCACGTCCCACTCATCGGCGATAGATGTGGACCATGAGGCGCACGCTGACAACGCTCCGATATCTTCCCACATAAATGGGCACTCTTTATCTGGAATACATTCACGTCGGACCCATTGATCTAAGGGGATCGACGGGAGCTGTTAAATCGAGATAGGGATTATCAACGAAAGCACGAGCGAAGCATATCAGCGAGCATTGTTCATTCTGCCGTGGAACTTAAAAGAGCCGGACCTTGTGTTCTCGAACCGCGCAGGAACAGCGACAGTACTTGATCCCCATCCAGTGCGAGGCATTGTGAACAATCGGCCGTTCGATTATGCGTAATTGATTAGCGGCAACTG
>PMVV01000421.1 GCA_003166475.1 Bryobacterales bacterium | reverse complement strand
TTCGGGGACGATTACGACACGCCGGACGGCACTTGCATCCGGGACTATATTCACGTGAACGATTTGGCGGAGGCGCATATTCTGGCGGTGGAGGCGCTAGTGGCGGGGGGCGCGTCGGATCAGTTCAACGTGGGCACGGGCGGCGGGCATTCGGTGCTGGAGATGATTCGCAGCGTGGAGGAAGTGACGGGGCGGAAGGCGCCGTACGTGGTTGGCGCGCGGCGAGAGGGCGATCCGCCGGCGTTGGTGGCGAATGCGGACAAGTTGCGGAGAGGGCTGGGGTGGTCGCCACGGTATGCGGGGGTACGGGAGATTATCGGGACGGCTTGGGAGTTTGAGGAAGGGCGGGGGCGAGCGTAGCTNNGCTGGTGGTTAGTGGCTGGTGGTGGTTTAGATGGCTGGAGCGAGGCTACACGATGAGGTGGTTTGCGGCGTTTTTCTTGGTTTACAGTATGCTGGCACAATCGTCTTACGACTTATTGCTGAAGGGCGGCCACGTCATTGACGGCAAGAACAAGATCAGCGCGGTGATGGACGTGGCGATTGCGGGCGGCAGGATTGCGGAAGTCGCCGCGGATATTCCGCCGGCCAAAGCGATCAAGGTGGTGGATGTATCGGGCCTGTATGTGGTTCCGGGCCTGATCGACATGCATGTGCATGTTTACGCCGGGACCGGACAGCGCGGCGCGTATTGCGGCGACAACAGCGTTTATCCGGACGGCTTCACGTTCCGCTCGGGGGTGACAACCGTAGCCGATGCGGGCAGCTCGGGCTGGAGGAATTTTCCAGATTTCAAAGACCGGGTGATCGACCGGGCAAAGACGCGCGTGCTGGCGTTCTTGAACATCGTGGGAAGCGGCATGGCTGGGGCCGTGGAACAGGATTTGAAGGAGATGGACGCCAAGGCCGCGGGTGAGATGGCGCTGCGCTACAAGGACACGATTGTAGGCATCAAGACGGCGCACTATGCCGGTCCCGAATGGACTCCGGTGGAGCGCGCGGTAGAAGCGGGAACGCTGGCGAATATCCCGGTGATGGTGGACTTCGGGACGTTCCGGCCCGAGCGCCCATTTCAGGATCTGGTGCTGAAGAAACTGCGCCCTGGGGACATCTACACGCACACGTATCTGGGCTGGGTACCGATGCTGGACGACAGCGGGCGGATTCTGCCGTACCTTTTCGAAGCGCGACGGCGCGGGGTGATCTTCGATGTGGGACATGGGGGCGGCAGCTTTCTGTTCCGGCAGGCGGCGCCGGCGATGCGGCAGGGGTTCGGGCCGGATTCCATTTCGACCGATTTGCATATCGGCAGCATGAACGCGGGGATGAAGGACATGCTGAACGTGATGTCGAAGTTTTTGAACATGGGCATGCCATTGGAGGAAGCGATCCTGCGATCGACGTGGACGCCGGCACGCGAGATCAAGCACGAGGAGTTGGGGAGTTTGTCGGTGGGGGCGGGGGCGGATGTGGCGGTGCTGCGGGTGGAGGAAGGACATTTCGGATTTGTGGATACTTACGGGGCGCGCATGAAGGGGACGCGCAAGCTGGAGTGCGAGTTGACGGTTCGCAATGGGCGCGTGGTGTGGGACTTGAATGGGATTACGCGGGAAGATTGGGAGGGGTTGGGGAAGTATGTGGCGCAGGGGGACGCGCGGTGGGATGGGACGCTGGCGGGAGAGGTGCGGAAGAGGAAGTAGGGCGAGCTGCGCTCGCCGTGGCCGGTGGCTGGTGGCCGGTGGCTGGTGGTTGTGCCAGAAAGGCTATTGATGGCGGGTCGATTGGCGATTGTGGTTTGGGGAGTGGCTGGCGTGGCGGGGCTATTTGGGCAGACGACGCTAACGCTCAGTTTGGATGAGGCGCAGGCGCGGGCGCGAAAGGTGGCACAGCAGTATCAGTCGGCGGCGATCACAGCGGAACTGGCGCACGAGGACCGGGTGCAGGCCAAGGCGGCTCTGCTGCCGACGGTGAATTGGTTCAACCAGTACATCTACACACAGGGCAACGGGACACCCTCGGGGGTCTTCGTGCCCAACGACGGCGTACACATCTACAGCAACCAGGCGCTGGTGCATGGGGACATCCTTGCGCCGGGGAAGCGGGCCGATTACCAGCGGGCGATCGCCGCGGAGGCGGCGGCGCGGGCCAAGGCGGATATCGCGGCGCGCGGACTTGCGGCGACGGTGGTGCAGGATTATTACGGCCTGCTGGCGGCGCAGCGGAAATACGCGAACGCGCAGCAGAGCCTGAAGGAGGCGCGGGAGTTCGCGGACATCACGCGGAAGCTGGAGGCGGGCGGCGAGGCGGCGCATTCGGATGCGGTGAAGGCGGAGATCCAGCTTGCGCAACGGGAGAGAGACGCGCAGGATGCGCAGTTGGCGATCGAGCGGACGCGGATCGGATTTGGAGTGTTGTTGTTTACGGATTACACCCAGGAGTTTTCGGTGGAGGACAATCTTGGGACGGTTCCGGTGCTGCCGGAGCGGGCGCAGGTGCAGGAGATGGCGGGCCGAAACAATCCGGATATGCGGGCGGCGCAGGCGACGGTGAGGCAGCAGGAGTACGAGCTGAAGTCGGCGCGGGCGGCGTATTTCCCGACGTTGTCGTTCGACTACTTTTATGGGATCGACGCGAACCAGTACGCGATCTGGGACCGGGAGCACTCGCGAAACCTGGGATCGGTGGCACAGGGTACGCTGACGATTCCGGTGTGGAATTGGGGCGCTACGCGGAGCAAGGTGCGGCAGGGCGAGTTGCGGCTGCAACAGGCGCGGCTGGATTTGAGCCTGGCGCAACGGCAATTGCTGGCGAATCTGGAGGCGTTCTACCTGGAGGCGCAGGCGGCCAACGCGCAAATCGATTCGCTGCGGCGGTCGGCGGAACTGGCGGCGGAGAGCTTGCGGTTGACGCTGCTGAGGTATGAGGCAGGGGAGGTGACGGTGCTGGAGGTGGTGGATGCGCAGAGCACGCTGGCGCAGGCGCGGAATGCGCACGACGACGGGTTAGTGCGGTATCGGGTGGGGCTGGCGGAGTTGCAGACTCTGACGGGGGTGTTTTGAGATGATTCGTGGGCTGAAGAGCAGGAAGCGCGGGGCTGAGAGCCCCGCGCAGGCCGGGGGCCTGCCCCACATTGCTGCACTTTTGCTGTTGGCGGTGGCGGCGGCGGGGTGCGGGAAGAAGGAGGAGAAAGAGGCGGAGGCAGTGGCTCCGGTACAGACGGTCGAGGTGCGGACGGAGTCGATCCGGCGAGTGATTGAAGCCGATGGGATCCTGTATCCGCGAAACCAGGCTTCGGTGGTGCCGAAGATCAGTGCGCCGGTGCGGACGTTCTATGTGAATCGCGGCGATCATGTGCGCGAGGGGCAGTTGCTGGCGTTGCTTGAGAATCGCGATCTGGCTGCGGCGGCGCAAGAGAGCAAGGGGCAGTACGATCAGGCGGAAGCCAACTATCGCAGCACCACGGCGGCGGCGGTTCCAGAGCAGGTGGTGAAGGCGCAGACCGATGCGCAGGCCAGTAAAGAGGCGATGGACGCAGCCAAGAAAGTTTACGAGAGCCGGCAGAAGTTGTTCCAGGAAGGCGCGCTGGCGCGCAAACTGGTGGACGATGCGCAGGTCGCGTACGTGCAGGCGCGCAGCCAATACCAGGCTGCCGAGCAGCATCTGGAAGCTTTGCAGAGCGTGGGCAAGCAAGAGCAAATCAAATCGGCGGCGGCGCAGGTGGACACGGCGAAGGCGCATCACCAGGGATCGGAAGCGCAGTTGTCGTATTCGGAAATCCGGAGCCCTATTGCCGGAGTGATTGCGGAACGCGGCGTGTACCCGGGCGAGATGGCGAATGCGGGATCGCCGCTGCTGACCGTGATGGATACCACGCGGGTGGTGGCGCGGGCCAATGTTCCCCAGGGCCAGGCGGGCTTCTTGAAGGTGGGCGCGGCGGCGACGGTGAAGCAACCGGATACCGGGGAGGAGGCGGTCGGCAAGGTGACCGTGGTGAGCCCGGCGGTGGATGCGAACAGCACGACGGTGCAGATTTGGGTGGAGACGGCGAATCCTGGGGAACGGCTGAAGCCGGGGGTTTCGGTACACGTGACGATGGTGGCGAACACGATCAAGGACGCCGTGGTAGTGCCGGCCGTTGGGCTGCTGGCGGCCGAGGAAGGCGGCACGCAGGTGATCGTGGTAGGAGCGGACGGCGTAGCGCACGTGCGCAAGATCGAGACCGGCGTACGCGATGGGGACAAAGTGCAGGTGTTGAGCGGGCTGAAGCCGGGAGAGCAGGTGGTGACGGTAGGCGGGCTGGGACTGGAGGACGGCGCCAAAGTGCGGGTCGAGAAAGCACCGGTCGAGAAGGAGCGCTCGTGAACGGCGGCGAGCACTGGACGGCGCGGCACGCCAAGCCGGTGATCTTCGTCATCGTGACCTTGGTGGGGGTGGGGATTTATCTGGCGAGCTCGATTCCAGTGGCGGTATTTCCGTCGACGGATTTTCCGCGCGTCGTGATCGGCGTGGACAATGGAGTGGCGCCCATCGACCAGATGCTGGTAACGGTCACGAGGCCGATCGAAGAGGCCGTCAACAGCGTGCAGGGAGTGGAACTGGTGCAATCGATCACCAGCCGCGGGCAGGTGGAAGTGGACCTGTTTTTTTCGTGGAAAGTGGACATGTACCGCACGCTGGAACTGGTGAATGCGGCGCTGGCGCGGGTGCAGACGGCGCTGCCGGCGACCGCCAAAGTTACGGCGAACCGGCTGACGTTTGCGGCGTTCCCGATCATGGGGTACAGCCTGACGTCGGACACCATTCCTCAAACACGGCTGTGGGAGATGGCGACGTATGAGTTGAAGCCGCGGCTGAACCGGTTGATTGGCGTGTCAACGGTGGTGGTGCAAGGCGGGCAGGAGCCGGAGTTCGAGGTGCGGCCGGATCCGGCGAAACTGCTGGAGAGCGCGGTGAGCGTGCCGGGGTTGTTGGACGCGATCGGGCGCAGCAACATGATC
Source organism: Bryobacterales bacterium (assembly GCA_003166475.1). Lineage (GTDB taxonomy): Bacteria > Acidobacteriota > Terriglobia > Bryobacterales > Bryobacteraceae > Bog-159. The sequence goes on along the minus strand of PMVV01000421.1, from coordinate 25,225 downwards.
GACTCGCCGGGGCTGATCGAGAACCGCCATGAGCTGGTGTTGAGCCTGGTGAGCGGCCAGGCGCGCACGCCGGCGGAGATCGCGAACATCGTGGTAAAGACCACGCCCGCGGGTGCGCCGGTCCGCATCGGCGATCTGGGGATGGTGCTGCCATCGGTGAAGCCGGTGTATACCATTGTGACGGCGAATCAGAAGCCGGCGGTGCTGCTGAATATCTATCGCCAGCCGGACGGCAATACCGTGGCGGTGGCGGACGCGGTGCATGCGGAACTGGACAAGATTCGTCCGACGATGCCGCGGGGCGCCACGCTGATGCCCTTCTACGACCAATCCGAGATTGTGAAGGACTCGATCAGCAGCGTGCGGGACGCCATCCTGGTCGGCCTGGTGCTGGCTTCGCTGATCCTGGTGTTGTTTTTACGGGACTGGGGGACTTCGCTGGTGGCGGGCCTGGTCATTCCGGCGACGGTGGCGGTCACGTTCATCTTTCTGCGAGTGCTGGGGGAGAGTTTCAACCTGATGACGCTGGGCGGGCTGGCCGCGGCGGTGGGGTTGGTGATCGACGATGCGATTGTGGTGGTGGAGAACATCGTGGCGCATCGCGACGCAGGCGAGGCGCGCGGGGAAGCCATTCGCAGCGCCATTCGCGAGATTCGCGCGCCGCTGGTGGGATCGACCATTACCCCGATCGTGGTTTTCCTGCCGCTGATTTCGATTACGGGGGTGACCGGCGTATTCTTTCGCGCGCTGGCGTTGACGGTGGGGGTGGCGCTCGGGACTTCGCTGGCGCTGGCGCTGACGTGGACGCCGACACTGAGTCACTACTTGATCCGGGCGCAGACGGCGCCGCGGGCGGGGAGCGAGCGGCGGGAGGGCGTTCCACCGCGTGTGATGAAGGTATACGAGCGAGTGCTGCGCGGCATGCTGGAGCACCCGCTGGTGTTTGTGACGTTCAGCCTGGCGGTGATTGCGGGCTCCTATTTGTGCTACCAGGCGCTTGGATCGGACCTGCTGCCGGGCATGGATGAGGGCGGGTTTATCGTGGACTACCTCATGCCCGCCGGTTCTTCGCTGGACGATACCAACCGAACGGTGTCAGCCGTGGAAGGCATTCTGCGCGCGACGCCGGAGGTGGAGAGCACTTCGCGGCGGACCGGACTGCAACTCGGGCTGGCGACGGTGACGGAGGCGAATCGCGGCGATATTTCGGTGAAGCTGAAGCGCAAGCGCGACCGCAGCGCCGAGGAGGTGGTGGCGGAAGTGCGCGCGAAGGTCGCCAAGCAGGTTCCCATGCTGGAGGTGGAGTACCCGCAGTTGCTGCAAGACATGATCGGCGACCTTTCCAATGCCCCTGAGCCAATTCTGATCAAGATGTTTTCGCAAGATCCGGCGGTGCTGCGGGAATGGGCGCCGAAGGTGGCGGATGCCATCAAGAAGATTCCCGGCGTGGTGGACGTGTTGAACGGCATCGATAACACGATTAGCGGACCAGCGTTGGTTTTTCAGGTGAATCCGGGCGTGGCGGCGCGCGCGGGGTTCACGCCGCAGGAAGTCGAGTTGGACACGAGTGTCATTTTGCAAGGTGAACCGGCGCCCACGCCGGTGGTGGTGAACGACCGGGCCTACACGATCCGGGTACGTTTTCCAGAGCAGACACGGGCATCGCTGGACGCGATTGAAAACACGCTGCTGGTGAGTTCGACGGGGAAGACGGCGACGCTTGGGTCGGTTGCCGCGGCGACCGAAGAACCGGGGCAAACGGAGATCCGCCGCGAGAACCTGCAACGCGATGTGGCGGTGACGGCGCGACTGGAGGGGCTTAACCTGGGCGCGGGCATGAAGGCCGTACAGCAGGTGGTCAACCGAGTGGGCCTTCCGGCGGGCATCCGGGTGGCCTATGGGGGCGGGTACGAAGAGCAGCAACGCTCGTTCCGGGACTTAGTGTTCGTGCTGGTGCTGGCGGTGTTGCTGGTATTCATCGTGTTGCTGTTCGAATTCGGCAGTTTCGCGGCGCCGGTGGCGATACTTTCGTCGGCGCTGCTGTCCACATCGGGCGTTTTTCTGGCGCTGCTGGCGACCGGGACGACGTTCAATATTTCTTCGTTCATGGGACTGATCATGGTGATCGGGATTGTGGCCAAGAACGGCATCCTGCTGCTGGACGCGGACCAGAAGTTCCGGGGCGAAGGGACGCCGGCGGAAGAAAGCATGATCCGGGCGGGCGAGCGGCGCTTGCGGCCTATCATGATGACGGCGCTGGCGACGGTGGCGGGGATGATTCCACTGGCGCTGGCGTGGGGCGCGGGATCGCAGATGCTGCAGCCGCTGGCGATTGCGGTAATCGGCGGGATCCTGGCTTCGATGGTGCTGTCGCTGGTGGTGACGCCGGCCGTGCACTTCTATCTGGCGGACCGGCTGGGCCACCAGCGCGGATAGTCTTTCCTTTCTTTCCTTAGAAGACATGGGCTTTAGCGAGCCACTCCGATCGAGGCTAAAGCCTCGCGCGGGCTAAAGCCCGCCCTTCAGTCACACGTCGAGAAATATAATCTGCACGTTCAAAATCTGTCACTTAGGCAAAGTCGCGGTCCGGCCGCGAAGGTTCGGATGCTAGTCTCAAATCGGGAATAGGGTTTGTGGATGACAGAACAACGGAAGCGCAGAGCGCGGATCGTCAAGAAAGCGATTGAGAGCATCGAGGAAAAGCTGGGGACGGAAGCAATGAAACCGACGCTGGCGGACCTGGTGCGGCTACTACAAATCGAGAAGGAACTGGTTGCAGACGAACCGCGCGAAATCAGGGTGCGATGGATAGAACCGGCAGCGACCACGGAATCCTTGAAAAAGGCATAGAGTATATTGCACTTCCTTCACAACGGGCTTTTCACGAGTGCCAGTCGCGGTTCAAGGGTTTCTCCGGGCCGATCGCTTCCGGCAAGAGCCAGGCGCTTTGCCAAGAAGCCATCAGGCTCACCTATTACAACGAAGGAAGGTTGGGCCTGATCGGCGCGCCGACTTATCCGATGTTACGGGATGCCACGCAGACGACATTGTTTGCAATTCTGGACAGTCAAGATCTTCCGTACGAATACAACAAGGCCGAGAACATGCTGACGATGACACACACGGGATCGCGCATCATCTTCCGGCCGGTAGACGATTTCGAGCGGCTGCGCGGGACTAACCTGGCCTGGTTTGGACTGGACGAGCTGACTTATTCGCCAGAGGGCGCCTGGCTGCGACTGGAAGGACGGCTGCGGGACCCACAAGCGAAGACACTTCGCGGCTTCGCTGTGTGGACGCCGAAGGGCTACGACTGGGTCTATCAGAAGTTCATTGCGGACCCAGTCGCGGGATACAGCGCGATTGTCGCCAAGCCGCATGAGAACCGGTACCTGCTCGAGAAGGTTCCGGACTTCTACGAGCGGCTGAAGAACAGCTACGACGAGACTTTCTATCAACAGGAAGCGCTGGGGCAGTACCTGAGCCAGCAAGGCGGACTTGTATATTGCGCCTTCGACCGTCCGGATCATGTGAAGAGCTTGCGGGTAAACCCGAACTGCCCGCTGATGTGGGCGCTGGATTTCAACGTGGACCCAATGTCTTCGGTGGTGGCGCAGATAGAAGGCCGGACGGTGTTCGTGCTGGACGAAATCGCCCTCCGGCACGCCAGCACACGCGAAGCTTGCGAGGAATTTGAGAAGCGGTTTCCGAGCCACAGGAGCGGGGTTGTGATCTATGGCGACGCATCGGGGAACAGTCAGCACACTACGGGCGCCTCGGATTACCAGATCGTACGGGAGTATTTCCGGGTGAGCTACGGCGCACCGGTAACTTATAAGGTGCCCAAAGCCAACCCGAGCGTGCGGGAGCGGATCATGCTGACTAACGCCAAACTGCGAACGGCGAGCGGCGAGATCCGCCTACTGGTGGATTCCAGGTGCAAGGAGTTGATCAAGGATTTCGAGCAGGTGTCGTACAAAGCGGACAGCAACGCAATCGACAAGGAAAAGGATCGCCGGAGGACCCATCTTTCGGACGCGCTGGGTTACCTGTTGTGGCAGGAATGCAGGCCACAGCCGGCGATCGGCGAACACCAGGAGCGGCTGATTTGAGGACCAGATGGTGAACATCGATCGAGAGCACCCAGAGTATGCCGCCAAGAAGGCGATGTGGAAGAAGTACCGGGATCTTTACGCCGGCGGCGAACCGATGCGGGAGAACGCCTTCGAGTATCTGATCAGGCGGCACAAGGAACCTAACGATATCTATGCCGAGCGTTTAAGCCGCGTGTTCTACGAGAACTATATCGGTTCGATCATCGACTGGTACGCGGCGACACTGATGCGGCGCGAGGCGGGTTTGGTGTTCGACGGCAGCGACGACACGGCGAAGAGCTTCTACAACCTCTTTGCGGAGGATTGCGACCTGAAAGGCACCTCCATAGCCGAGTTCTTCCGCCAGCGGATTGTGCAAACGCTGGTGCAGGGACGAAGTTACATCGTAGTGGATTTTCCGCGATCGTCGGTTTCAATCAGCAACCGCGCGGAAGAGGACGCCGCGGGGCGCTCGCGGGCTTATCTGGTGGATTACTCTCCCGAGGAACTCATCAACTGGAGCTACGACGACCGCGGAGGGCTGGACTGGGCGGTGATCCGGACGTCGTCGCTGCGCAAGTCACAGGTTACGGAAAGCGACTGGACTCGCGAAACCCGCTGGATCTACTACGACCGGCACAATTACCAGGTTTATCAGCAACTGAAGGACAAAGAAGTGCGGCTGGTGGATGAAGGGCTGCACGGATTGGCCAGCCAGAACCGGGTGCCTATTTTCCCGTTGCGGGTGACCGAAGGACTCTGGCTAATGAACAAGGCGGCCCTGTTGCAACTGGAGCACTTCAACAAGTCGAACGCGCTGTCCTGGGCGCTGACGATGGGTTTATTCGCCTCTCCGGTAATCTACTCGGAACGGGAATGGAACCAGATCGTGGGCGACTCCTATTTTATCCAACTGGCTCCGGGAGACCGATTCGGATGGACCGAACCGGAAGGCAAGGTTTACCAAATAGCCGCAGACAATTTGATTCAGCTCAAAGACGAGATTTACCGGGTGTGCTATCTGATTTCGCACGCAGCCGGGCCGGACTCATCGAGCCAGCACCAGTCGGGAGCGAGCAAGCAGAGGGATTTCAGCATCACGCAAGAGGTGCTGCGGGCGTACGGCGACGCGGTAAAGGAAACGATGAAGCAAGTCCTTCGGGCCATCGCGGCGGCACGCCAGGACAACATTTCAATCGACGTTTCAGGCCTGGATGAGTTCGACATCGCGGATTTCAGCAATGAGTTAGACGACGCGCGAAAGCTGCTCACTTTAGGAATCGAATCCGAGACGCTGAAGAAACAGGTATTCAAGAAACTGGCGTTCAAGTTTTTATCGGACGTGCGGCAGGAGATTAAGACTCAGATTGCGCAGGAGATCGAGGCACAGAGCTGAACTTCTATTAGAGCGCGGCTTGGGAAAAGAGGCGGTTATGGAAGACACAGACGTACAAGCGATCGTGAAACAAGCAGTTCAGGAGTTTCTCCAAGAGCAACAGGCCAAGAGCGAGCCGGCCTACAAGACCGAGTTGGTGGAGGAACGCAAACGCCGCGAACAACTGGAACGGCGGCTGAACGAAGTGGAGGAAGAAAGCAAGCGCAGCCGGCAGGCGGCAGAGCAGGCGGAAAGAGGTTCGGCCATCCGGGCGGAGCTGCAGCGGCTGGGGGTTGCGAAGGTGGACCTGGCATACCGCGCGGTGCATGACGGTGTATTCCGCGCGGAGGACGGCCGGCTGCTGGCGCGCAGCGACGAAGGCGAAGTGCCGCTCAAAGAATATCTGAGCAACTTCGTAAGCGAGAATCCGGAGTTTCTGCCGGCGAGGATACCCGGCGGATCGGGGATCACCGGAGCGCACAAGGCACCGCGGGAGAGTACCGAAAGCGTGGACATCGAGGGCATCCGGCCGGGGATGAGTTCCGAACAGATGGAAAAGGTGCGGAAGGAGATTCTGCGCGTTGCTTCGCAGAACCTGCGCGGCATCTAGGCACGACAGGCAGGAATGCCTGAATTCAAAGGACAGGCAGAGGAGCCTGCTCAACTGAGGAGAATGAATGGCGATAATTACATCAGCTAATGTGGCCAGCGCGATTGTGAAGCTGGTGGCGGCAGACGCTCTGCCCGCCTTGGTCGGGAACCTAGTCATGGGTAACCTGGTCAACCGCGATTACGAACCAGTTTTGGCGCAGGCCGGGGACACGGTGAACATTCCGATTCCCCCGGTGCTGGTAGCCAACAACATAGCCGAAGGTGGACAAGTTCAACCGCAGAACCCGAACCTGGGAAATGCGCAGATTGTACTGAACACACACGCCGAAGCGACTTTCCAGATTCCGGATGTGACCAAGGTATTGGCGGTTCCGGACTTACTGCAGGTCTACATGCAACCGGCGGTGGTGGCGATAGCCGAGAGCATTGAGACAAGCCTGCTGAACTTGTTTGCCGGGTTTACGGCGAACACACCGGTGGGGACGCCGGGGACGCCGCTGGTGGAAGCGGTGATCGATCAGGCAGAGAGCTCACTATTCACGGCGAAGGTTCCGCCATCCGAGCCGAAGTTCCTGGTGGTGGATGCCGCGACATACTCCGCATTGCGGCAGATCGAACGCTTCAGCGAATTCCAGACAGCCGGCGAGGCGGGGCTACGGGCTCTGATCGACGGCGCGGTGGGAAAGATCAAGGACTTTTTCGTGATGCGGTCGCAGTTCGTGGCGTACACCGGCAGTTCGCCCATGACGACCCACAACCTGGCTTTCACCAAGCCGGCGATTGGCCTGGTGATCCGGAGACTGCCGCAGCCGCTGTACGGCACGGGCGCGGTGGCGCACTACGCGGAGATGGGGAACTTCGGGATGCGGGTAGTGATGAGCTACCAGCCGAATACGTTGGCTCAGCAGTTCACGGTGGACGTGCTATACGGTTGTGCGGTGATCCGCAACAACTTTGGCGTTCAAGTGAATACGTAGCTGGCGCCCACGCGAGGATGGACTCAGGCCAACAACAAGAAAGGGGGGTCGGCGCGCCCGACCCCACAAGAGACGACCATGGACTTACAAGTATATTTCAAGAAGATTCGAGCGATGGAAGAGAGCCTAAAAGATCCTTCGGTGGTGTTGGTCAGCCTCGAGACGCCCGATGGAGGACGGCAGGGAGTACGCACCGAGGTTCCGCGGCGCATCGCGGCGAGGATGATCGTGGAGGGCGGCGCGCGGCTGGCGACGGCTGAGGAAGCGCGCGAGTTCCAAGAGAAGAAGGCGGAGGCGAAGCGGCAAGCCGATCAGCTGGCGGCGGCGTCGCGGATGCAGTTCACCGTCATTTCGCCCACTGAGCTACGCAAGCTCAAGGGCGTCGCACCGGCGGGCAAAGAGTAGGCGGCCGGGACGATGGCGCTATTCACGGACGGAATATCGACGATCCAGGATCTCACGGCCCAGGACTCTTCCGTCCTGGCGACAGCGCAGACGGAGAACATCGACCTTAGCCAAAAGCTAACGCTGGCACAACAAGGACTCGGAATCGAACTGACAACCCTTCTGCAGCGCAGCAACACCTACGACTGGCAGTTCTGGCTGCAACCGGAGCCACAGTTGAACAACATCGTGGTCACGCCGCCGCTGCAGCTTTGGCACGTATTCCAAACCCTGACGCTGGTATATCAGGATGCCTACTTCAATCAACTGAACGACCGCTACAAGGGCAAGCGGGACCAGTATCAGCAACTGGCGAAGTGGGCCATGGACAAGCTCATGCAGACCGGGCTTGGCATCGCGGCCGACCCGATCCCGCAGGCAGCTCCGCCGCAACTCACGTCCATTGCCGCTGGTCAACCCGCAACGACGTACTGCGCGAGCGTGTCGTGGCTGAACGCGGAGGGCGAAGAGGGGCAGGCCAGTAATCCGAGCGTCCTTACCGTGGCGGCAGGGAATGCACTGGTGGCGCAGCCGGTCAATCAACCGGCCAACGCAACGGCCTGGAATGTGTACGTAGGGCTGTCGCCTGCGGCGATGGCGCTACAGAATACGCCGGCGCTGGCATTGGATCAAGTCTGGGTCCAGGCAGGGCCAGTAACCACCCTGGGACAAGGGCCGGGGAGCGGACAGGCGCCCGACTATCTTCGCGCATTGCCGCGAGTTATTCAGAGGGGGTAGAACATGGGATGGGTAGGCAGCACGGTGACGGCGCAAGTAGTCACGCTACTGACCGCACCGCAGGGACTAAACGCCTGCGTATCGACGCTAGCTCTGGCCGAGAGCGCAACTCCACGGCCAATCGGACAGAGTCAGATCTTGGCGCAGAACGTACCGGTCGAACTGGCCGAGCGCAGCACCCACGTACAGTATCCGGCGGTTAGCGTGTACTGCGAGAAGATCGTGAACCAGCTCAAAGAAAAATTCCGGAACTTCTCCGGCAAGGCCGTCATGACGATCGAGGTGCGCGTCTCGCAAGACAGGCTGGACGGGATCGAGAATCAACTCCAACTGTATGTCGATGCCACGACGCAGGTTCTAGACCAGAACCGGGGCGACTGGGGAGAAGGTATGTACTACGCCGGGTGCTATGAAGCGGCCTTAGGGCCCGTGAAGCATGGCGGGCAAAACTTTATCCAGGTAGGAAAGGTCAGTTTCGAGGTTGGGGTGAGCGACTAAAGCTATGGCTTCGTATATTTCATCCAATGCCAACCGCTTTTACGCGGAACTGGAAAGCAGGTACGGAGAGACGCCGGAGATCACCGCGCAGAACCGCTTCCCGGCTGTAAAGCTCACGGCCAAGAATCAGTTGGAAAAGGCCGACCGGCGCGACAAGACAGGCAGCCGCACGTTCGTCGGAATACCCGCGGGGCTGCGGCGCACGACCAGTTTCGACGTGACAACTTACATGACAAGCTGGGGGGGACAGAGTTCCGGTCCATCTTATGGACCACTGTTTCAGGCCAGTATGGGCGCCTCTCCGGCGATGTACGCGGGAGGGGCAGCCGCGGCGGGTTCCAGCGGCACGTCACTGGTCTTTGCGGCGCCACATGGGCTGGTGGCGGGGCAGGGCGTGTCCTGTAACGGAGAAATCCGGTTTGTCACGGCAATTGTGAGTGCGACGGCCGTGCAGGTGAACGCCCCGTTCTCCAACGGTCCGGCCGCGGGAACCGAGATTGCGCCTAGCATTTCGTATTTTCCAGCGACCGAACTGCCGAGCGCCAGTATTTTCGATTATTGGGACCCCAGCACCGCGCTCCAGCGGATTCTCTGCGGAGCGGCCGTAAACCGGATGACCGTAACGGTGAATGGGGACTTTCACCAGTTTGAGTTCGAGGGAATGGCGCAGGACCTGATCGACAGTTCCAGTTTCGCGGCAGGAATGGGACAACTGAGCAGCTTCCCCGTGGAGCCGGTTATTGGCGCCTTCGACTACTCGATCGTGCCGGGTAACATGGGTGAGGCGTGGCTGGGCAGTACGCCCGGCCAGTTCTATACGATTACGAGCGGGACATTCCAATTAGACAACGGCCTGGATCTGCGGTCGAAAGAATTCGGGACCAACCTGCCGCGGGCTATTGCGCCGGGGCCGCGGTCCGTAACGGCAGCTTTCAGCTTGTATGAACTGGACGATGCCGCGACGCAGGGACTGTACCAGGCGGCGCGGCAGCAGTCGCCGGTAAGCGTGATGTTTCAACTCGGCCAGCAGGCCGGCCAAGTTGTGGGCGTTTACATGATGAGCGTGGTACCGGTGGTGCCTGAGTTCGACGATAGCGATAACAGGCTACAGTGGAAATTCCAAGAATCGAAGGCGCAGGGGACTACGGACAACGAGATCGTGGTGGCGTTCGGCTAGCGTTGAGGCGAATGCGAGGGCCGATTAACAATCGGCCGCAGGTTGTCAACCTGCCGCACAAGAAAGCTTGGCTCGCCGGCGGGTCTGGAGACCCGCCGCAGGCGTGGACGCCCGCCCCACATTGACAGATCCACAACGGATGGATAGTGAGAGAAGGCTGTGTTGGCTGGTGGCTAAATGGAATACTCTAGTGTTGAAACCATTGAATCCGCGGTGGCTCCCGGGGTAAGCTTCACGGTGGTTAAGATGTCATTTGGGCGCCGGGTTGAGCTGACGCGCCGCATCCGGGAATTAGCGGCACGGAAAGAGTTCGTCGAGGCGGCCGACACTCCCGACGAAAAAATGGAAGCCGCGCTGCTGGCTTCGGAGATCGACCGTATCTATCTGCTTTGGGGCTTGAAGGAAGTCACGGGTCTGGAGTTGGACGGGTTGCCGGCGACTCCGGAGTCACTGGCGGCGAGCGGGCCTGAAGATTTGTTCCGGGAGGCTTTGGCCGCCGTCAAGCAACAGTGCGGATTGTCGGAATCCGAAAGAAAAAACTGATCGTCGCATTCCATTTTCAATTCTCCAACCAGGCCGGGTGGGAGTGCGCGACTTGCCGTAAAGCCGGCCTGGAGACGAAGCGCAGGTGCGGCTGGATGGCGCCAGCACTTGAGACGCCGGAGCGGGTGGTGTGGGCGAGAAACAATGTGGCGAGCAATATCTGTCCAAGATCGTTTATCACGGCACAAAGCATGGCATGGATCGAGGAGTATCTGGTGCGGCGTAAGTTAGGGCAGAGGGGAATCGACGGTTTGGGGACGCGCGAGGTGGAAGCTTTCCTGATTCTGGAGCACGAGCTTACGCAAGCAAACGGCAGCCCCGGCGCTGGAAACCGACACAGCGGTTCTGAGCCACGAGGGAGAAATGCCTAACACAACGCAGCAGACACTTCTGACCGCGTTCAACCAGGCGTCGCAGAGCTCGGCGAGCGGACAATCGTCAACAACCGAGCAAGGCCTAATTGACGCTCTGGGACAAGCCACCCAGGTGGTCGACTCCTTGACGCAGGCGACGGCAACCAACACTGACGCCTTAGCACAGAACAGTCAGGCAAAGAGTTCCAGCGGCGGTGGAGCGGCATCGGATGCGTTAAGCACGGCGAGCCAGTTTCTCGGCGGCGGGGGTAGCCTCATGCCGCTGGTATCGCTGTTTTCCAGCCTATTTGGAGGGGGACAGTCTCAACAACCCGCGTCCCTAGTACCTTTCTCGCTCCCTCCGTCTCTGAACCTGGAGTCCACCACCAACAACCAAGACGTGGTCTGGGGCGAGAACGGTCTGCCGCGCCCCGCAGCAAGTGGCGGGGGGGCGAACGCGGGCCAGCAGATCACCGTCCAGGTGCAGGCTATGGACAGCCAGTCGTTTCTCGATCATAGCGACGATATCGCGCAAGCAGTCAGACAGGCGATGTTGAACATGAACTCCATCAACGACGTAGTGACGAACCTTTGACGGCCATGTTCCCGACGCTAAAGACCGGCGCCGTAATGCAATACCCGGCGAAAAGGACACTGCAGTTCAACACCGACGCGATCCGTTTTTTGGACGGCACCGAGCAGCGGTTTCGAGATAACCCGTCGGTGCTGCATCGGTGGACCATCCAACTCGACTTGCTGGACGAATCCGAGCTAGCCGCGTTAGACGAGTTTTTCGTATCGAACCAAGGCAGGTTCGGCAGCTTTTCCTTCACCGATCCATGGGACGGAACGACCTATCCGAACTGCAGCCTGGGCGCGGACACATTCGGTTTTCAACTGAGGGGCGAGATGCGGGGCAAAACGACGCTGATCGTCTGCGAGAACAGGACCTAAGATGTTTTACTTTCCACAACTCTCATCGGGCGCAACCGGCCAGTTTCCAATCACAAGGCAACGCTCTGCAAGGACGGTGGTGAATCAAAGCTGGCAGGGCTACCAGGTCAAGCTGGCCGATCCGGGAGCGGCGATCACGGATTGGCATTTATCGTTCGCCGAAATGAGCGATCAGGAGTTGGCCGCTTTGGAAGCTCTTTTTCAAGCGGTCGAGGGGCGGCTTACGCCGTTCACTTTCCTGGATCCAGCCGATAACCTGTTGGCGTGGAGCGAGCAGCAAAGTCAGGCGGTCTGGCAAGCGGGGCCGCTACTGACCCTGACAGGCGGCGTGACTGATCCGATGGGAGGCACGGCCGCCTATCAGGTCAGTAACCCGACGGCCGCAACATTGACGCTACAGCAATCGATTAACGCGCCCGCGTCTTTGGACTACTGTCTCAGCGTTTACGCGCGCAGCGACCAGAGCACGCAGGTGTGGCTGGTGCGCGGCTCGGCGACGGAGGCGCAAGCGATCGGCCCAGTGTGGACCCGTCTGACGTCCGCCGGGCAGCTCCAAGACACAGCGGACTCCATTAGTTTCGGCATCGCGCTGGATCCCGGCGCTACGGTGGACATATTCGGAATTCAAGCGGAGGCGCAGACCGCCGCGTCGCTTTACAAACAGACGGCCGAGACGGGTGGCGTTTACCCGAACGCGAGGTTTCGGGACGACGCGCTCACGATCACGACAGTAGGCCCAAGCCGCCATTCCTGCGAGTTGGATATCGTCAATGTTGAGTATCTATGATTTGAAAGAGATGGCGGTGACGGACACACCGTTGCTGCTATTTCAGTGCGTGCTACAGAACGGGCAGGCGGAGTACTGGAGCACCCACCAAGTGACATATTCCGGCAACACCTACGCGCCGCGGGTGATCAAGCACAACGTGTTCTCGGTTCAGACGTCGTCCGGTCAGGGAGTGGATGCGATTCCGCGCGTGTCGCTGTCGTTGGCAAACGCCGATTCCTACTTCTCGGAATTGGAGCGATCGGTGGGTTGGAAAGGCGCCACGCTGACCGTGACGTTCTTGTTTTACAATCTGCTGGAAGCCGTCGCGACATCGGATGCCGCGGTCTTATTTCAGGGCATCGTCAACCCGCCCGACCAAAGCACCGAATCGTTATTTCAACTTTCGGCCGTGAACTGGATGAACATGCAGAGCGTGCTGTTGCCGCCAGTTCGGATCCAACGGCGCTGTCCGTGGCTATTTCCATCTACTCCACAGCAGAGGCAGGAAGCGGTGGATGGGGGCAGCAGCGGGCAATACTCGTTGTTCTACGCTTGCGGATATTCACCCGATCAGACCGGCGGCGTCGGCGCCACGGTCGGCGGCGTACCCTACACATCGTGCGCCTACACACGGCTGGATTGCGAAGCCCGGGGGATGTTCTCAGGACCGATGCGGTTCGGCGGGCTCGAGTTTGTGCCGTCATCCATTCAGGTACGCAGTTACGGCAGCGGGTGGCAGTACGCGGCCGTGGACGACAACATTGCGATCTACAACGACTTTGTCCCGTTGCTATACGGCACCGCGTGGTATCGCCCCCCCATCGTATTTACGCGGAATGACGGAAACCTGACGTACATGGAAGTACTGCTGGGGATGGGCCCCATCCAGGACGTGCAGACGGTGCTTGTGAACCAGATCCAGATTCCCGTCGGGCAATCCGGCCGGAACATGACCTCGACGGGTTGGTACAACGCGATCAGCCCAGGCGGCCGGAACGGAGCGTTCGATCCCAATTTCACGGACGCAGCGGGTAACCCGGCCGGCGATCCTTACGGCAGCATGGCCTATCTCTCAGTCGTCGTGCCGAATCAGATCAGCAACGGTCTGTCGCTGCCCACCGTGCAGGTCCTGGCGGATGGGCTGCAACTGCCGATTTACGGGTTTGACGGCAGTTACCAAAGCACAGAGTTCACCGCTAATCCGGCATGGATTCTGCTGGATATTCTGCAACGGAGCGGGTGGGGGACGAAAAACATCGATCTGACAACCTTCGCGGCGACTGCGGCGTATTGCGATCAACAGATACAGGCACAGGATCTGAACGGGAATAGCATCATGATCCCGCGCTTCCAGTGCAATTTGTGTTTGCAAAGCCGACGCAACGCGGCAGACACGATCCGGGGAATTCGGAACGCAGCCCGGCTGCTGTTCACGTACAGCGTGGGCGGGTTGCTTCAATTGCAAGTCGAGAACGCCATTGCACTGCAGCAGCCGACGCTCCCCGCGTGGAGCAACAGCACGGAACCGCTGAATGGCGGCTGGCCGGCATATGAGTTCAGCGACGGATCGACAGGCATCGCGAATATTCTGCGCAAAGCCAACGGCGAGCCGAGCGTGAAAATGTCATCCCGTAGCATCGCGGACACACCGAACCAGGTGACCGTGGAGTTTCAAGACGCGTTCAACGGATATCAGCAGGACAGCCTGCTCACAGTCGACGTGGAGGATGTCCAGCTTACCGGCCAGGTGATTACTACATCGCTCATGGCGTTGGGGATTCCGAATTACGATCAGGCCGCGCGCATCTCTCAGTTCACACTGGACAAGGCGGTCGGCGGCAACACTTACATTACATTCGATACCAGTGTAAAAGCCCTGGGCCTGCGCCCTGGCGACATCATCACCGTCACCTACCTGAAAGAAGGCTTTGAGCGCCAGCCCTTTCGGATAACTAAGATTGCGCCGGGGGCGAACTACAGGATCACCACGATTACGGCGCAAATCGAGCAGGATGAATGGTACGCGGATACCAACGGCCAGGTGCCGGGAGGCACTGGGACGTCCATTCAGCCCAATTCCGGCGTAGGGGTACCAAGGCCGTTACTCGGTAACACGATCGACTCCGGCGGCAACCTGGAATACCAGATTGCCGAGAGCTCCAATAACTCCAGCGACGGCGGTGTCGACGAAGCGTTAACGGTGGCCTTTGTCGTGCCCTCGACCACTGCAACCGGCGGACCAGGTATACCGCTGGTTAGCCTTGCGGCCACGATCGCGGCAAGTGGCACGCTGGCAGGGAACCAAGTATTGTATTACGCGGTGAGCGCGCTGGATTCCGCGGGAAACGAAAGCGGTCTCTCGTTCGTGATACTTGCCAGCATACCGGCAGGGTCAAACACGAACAGCGTGACCCTGACGGGGCTAAGCTTCGACGCCAGCACGGTAAGTTTCAACGTATACCGGGGACCGAATTCACAGCAGTTGGGCCGGATCGCCGCCAGTCAGCCTCTGAGCAGCAGCTTTACCGACACGGGATTGGCGGCGCAAGTGTGGGCGCCAACCGATCCGAATTTCGATCATGCGAACTTCTATTGGCGGACGGAGCTACAGCCTCCATACGCCGCAACCATCGCGACCGCCAACACGGTTGGCAACAGCACCGCAGAGATGAGCGGTACCAATTATACGGGCATGATCGTCCGCATTCTCAGCGGGACGGGTGCAGAACAGGAATACACAATTGCATCGAACACGGCCACGATTCTCACGCTGACCCAGCCGTGGAGCGTACAACCGGATGCTACCAGCTTGTTCGCAGTAGCGGAAGCGGCGTGGCATTTTGCCGCTACTGCCAAAACCAGCCCGGTGCAGTTCGAGATTCCGAACGAGACGGGCGTCACGCTGCACATACAGGGGAGAGGCGCAAATGTGAACAATCTGGAAGGGCCCCCGTTATTATCGACGCTGACGCGCTGGACAATCGGTGGCGGAGGCGTAGGGGATACGGCGGCTCCGCCGCAGCCGATCTTCGGGCTAGGCACATCGTCACTCCAAAGCGGCACGGTAGAACTGAGCGGGGTCTCTTTCCCGACGCTCACCAACACCACCAGCATAACGGCAGGTACGCTGACGCTGTACTACTGGAACGAACTAATAGGGAGCAGTCCATACTCGGCCGCCTCGGCGATGGCGGCAACCGACACCTTGCTGAATCTCACGCCGGCCGGGACTGCCGATGCGGGGTCGTTCGTGCAGGTCGAGGAGGAGGTCATGCAAGTGGCGGGCGTCGCAAACGGCGGGCTCCAATACCAAGTGACCCGCGGCATGCATGGCACCACCGCGACGTCCCATAGGGCACAGGTTCCTGTATACCAGTTGTTGAGCACCGTCGCGGTAGTCCCCTTTCCTTTGAGTTTCTTCGGCAGCCCACTTAGCGGCAATTGGAGCTATCCGATGCCGCTCGCTAACACAAAGGTGGCCAGCGCGGAGTTGTTTGTCACGAATACGAGAGGCAACAGCCCGACAGCCGCGATTAACCTGACACAGTCGGTGGATTATGGTTTGCGGACGCTTTCCGGCGGACAGTACTCGTTCCAGGTGCAAGGATTCCTGGCGGTGGACAGCGATCCGGCGCCGAACGTGATCGTGGAAGCGCCGCATGCGGTCGAAGATGTGTATGCGGTCGTGAAACAGGCTCCCGTTGGGGGCTCCATAATAATCACCGTGAGCCAGAATGGATCTCCCTACTGCATTCTGACAATTCCCGATGGCGGCACGGCTTCGCCCAGCGTGGACGGCTTCGGGATGCCATTGCTGGCGCAAGCGCAACTCAGCATCGCAATTACCGCAGTCGGACAGAGCAGTCCAGGCTCGGACCTCACGGTAATCCTGCGGCTGTGACCAGGCGGCCAAACGCATGACCACGCTTCAGAAGCTCACTCCCGACCAGGACTTGCAGTGCTACTTCTATCAGCCCTCGGCAGTGGCGGCCCTGAGCGCCACGAGCGCGAACGGATTCACGGTTTCGGGTTGCTGGCGCACGCAGTCCGACTGGGTGGTCGTCGAATGGAATCGCGACAACGTCTTCGAGCACCCGGTATTCCGCAACCTGCCGGACGGCGATTTGAGCGGGCTACAGCTTTCTTACCAGGAGACCCGCACCAACTGCATTGCAATCGATTCGGCGCTATATCCAACCGTGGACTGGCCCTATCTTCGCGTGTGGGCCGATTCCGGCACCGGTGAGCAGCTTTACAGGATCCCGTTGATTGGTCACGCCGCACCGGCGGCGGGAAGCTATGGAGCCGCGGCGGCGACTTTCGAACTGCAGGGTACAGCGACGGGCGCCGACTACATCGAGTTGGCGTGGGATGAAGAGCATTACACGTATCAACTGTACGGCGCCGACACGCTGGAGTCAGCCGCGGCGGCACTGGCTAACAGCATCAACACGTTCTCACAATCCATGCGGGCGTCGGCGACTGGCGCATCGATCACCCTGACGCTCGCCAACAGCGAGAGCGGCTCGAACGGCAACCGGATCGGTGTTTATGGGAACGCTTACAGTGCGCCGCCTGGAACGCCGACGGAGACTTGGCAACCGGGATGGCAACTTCTCAGCGGCGGCGTATCGCCGAGCCAGTGGCAGGTCAGGCTGGACTTCAGTTCCATCAGTGGACTGGATCATACGGGGGCCACGGTGCCGGTACCCATGAATGCGGTGCGCAAGATGCGCTGGACATGGGCCGCCGACCTGCAGCCGGGCGATTTCGCACGCAGCGAGTTTGCAGTGACAGTGTCGAACTGGACGGTTGGCGGCACAAACCGCAATTACCAAGTGGCCGGCTTCGGAAGCTGGCGCGCGGAGGACTCGGACGTTTCAATCGGCTATACAGGCCAGTGGGCGACCGCTATCGGCAATTACTCCGGCGGGTCGATCAGTTATGCAACCACGCCAGGCGCCGGTGTAACTTACTCCTACCAATCGCCGCAAAGCCATATCCTGAATTTGGGCACGCGCAGATTCCCCACCGCCGCGCAGCTAACGGTTCAAGTGGATCGGAATCCGGTACAGGTGTTGAACGTGGCGCTTCCGGGCGAAGATGTCCTGGTGCGATGGGACCTGGGAACGATGGCCGGCGGGACTCAGCACACGGTCACGATTACGCACACAGGAGCGCTTGGAGATCCTTTCTATTTCGATTTCCTGGAGATTGCGATTCCGACCGGAGCTCTTCCCGCTTTTCAGCCGGACCCGCAAACGACACTGGCTACCGACTGGGACACGCTACACTCGCAGGCCTTGGCGCCGGAGCGGACCGCGTGGCTAATCCAGGTGCTGGGATTCACCGGCAGGTCCAATCACTATGCGGGCGCGCTATGGTTCTACGAGTTGGTTGGTGCGGGCCAACAGTACGCCACCGGGACGATCGCGTTCTCCGGCACTTCGCAGTTCGGAAAGATAACGCAAGTATCTTTGGGACCGACCGAGTTTACGCACCTGAATCTTATCGGCGACACACCTTCCAGCCTGGCGCAGGCGTTCGCGCTTCTTATAAACGAAGGGGCCACCGGCGTGTGGGCGCAGGCCAACGATGGACTGCTCACGATTACCGCGCGCGCGATGGGCAGCGCCGGCAACGGACTCACGCTAGCCGTGGATGTGGGCGGCAGTACGACGCTGCAGGCACAGACGAGCGGAGCGCTGGCGGGCGGCGTGGATGGCGACTGGCTTACCGATTTGACCGCCACGCCGCGTATCAACCGCGCGGCACGCGACTGGAGCCAGAGTTTCTACACGGCCCTCAATGGCTACGGTATCGAGCCGACGGTTTCCTTCAGCACGGAACTGGGAAATGGCGATCCGTCGGCGGCCGCTGGCATCGCACAGTGTTATCCGGACGGCAGCCCATGCCGCGTGAACACGCCGGCGTTGCAGACCAATTTCTCGCCTTCGAGTCTGGCTTACTGGCAGCAGGTGTATCTTGACATGGCCACCGTCATGGCGGCTGCCGGAGTGCAACCGTATCTGCAATTCGGCGAGGTGCAGTGGTGGTACTTCTGCCCGCCAACAGACCCGGCCAATGGCAATTGGAAGCCGTCCACAAACGGGGGCATGCCTTTCTATGACGCCTACACTACCGCAACGTTTCAGTCGCAGTATGGGCGGCCCTTGCACGTGTTTACGGACCCGAGCAACGACCCCACACCATATCCGCAGGAGTCAGCTTTTCTGCCTGGACTGATCGATCGGTTCACCGCCGCAATCATGGCCTTTGTGCGGCAAACATACGCGAATGCGCAGTTCGAAGTGCTGTACCCGCCGGACACCAACGACGCTCCACTGACGAGTGTAATCAACTTACCCGCGCAGTGGTCTCCAGCGAACCTCAACGGCTTCAAGACCGAGAATTTCACCTATACGGGCGACTGCGATCTGGACAAGGCTGTCACTTCAATCGATCTGCCGATGCATCTGGGCTTTGCGCCGGCGAATAGCGCGCACCTGGTGGGCATTGGAAATTACATGGCACCGTGGGCGAAGGAGTCCCGCATTGCAAAGGGGTTGAAGATGGGGTCGGTGGTGCTGTTCGCGCTGGACCAATGCTGCCTGATCGGCTACGGGTTGCCGCTTTCGCCCTCGCCCGGGCTCGGACTGTTCATGGGCTCGTAAGCGAGCGTCAAATACTGCCCTTCAAGCCCAGGGCATCGGCCCGTTCCTGCATGGCCGACACGCAGAAGGCGATGTGCGCGTCGAGGTCCACGCCCAATTCGCGCGCGCCATTGAGGATGTCGTCGCGGCTTACGGAGCGCGCGAATGCTTTGTCCTTCATCTTTTTGCGCACCGATGGCGCATCCACTTCGAAAACGCTGCGGTGCGGTTTGACGTAAGAGACCGCGGTGATGAAGCCCGCCAGCTCGTCGCAAGCGAAGAGCGTTTTCTCCAGCGGAGACTCGCGAGGCACGCCTGTAAAATCGGCATGCGAGAGGATGGCGCGGCGGATTTCATCGCTTACGCCGCGCTCGGCCAAACGGGGCTCACCCTTCGTGGGATGGTCCGGCAGCACGGGGTGAATCTCCCAGTCGAAATCGTGCAGCAGCGCGGTGACGGACCATTTCTCCTCGTCCTCGCCAAGTTTGCGGGCGTACGCGGTGACGCACGCTTCCACCGCCAGCGCATGCTTGCGCAGGTTTTCCGATTTCGTAAATTCGTGGAGGATCTCTAACGCCTGTTGCCGGTTCATTCCAACTATAATACGCCCTTAACGCGGGGCCGCACCGTGGCAGCGGGTCCTGGAGGACTCGCGCAGACCTGGAGGTCCGCCCCACTTTTCAGCATTGGCCTTCCATGCCGCAAGGGGGCAGTTCGCCCGCCGCGCACTTGCCGCCGGAGACAAAGGCGAACTGCGCTTCTTCGGTCGAGCCTTTTAGTGCCGTGGTTGAGGATTTTCCCCCGGAGATGGTCTGCGCGACCTCGTCGAAGTAACCTGTGCCCACAAAGGTCTGATGCTTGATCGCGGAATAGCCATCCGCCTGCGCGCTCGCAAACTCCTGCTCCTGCAGCTTGGAATATGCCGCCATACCGCTTGCAGCGTAGTCTTTCGCTAACTGGAACATGCTCAAGTTCAGCGCATGGAAGCCGGCCAGAGTCACAAACTGGAACTTATAGCCCATGGCCGCCAACTCCCTCTGAAACTTCGCGATGGTCGTGTCATCCAGCTTCTTCTTCCAATGGAAGGAAGGAGAGCAGTTATAGGCAAGCAGTTTGCCCGGATAGCGGGCACGAATCGCTTCCGCGAAGCGGCGCGCCTCGGCAAGGTTAGGCTCCGAAGTTTCGCACCAGATCATATCGGCATGGGGAGCATAGGCCAGGCCTCGAGCGATAGCCGCTTCAATGCCGCCTCGAAAACCAAAGAAGCCCTCGGGCGTCCGCATGCCAGTTAGGAATGGCTTGTCGCGCTGGTCGATATCGTTCAGCAGGAGGCCCGCGCTGTTGGCGTCGGTCCGTGCGATCAGCAGCGTCGGAACCCCCATGACGTCCGCCGCGAAACGCGCGGCCACCAGTTTCTGCACGAACTCGGAGGTCGGCACTACGACTTTGCCGCCCATGTGCCCGCATTTCTTGGCGGAAGCGAGTTGATCTTCGAAGTGCACTGCGGCCGCGCCGGCCTCGATCATGGACTTCATCAGTTCGAAAGCGTTCAGGGGTCCGCCAAAGCCGGCTTCCGCGTCCGCCACAATCGGGGCAAACCAGTTCATCCCATTGCGTCCGGAAGAGTGATGGATCTGGTCGGCCCGCATGAATGCATTGTTGATCGCGCGCACCAGCGTGGGCACGCTGTTCACCGGATACAAGCTCTGATCCGGATACATCTGGCCCGACACATTGGCATCCCCGGCGACCTGCCAGCCGCTGACATAGATGGCCTTCAGCCCGGCCTGCACCTGTTGCACGGCCTGGTTACCGGTGAGAGCGCCCAGTGCCGGAATGTAGGGCTCGGTGTGGAGCAGGTTCCACAGCCTCTCCGCGCCCATGCGCGCCAGCGTGTACTCGATCCGGATCGATCCGCTCAAACGCGCAACGTCTTCCGGCGTGTACAGCCGCGTGATTCCCTCCCAACGCGCGGCCGTGCTCCAGTTGCGCAGAGTGTCGTGGTGTCCGTTTTCATGCCTTCCGTTGCTGAACATTGAGAATGCGTAGCCTCCACTTGCAGTAGATCGCGATTTCCTAAAAAAGTTAAATGGCGAGGGACGGATCGGACCAGTGGTCCGAATTGGACTACCAGATTGGTGCGACTGCCGCGATGGAGCTAACCTGATAGTGAGAGAAATCATGCCCCAAGCCCAACTGGAACCCATTCAGATCACCGCACCTGTCACCGACGCCGACCGTAGTATCCTTACCCCCGAAGCCGTGAGCTTTCTCAAAGAGCTTTCGCGGAATTTCGAAGAGCGCCGCCAACAACTGCTCGCACATCGGCACGAGCGGCAGCAGGAAATCGATCGTGGTGCGATGCCGCAGTTTCTGCCGCAGACCGCCTGGATCAGGGATTCCGATTGGGTTGCGGCACCCATGGCCGCCGACTTGCGAGATCGGCGCGTGGAAATCACCGGGCCGGTGGACCGCAAGATGATCATCAATGCCCTGAACTCGGGCGCCAGCGTGTTCATGGCGGATTTCGAAGATTCGAATTCGCCCACCTGGCGCAACAATCTCGACGGGCAGTTCAACCTGCGCGACGCGGTGAACGGCGTCATTAGTTATGTCAGCCCGGAAGGCAAGCGCTACGAATTGGGCGAGCGCACCGCGGTATTAATGGTGCGGCCGCGCGGCTGGCATCTGAATGAGAAGCACTTCCTGGTGGACGGCCAGCCCATTTCGGCCGGCCTCTTCGATTTCGGGCTTTTCTTCTTTCACAATGCCAAGGCCCTGATGGCCAAGGGAAGCGGGCCGTACTTCTATTTGCCGAAACTGGAGAGCTACCTGGAAGCGCGCCTGTGGAACGATGTCTTCCATTTCGCGCAGCGGGAACTGGGCATCCCGCGCGGCACCATTCGCGCCACGGTGCTGATCGAAACCATTCTAGCCGCCTTCGAGATGGACGAGATCATCTACGAGTTGCGGGAACACTCCGCCGGGCTCAACTGCGGGCGGTGGGACTATATCTTCAGCTTCATCAAGAAATTCCGCAACCGGCCCGACTTCGTGCTGCCCAACCGCGCGCAGGTCACCATGGAGCGGCATTTCCTGAGCTCTTACGTGCAGCTTCTGATCGAGACCTGCCATCGCCGCGGCGTGCATGCCATGGGTGGGATGGCGGCGCAGATTCCCATCAAGAACGATCCGGCGGCCAACGAACAGGCGCTGGAGAAGGTGCGGCAGGACAAGCTGCGCGAAGTGCGCGCCGGGCACGACGGCACGTGGGTGGCGCATCCCGGCCTGGTGCCCGTGGCCAAGGAAATCTTCGACACGCACATGGCGGGTCCGAACCAGTTGCAGCACCGCCCGCAAGTGCAGGTGGCCGCCGCGGACCTGCTGACGGTGCCCACTGGCGACATCACCGAAGCCGGGTTGCGCTGGAACATCGACGTGGGTATCCAATACCTTGAAGCGTGGATGCGCGGCAACGGCTGCGTCCCGATTTATAACCTGATGGAGGATGCCGCCACCGCCGAAATTTGCCGCGCGCAGGTCTGGCAGTGGGTCAAGCACGGCGCGAAGCTCGACGACGGCCGTCCGGTGACCGCCGACCTGGTGAAGCGCACGATTGCGGATGTGACCGAGAGCTTGCGCGGCTCTATTGGCGGCGAGGCGCTCGCGCGCGCCGCGGGGATGTACGAGCAGATGATGACCAGCGGGGATTTCCCGGAGTTTCTGACGCTGGTCGCGTACGAGTATATCGATTAACGGTGATGGATCGCTTCGCTCAGTGAGGCTGCTCGGAAAAGCGAGTTTTTCCGGAACTTGTCATCGGGGTAGCTGTCCGGCTAGCTCGCGCAATTGTGGGAATTCAGGTAGCTCGGCCGCAGTAGCATCCATCAACTGGAGCGCCCCGGTGATGAGGCGTTGCGCCACCTCGGGCGGCGCGGGCTGGAATCCGTGCCCGGAGTACGACGCATTTCGGGCCAACAGCGCAGCCGGCAGCCCGCTCTGGCGAAAGCGCTTTCCAACCGGGTCGCCGAGGACTTCGAGCAATCGGTATGCGTCCTGCAGACCGAGCTTCAGGAAACCATTCTCAGCCTTGGGGGACCACTCCGCGCGCAGCGCCGCAGGCAGGCTGTCGAGCGCCACCTTCGCCGTAGAGGCGACGCCGTGCGTGTCCGCCAGAAGCCACTGCGCGGCGGCCTCTATGGCGCGATACGAGCGGGCCACGGAATCGTCGTAGCGGCACTCCCGAAGGCGTCTTTGTGCGTTCGCCAGCAAATCCACGACGAAGACGCGGGACGGCCTGGCGCGCTCCCCCATCGCGCCCAGGAATTGGCGCGCCCGGGCGCCTGCCGCGACGAACAACTCGATGGAGCGGGGCGAGACCAGTTGCACGAGCAGGTTGCGCTGGGCATCGAACGATGCAAACGAGCGCAGGGCCGCGGGGTGATCGAAGCGGTCCCAATTGGCGTAGCCTTCGAGGAAGTGCACAAGCGCGGCCACCGCGTTCTTAAGCGGCCCGGAGGAGATGCGGTTTCGCGCTTCGGCCGCCAGCGCGGCAGCGCCCGCATAGTTGCCGCTATCGAAGACCACGCCGAGGTCGTCGAGCAACTGGTAGCCCAAGGAGTTCCAGGGATCCTGAAAGTGGACGACCTGCTCGCGGCCGGAGACCACGATTCCAAGCCCGTCTTTGGTGCGCTCGGCGCCGCCCACGTACTGCAGGCGGCAGGGCCACACGCGCGCCATGAGGCCAAGGGCGAGCGTCATGCACTTAGTGCCGCCGGTAAAATCCACCGTGACGGCATGCTCTGGGCCGCGGGCGATCCATCGTTCGACCTCCGGCGTGACGCTGCGATGGATGGCTTCGACGGAGCGCTCCAGATCCTGAGCGCTGGGCAACTCCACGACCTCCAGCCTGCCGGAATCATAAGGCTTGCCATGGGAGGCGAGTAACATCATGATACCCGGCTTGGCGGGGTCGCCCGGCTGGGCCTGCAAGGACAGTTTCGAACCGGGCGAGCAGAGAAACACGACGCGGGACGGATCGCAGGCCAGAATGGAGGCCACGACTTGCTCGGGCGCGCTGCCCACGGTGCAGATGAGCAGAATCGGTTTCATGGGGTCAGGCTCCCGGTTTGAGGAATTCGGGGGCGAGATAGCGGAGGTCATACTCCGCCACCCGGTAACCCAAATGGCCGTGGACGTACTGCAGGCGGCGGCCCTGTTCGAAGGTGAGCGCGGCGGCCACCGCACTGCAGATCTTGCTGCCGCTGGTGATATCCATCAAAAAGCGGTCGTCAGGTTGGTTTTCCACCTTTCGGAAGATGGCGTTGACCGCTTCGGAGAGGTCATGAAAGTCGTCGAAATCCACGCAGGGCGGCTCGGGAGTGACCAGCCCGTCCTGCCCCAAGCCTTCCTCCACCAGCCGGCAGAACGAAGCGGCGTACTGTCTGGTTTGCGGGGAGGCGATGAGGTAGACGCGGCCCAGTTGGCGACCGGCGAGTTTAGCCAGGCGGGCGTGGTGGGCGATAGCCTCCAGGGGCATGCGCCAGGGCGAGCCACAGAGGAACGGGGGACACCAGGCCGGATCGAGGAGGTTGAGGCGAGCCTGCTGGACGGCCAGGAGCAGGGCGTCCTTCTCGATCTGCGCCGGATTTCCCGCGTACGGGGGGCTGAGGAAAAAGATTAAGTTGGGACAGGCGCGGGCTTCGCCGGCGAAGTGGACAGCTACGCCCGCATGGCGGCGGGAGTGCTGCCAGAGCTGCCAAATAAGCCAGAGCAGCGCGAGGGAGCCGGCCAGCAGCGCGGGATCATACAGGTTCCAGCGCAGCCCGTGGCGCACAAAATACTCGAGCATGCGGGCGGAGGTGCCTGCCAACCAATCCACCGCGACGGCGGCAGCGACCACCAGGGCGTACTTAGTCCAATCGGCGGAAAACAGCTTCTTTAACGAGCGTTTCACGGGGCCCTCCTTCACACAGGTGGATGTGCAGCATGGAAACCAAGAGCCTCAATCCCCTTCGCATCGGGGCTAACTCTCCTTC
>PMVV01000147.1 GCA_003166475.1 Bryobacterales bacterium | reverse complement strand
CTACCAACTGAGCTAGGGTGGCTCGTGCTTTTGATTGTAACAACTTGCCTCGAATCCCGCAATTTGAACCGATCAGCCGCTCATTTCGCCGGTCTGCCGTGATCCAGGCATAACGCAACCAGATCGGAGATGTTGGCTTCGCCAACGCACATCACCGTGTCCGCGCCGCCCCAATAGATCTTCACGGTCCCATCGGGCTCCGCAACGGCGCCACAGGTGAACACCACATTGTGGACATATCCGGTGACTTCCCAGGGATCTTCCGGCTGCAGAATCCACGAGTCGCCCACTGCAACGATCTTCGCCGGGTCCAAAAGATCGTGTAGTGCGACGCCCAGGCGGTAGACCGATCCGTCCATCGTCCGGAAGACGCCGTGATAGATGGAAAGCCAGCCGCGGTCCGTCTTGATCGGCGGCGCGCCCGGACCGATCTTCATTTCGTCCCAGTGATAGGGTTCGGGCCGCATGATGAGCTGTGCTTCGCCCCAGAAACGCAGATCCGGAGAATAGGAAATCCAAATCGACCACGGAGCGATCTCCGAGTGAGGACGGTCCAGCCGGGCATAGAGTCCGTCGAACTTTTCGGGGAAGATCACTACGTTCCGATAGTCCGCCTCGGTGATGAGCGAGACCCTTTCCACATGGCTGAAGTCCTTCGTCTTTGCCAGCGCGATGCGGACGCCATTTCGCGAGTAAGCGCTGTAGGTGATGACATATTCCCCATCCAGCAGCGTCACTCGCGGATCTTCGACGCCGAACTCTTCATAGGCTGCAAAAGGGCCGTCCCGCGCGGGAGTCAGAAAGGGCTGCGGATCGGCCGTGAACCGGAATCCGTCGGGGCTGCGAGCCAGACCAATGATGGACCGTCCCGTGCGCAGGTGAGAGCGGAAAAGCATGACGTAATCGTCCCCGTGCTTCACCACCGCTGCATTGTGAACGGTCTCCACCGGGTAGGGAATGTCGGCCTTGGTGAGGATAGGGTTGCCGCGGTATCGTCTGACTATGTCGGGCTTCATGATGGTCTCATTGCCTCAAGATGCGCCTCAAGATGCTTCCAGATCGAAAATTGTTTGGTAAACGCGCTCGTAGGACTCCACCATGGCTTCGATGGAAAAGCGCTCCTGGACCCGCCGCCGGCACGCGCCGCGATCGATTGCGGAAAGGCGTTCCAGGGCCAGCGCGGCCCCGCGGACATTGTCGACCAGGAAGCCCGTTTGACCGTCTTCAATGACCTCGCGGCAGGAGCCCAAGTCCATGGCTATCACGGGCACACCGGCGGCATTGGCTTCCACCAGGACCAGTCCGAATCGTTCCGGGAATGGTGTTCAGATGCAGCAACGCGCGGGCTTGCGCGAACAAGGCGTTCTTGCCGGGCACGTCCACCGGCCCGATGTAGCGGATGGCCCGGCCGAGGTGGGGCTCGACCTGCTCGCGGAAGTATGTCCGATCCTGGATGATTCCCGCGATGAGCAGCGGCAGGCCGCTCAGACGAGCCACCTCGATGGCCAGGTGAACTCCCTTGTCGGGGTGAATCCGGCCGAGGAAGATCAGGTAATCGCCGCCAGTCTCCTGGAGCGGGTATAGCGAGAGGTCGATGCCGTTATAAACCGTCGCCAGGTAATTCAGCCCCGGCGCGCGATCGGAGTTGCTGATGGAGACAAAATATCCGTCGCGATATTTCTCATAAACGGGCATGATTTGGGGCGACGAGAACCCGTGGATGGTAGTGAGGACCGGCGTCTTCACCAGCCGGCTGTAGGTGAGCGCCATGAAGTCGTAATGGCTGTGGATCAGGTCGAACTCCGCCGCGTGTTCGAACGCCTCGGAGATATGCAGGTACTCCGCAACCTTGGGATCGATGGCGGGATCCTCCTCATACCCGCGTGCCACCACGGCATGCAGATGCGCGCGCGTCACGGAATCCCCGGTGGCGAACAGCGTCACATCCCAGCCGCGGGCCACCAGTCCTTCGGCGATGTTGCCGGCCACCGTCTCCCACGCGCCATATTGCCGGGGAGGCGTGCGCCACGCTACCGGCGCCAGGACAGCCACTCTTTTGTGGGGGATGGTCATGCTGGTAAAGGTCTTCCTAACTCATGGCAGACAGCACCTCGGCGAGGGGGACGGTCACGAAACCCGTGGCGTAATCGGCCAGACCATAGGGAATAATCAGTTCGCCGTTGTGAACCAGAGCGCCACAAGTGTAAACTACGTTGGGTACGTAGCCTTCGCGCTCGTTCTGATTGGGCATGATCAAGGGTTCGCGGAGCCGCCCGATCACTCTGGAGGGATCGTTGCGATCAAGCAGGAATGCGCCGATACAGTACTTTCGCATGGGGCCGACACCGTGGCTCAGGGCCAACCATCCGGCATCGGTCTCGATGGGAGATCCGCAGTTCCCGATCTGGACCAACTCCCAGGGGAAAGCGGGTTTGAGCAGCAGCCTGCGCTCATTCCAGAAGTGGATGTTGTCGGAAAACATCAGGTAGATGTTCTCGTTGTCCTGGCGGGAGAGCATGGCAAACAGGCCGCCGATCTTGCGGGGAAACAGGGCCATGCCTTTGTTTTCGGCGGCCGGACCGTTCAAGGTTCGGAATCGAAAGTGGAGGAAGTCGGAAGTTTCCACCAGTTCCGGCACCACGATCTTGCCATCGAAGGCGGTGAAGGTCGCGTAGTAAATGTAGGCGCCGTCATCGTTCCGGAACTGGACGAAGCGGGCGTCCTCGATGCCGTTGCGTTGCGAGGGCGTGGCCGGAAACAGGATGCGTTCGGACATGTCCTGTTCCGGCTGGAACTGCACCTCGTAGTTGGACCGGGCCAGTATCCAAATCCCCTGGGAGGCGTTCTGATCTTCCTGGCTCATGCCATCCGGCAGGCGAAACTGTTCGGCCTGGAGGCTGACGCGAAGGTCTTCCAGTGCGAACGAGTCTCCGAGTTTGTGCATCACCCGGCGCGTGAATTCGCCGGTCAATCCCAGTTCGGCAAGCTTCCTGCCGAACAGCGCCTTTTCGTACTGAGGGTTGGGGATCTGGCGCGGTTCGGTGAGAAACCCGCTGGCTGGGAATACCTCGATGCGTTGGTCGTGATGCACGATACCGCTGCGAAAAGTGATGGAGGAAATGTGTCCTTCGCCAGTGGCGCGCAAGCTCAGAATAAACCGCAGCGCGCCGGGTGGGAGATCGCTCTGGTCGGGGTCCGGAACGATGGAGGGATTGAACAGCGCAGCGGATTCCAAGGAGTATTCGGCTAAAAAACAGGAGCCGATCAACAGCCGTCTTTCTTCGGAAATCTCCTCCGCAACCGCCAGCCACTCGCGGACCTGTTCAAAACGTTCCAGGAAGACTTTGTGAGTGTCGTGGTGCCGCTGCGAGAATTCCGCGGAGACTCCGTCCAGCAGCGCGCCGACTACGGCTTCGGGCAGCGACAAGATCCTGCCGACGATTCCGCCGGCCCGTTCGGAATCCCCCGGATTAAAAGGCCGCAGCAGCACGCGCGACTGGTTGGGCTTGAGGATGGTGGCGGCGCGTTTGAGGTGCATCGACATGGGATGTTGTTCCAAGGGAATGAGATAGGCGGCGCCGGTTACTCTTCGACGGCGATGGGCTCCCTAAAACTCGTCAGCATGTTTTGCGCCAATCGCATCTCCACCAAGGAAAGCAAGAAAGCCAGCGTCGATTCCGCCCCCTGGTTCCCGTTGACCCGATCCACGTGCAACCCGTCGCGGCAGCCGCCCGTTTCCGGAGAATAGAGTTCCAGCCCCAGATCGTTCCAGCCGATGAACCAGTCGAAGGCGCGTTGCGCGTGTTCGTACCACCAAAAGTCCGATGTGGCGCGATAGGCTTCCAGACAAGCCGAGACGGTGGCTTGCGCGTCAATGGGCTGCTGGTCGAAACTGGCGCGCGTGCCGCCACGCCGGTAGAACCCGTTGCTGCCGATGGGCCGGAAGTGACCCTTATCGGACATCTGCAATTCCGTCAGCCAGCGCAGGGCCGTCAGTCCCCGTTCCAGCACCTTGGGCTGAGCGGTTGCCTGTCCGCTCAAAATCAAGGCGTGCGCGAGCTTGGCGTTGTCGTAGGACAGTTCCTCTTCAAACCATTGCCAGTCGGGATGCGCACTGGCATCGAAGTGCTCCATGAGCCGGCTAGTCAGGGTCTCCCGTGTTTGGTTGACCAGGCTATCGCCGCTCAACCGGCGCAGATATTCATGGATGCCAATCAGGCCGAAGGCCCACGCCCGCGGCGACGTGAACCCCGTCAGCGCGGCCAACGCCTGCGCGAAAAGCTGTCCAGCCATCATCTGGAAGCTCCGGAACGGCGATCGTCCCACGCCAATGCCCAGCGCCCAGAGCGCCCTGCCTTGGCAGTCTTCCGACCCCCGTTCGTCCAGCCAGCGCCGGCCGAAACTCAGGTGATTGTGGAAGCGTTTCGTCTTGCAATCGAAAGCGTGATGGAGAAAAGCCGCGGTGGTGGTGGCCAGGGTCCGCGCGCACTCCGCATCCTCGCCCAATTCGCCGAGCAGCACCGCCAGCACGAAGGCGCGCGCGTTATCGTCGGTGCAATAGCCTTCGGAAAAATTCGGAACGCTGAAAACCGCGTGTTGGAAGACTCCGGTCGAGTCGGTCATCCGCGTGAGATGGCTCAGTCTGACGTGCGGCAGTTCCCGCGGCTTCTGGTCGAGCGTCTTGGCGGCCAGAGACTTTCGCGGCTTGGCCGCCACTTCCAGCCGCGAACACTCGAACGAACGCATGTACATCTGCGCCACGTTGCTCCAGACCATTTCGCGGCCGATCCTGTAGGCGTTCTTGCGCATGGCATGCCGGCGCGTGTCGTCTCGCAGCAACCCGGTTACCTCGCGCGCGATGGCCGGCGCGTCGCCGAACGGCACCAGCACGCCCCGGTCGTCCGCCAGCAGTTCCGCGGCGTGCCAGTACGGTGTGGAAACCACCGCTTTGCCCGCGCCAAACGCGTAGGCCAGCGTGCCCGACGTGATCTGCGCCGGGTTCAGGTAAGGCGTAATATAAAGGTCCGCCGCGCCGATAAACTCCTTGAGATGCTCAAGGTCTACAAACTCGTTGTAGAAAATGACGTTCTTCTCGACTTTTTTCTTCTGCGCGAGGATCTCGAGACTGAGCCGGTAAGCTTCGCCGTGTTCCCGCAGTTCGTTAGGATGCGTGGCGCCCAGGACAATATACACAACCTCGGGAAACTCCGCCACGATTTGCGGCAGAGCCTGGAGCACATTCTCGATGCCCTTGTTCGGCGAAAGCAGTCCGAAGGTGAGCAGCACGATCTTTCCTTCCACTCCGAACTGGTCCTTGAAATAGGTCGGATCCACGAAACCTACGTCGGGAATGCCGTGCGGGATGAGATCGATCTTGGCTGGCGGCGCCGCGTAAATCTCCTGCAGCATCTGCCGTCCGCGATCGGCCATGACCACCAGCCGGGTAGAAAGTGAGATTAACCCTTCCATCACGCGCCGCTGGTCTGCTTTCGGCTCGCGCAGGACCGTGTGCAGCGTGGTGACCACCGGCATTCTCAACTCGCGCAGGAGCGCCAGGATGTGACCGCCGGCGGGCCCGCCGAAAATGCCGAATTCGTGCTGCAGGCAGACGATGTCCACGTTGCTGATGTTGAGGAAGTCCGCGGCCCGCAGATAGGACGAAAGGTCCTGCTCCTCGATCTCGAAGCGAACTACTTCCGGGTACGCGTAGCCGCCCGGAATGTCGTTGACCGACACGGCCAGACACTGGCTTTGGGGATACGCGCCGGCCACGGCGGCCAGCAGGTCGGAGGTAAACGTAGCGATGCCGCATTTGCGTGGCAGGTGGTCGCCCACAAACGCAATCTTGCGGACTTTAGAAGTTTCTTTCATGCGAGCGCCCTAGGCTGCCCGGCAGGCGCCGCACAGCCGCGGGCGGGGGCTGCCGATAGATAGGGAAGCGTCCAACGGAAGGTCCTGTTTGCTTGTAGTTAGCCGAAATCGGCCAACAAGCTACTATTATCTTGCCACAGGCCTGCTTGACAAGCAAGCGCGCTTGACCGATAATGTAAGTGCCTGAGCGCTTCCGCCCACTCGCAGACCGTCTGAACTAAGTCAGCCGATCTGATCTCCCGTTCCCTTAGGTCACCCATACAAACCGAGGTACACGAACATGTTGGGCACTAGACCTGCAGGTCCCGAATTCCGCGAAGGCGACCAAGTCGTGCTG
Organism: Bryobacterales bacterium; assembly: GCA_003166475.1. Classification (GTDB taxonomy): domain Bacteria; phylum Acidobacteriota; class Terriglobia; order Bryobacterales; family Bryobacteraceae; genus Bog-159. The sequence continues at coordinate 7,257 of PMVV01000147.1, read as the reverse complement.
GCCGAGGGCACATACCAGGGTACTCCTGGTGTATTCCTCCGGCTGAAAGAGGACGTGAAGTGGGCCGACGTCACGGAGCGCGACGGCAGTATCCGCAGCCACCCGGTGGAATGGCTGGCGCATGCCGCGGGCGCCAGCCCGGTCTCCGTGAACTGACGCCTGTTATCGATCGGGCACATCATGACTGACGCCATCGCAGCGGGCAGTATTCTGATTGAAGAAGGTGCGCATTTGCCGGACTCCCTACTGCTGCCGGGCGAGCCTGGTTCGAATGGATGGACGGCGCTTAACGGCGCTCGTTCCACGTTCGAGAAGGACATTCGGGAAGCCGGATGGACCTTCTTTTTTATGGCCGGAGAGATCCAGGCTACGGTCTTCGGATTCGATAGGCAAGAAATATTACGCACCGCGTTGCAGCGGCTCATCGCCAAGGTGAAATCTCGCGAATGCAACAGTATCGAGATCACCCGGGTGAGCGGTAAATCGTTTCTCGGGGTGCCCTATGTAACCGTCTCCGCTCACCCGCGGCACCTTCAAAAGGGCTTGGTCTTTGCGGCGGCATCGAGCCATCCGCTGGAATAACGCGGCACACTTTTCTTGAGATTCAATTTCTAACTGGAGGTTAGTAGCATTATGAATATTCGACCCCTATACGACCGCATCGTGGTGAAGCGCATCGAGGAACAGGAAACCACGCACAGAGGCATCATCATCCCCGACTCGGCTAAAGAAAAGCCCCAGGAGGCTGAAGTGATGGCCATCGGCAAGGGCAAGCGGCTGGACGACGGCGAAATAGTGGCCCTCGACGTCAAAGTCGGCGACCGCATCCTGTTCGGCAAGTACTCCGGCAACGAGATCAAACTGGATGGCATTGAGTACATCATCATGCGCGAGGACGATGTCCTCGGAGTCCTGGATGCGACTCCGCAAGCCCTCCTGAAAGCCAGCTAGTTCAAATTCGAATCACGAGGAATAACATTTATGGCAAAAGAGATTGTTTATAGCGATCAGTCCCGCCAGGCGATCCTGCGCGGTGTCAACCAACTCGCCGACGCGGTAAAAGTGACCCTGGGACCCCGGGGACGCAATGTGGTTCTCGAAAAGAAATTCGGCGGGCCGACCATCACCAAAGACGGCGTGACCGTGGCGAAAGAGATCGAGTTGCCGGATCCCCTGGAGAACATGGGCGCCCAGATGGTGCGCGAAGTGGCGTCGAAAACCTCCGATGTGGCCGGCGACGGCACCACCACAGCCACGATTCTGGCCCAGGCGATTTATCGCGAGGGCGTGAAAGCGGTCACCGCCGGCGCCAATCCGATGGCCGTCAAGCGCGGCATCGACAAGGCCGTGGAAATGGCCGTCGAAGAAGTCAAGAAGCTTTCCAAGCCCGTCTCCGGCGACATGATCGCGCAGGTTGGCAGCATTTCCGCCAACAGCGACCTCACCATCGGCAACATCATTGCCGAGTCCATGAAGAAGGTCGGCAAGGACGGCGTGATCACGGTCGAGGAATCCAAGACCATGACTACCGAATTGCAGGCAGTGGATGGGATGCAATTCGATCGCGGCTACCTTTCCCCGTACTTTGTGACCGATGCCGAGCGCATGGAGTGCGTCTTCGAGGATCCCTACATTCTCATTCACGACAAGAAGATCGCCAACATGAAGGATCTGCTGCCGCTTCTCGAGCAGATTGCGCGCGTGGGTAAGCCCCTGCTGGTAATCGCCGAGGATGTGGAAGGCGAAGCCTTGGCCGCGCTGGTAGTCAACAAGCTGCGCGGTACGCTGAGCGCTTGCGCGGTGAAGTCTCCGGGCTTCGGCGACCGCCGCAAGGCCATGCTGGAAGACATCTCCATCCTGACGGGCGGCAAAGCCATCATGGAAGAGACCGGCATCAAGCTGGAAAGCATTAAGCTGGAGGATCTGGGCCGCGCCAAGCGCGTCACGGTGGACAAGGACACCACCACCGTCATCGACGGCGCCGGGGCGCCCAAGAACATCGAGGGCCGCATCAAGCAACTCCGCAACCAGATCGAAGAGACCACTTCGGACTACGACCGCGAGAAACTGCAGGAGCGGCTGGCGAAGTTGGCGGGCGGCGTGGCGATCATCAAAGTCGGCGCCGCGACCGAGACCGAGATGAAGGAGAAAAAGGCCCGTGTGGAGGATGCTCTGCATGCTACCCGCGCGGCGGTCGAGGAAGGCATCGTGCCGGGCGGAGGCGTCGCCCTGCTGCGCGCCGCGATGGCCCTCGAGAAGCTGAAGCTCGAAGGAGACGAGCAGTTCGGCGTCACCATCGTGCGCCGCGCCTGCGAGGAGCCCGTGCGGCAGATCGTGCTGAACTGCGGGACCGAAGGCGCAGTCGTGGTCGAGAAGATCAGGAACCAAAAGGATCCCAACTTCGGCTTTAACGCTTCCACCGAAGTATACGAAGACCTGGTGAAGGGCGGCGTCATCGACCCCACCAAGGTCACTCGCACGGCTCTGCAGAATGCCGCTTCCATCGCCTCTCTCATGCTCACGACCGAGGCCATGGTCTGTGCGGTTGTGGAAGAAGTAAATAGTTAGTTCGGCGCTTACACGGTGGGCCGGCGAGGGGGGACGGATGGACAAAAGATTACAGAAGCGGCACAAGCGCCAGGTTGCGCGCGCCAAAGAACGGGTCCGGCTGTCGGAGCCGGACCTGAGAACACCGGAACAATTGAGGGCGGCTCGGGAGGCGAGCCAGCCCGCCGGCGGCTGGCGCAACCGCGCCCACGGACTGTACTCCACGCCATCCGTCCCCAATCCCGCCGGCCCCGCCGCGGACAGTGCGGCGAAAGGCGAGGGTGAGTGACATGATCCGTGCCATAGCCGCGCTGTTCTCCACAAGCTGTCCGCATTGCAGGTCGATCGAACTCCGCACTGTAGGCGTCCGCAACGCCATCGAGAGAAATTTCCATTGGCTCCTGCAACCCTACCGGTGCACTCTCTGCGGCCGCCACTTTTTCCTATTCCGCTGGCAAGCTCCCCTCGGCGGCGCGGCGTAAGCAGACCGTCCTCGCGCGATCGGGAAAGGACGGCTGGTTGTCCCGGCGCACGCCGGTCGCTGCGGAATTAAACCCGGATAAATAAAGCCTGTCTTACGGTAGAGACCGCTCCCTTACGGTCGCGGCTCGGTATGGCCCTGCGAAATCGACACGACTGTTGGTGTCCGCAAAACCGTCAAGCACCCGTGCGCTTTGCTATTCTGACTCGTTATCCGGGGGCGAGGTCCCACCATAATGTTAGTCGAGCAACAGATTGCCGAGCGGCGGGAACGGGCGCGCGATGCCATCGCCAAGATTCTGGAACGGCCAGGCGGGGAGCCGTACGGCGACTATCGCGTGAAGTCCGCCAGCGGGAAAACTTACCGGGTGGCCATGCGCGGGCCGGGGTTGTTCGAAAACTACTGCTCGTGCCCGGACTTCGCCGTCAACACCCTGGGCACTTGCAAGCACATCGAGGCGCTTCTGTTGCGCCTTCGGAAACGGCACAGCCACAAGCTCGAAAGCAAGGCGTATGCGCGCTCGCGCGCCTCCATTTCTTTGCAGTACGGCGAAACGATCGATGTCCGCTTGCGCTTGCCGGCGGTTCCGCCGCCCGCACTCCGTAAGCTCGCCGAGCAGTTTTTCGATCCAGCCGGGTTGCTGCTGCGGGAGCACTTCCGGAGTTTTCATCGGGTGATCGAGGCTTTCCGCAAGGCCGACGGCGAAGCGGTCATCTACAGCGACGTGCTCGAATACCTCGACCGGGAAAATGAACTCGCGGAGGGACTCGACCTGGAACGCCAGCTTCTCGCCGAGCTTCACCGCGGGCAAGATCCCCTGAACGGACTGCTGAAGGCGAAACTGCTGCCCTACCAGGAGCGGGGCGCCATTTTCGCGGCCTGCCGCGGCCGCGTGGTTCTGGCCGATGACATGGGCTTGGGTAAGACAGTGCAGGCCCTGGCCGCCGCGGAGTTGCTGCGCCGCCGCAGGAGGCATTCAAAGAGTGCTGGTGGTGGCCCCCGCCTCTGTAAAATACCAGTGGAAGACGGAAATCGAAAAGTTCACCGACCTTCCGGCGCAGGTCATCGACGGCTTGCTGCCGCGGAGGCGGGAACTGTATGGCTCGCCCAAGTTCTACAACCTTTCCAGTTACGAACTGGTCCTGAAAGATGTGCGTTACATGCACGAACTGGCGCCCGATCTCATCATCCTGGACGAAGCGCAGCGCATCCGCAACTGGACCACGGCCACGGCACGCACCATCAAACAACTGAAAAGCCGCTATGCGTTCGTGCTTACCGGAACACCTCTCGAAAACAAGCTGGAAGAGCTATTTTCGGTGGTGGAGTTCATCGACGGCCGCCGGCTCGGTCCCGCCTTCCGCTTCCTCGACGAGCACCGCACCTAGGACGAAAACGGCAGGTTGATCGGCTACCGCGGCCTCGATCGGATTCACGATCAACTGGCGCCCATTCTGCTACGGCGCACGCGGCAGGAGGTGCTCCCGGATCTGCCCGAGCGCACCGACCAGATTCTCCACGTGGCTCTGACCCCGCAGCAGGCCGAGCCATATTGGGAACAGAGCGACATCCTGGCCGCTCTGATGCGCAAATGGGAGCGGCAGAAGTATCTCTCGGAAATCGACCTGCGGCGGGTCATGTGTTGCCTGCAGAACATGCGGATGCTCTGCAACTCCACCTTTCTCTTCGACAAGAAGACGAATCATTCGCCCAAGCTGGCGGAGTTTCGCGAGATCGTCCGCGAGCTGGCGATGGAAGAGAATCGCAAGGTGGTGGTCTTCAGCGAGTATGAGCGGATGACGTACCTGGCCGGCCAGGAACTGGAAAAGCTGGGAATCGGATTCGTCTCGCTGCACGGCGGCGTGCCTTCCAAGAATCGCGGCGCGCTCATGGAGAAATTCCGGCGCGATGCGGAGTGCCGCGTATTTCTTTCGACGGACGCGGGAGGCGTTGGCCTGAATCTCCAGGCGGCCTCGGCAGTGGTCAATTTCGAACCGCCCTGGAACCCCGCCCGCCTGGAGCAGCGCATTGGACGAGTCCACCGTCTTGGCCAGGCCCATCCAGTGCACGTGGTGCACCTGATGACCAGGGGCAGCATTGAAGAGCGCGTGTGGGAGACGCTAAAGCTGAAGAAGTCCCTGTTCGCGGGGGTCTTCGATTCACCAACCGCCGAGGTGAGCTTCGCGGCGCTGGGACGAAAGAGCGTCCTCCAGGCAGTGAAGGAAATTTTCGCGGATCAGCCGGGTCGGCCAAAGCCTGTGATCGACCAGGTCCCGGCCAAGGCTGTTCCCATACAGGCCGTGCCAGCGCAGGTCCCTCCATCGACGGCGCCGCCCGCTCCGGCGACATCTCAACCGTCGGGATTCGCGCAAGCCGCGGCTGGGTTGATCGAAACTGGCGTGCGCTTCCTCGAATCGCTGGCCGCGGTGGCGCAAAGCGTGCCCGCCGGCGAGGGCCTTGGGAGCCTGTTCGCGCGCGACCCGCGCACCAACAACCCGGTGCTCTCGATTCCGCTGCCCCAATCGGTGGATGAGGGCCGCCTGATGCGGGCCATCGCGGCCTTTGCGAGCGCGTTTGGCCGGTCTGCTTAGCTTACGGTAGTGGCGGGCGCGCACCTGCTGGACCGTAGCGCGACGCCCTCCTGGCGGGCCTGGAACTGGAGAAGCTGGGAATCGGATTCGTCTCGCTGCACGGCGGCGTGCCTTCCAAGAATCGCGGCGTGCTCATGGAAGACTCCCTGGAACCCCGCCCGCCTGGAGCAGCGCATTGGACGAGTCCACCGTCTGGGACAGGCGCGCGGGTGAGCACCAGCGCCCCGTCGCCGGGATCGAGCACCGCGCGAATGGCGACGTTCAAGGGTTGCACGCCCGAAGCCGTGACGACAATCTCCGTGGTCCAACTCCACGTTGTGCAACTTGCCATACTGACTGGCGATGGCACGGCGCAAGGACGGCAGGCCACGAAAAACGATGGCCTGCCCCACAGCGGAAGTGGCGGCGTGTGGTATTCCTCACATTCTCGCATTTGCCGCGCGTACTTTTACAAAACTTTTACCGCGCGCTCACCGCATCCTCGGGCAGGCGTCCGCATGATGGTTGAGGAGGAACATATAAACAATGACAATAAATCGTACGGGCACGCTGTTGCGGAGCCTGGCAGTACTCGCAGGGGCCACCGTGCTGACCGGTGCGGCCCTGCTGGCGGACGGCGGCCCCGGTTTCAATACCCCGGGCAACATCCTGATCTCGGACCAATCCAACAATCGGGTGATCGAGGTGGACCCCAACACCCACAATGTGGTGTGGACATTTGGCGATGGATCGAGCGTTCCAGGCCCCACGTCGGTGGTGGGTGTGAACGATGCGCAGCGGGTGGGCAGTCTGACGCTGGTTGCCGGCACGGGCGTGCCTGGGGGCCTCGAGCCTTCCTGCCCCAGCGGTTGCGCCGACAATCGCGTCATGCTGGTAAATCAACAGGGCCAGATCGTATGGCAATACGGACAGGCGGGCGTCACCGGGTCCGGGCCGAATGAGCTCAATACGCCGGTCCAAAACACGTTTCTGCCCAATGGGAACGTGATGATCACCGACCAGGCCAACAACCGCGTGATCATCGTCACCATGCAGAAGCAAATCGTGTGGCAGTACGGGATGACGGGGGTCAGCGGCTCCGGCTTCAATCAGCTCAATAATCCGAATAGCGCCGAGTTGCTGAGCAACGGCAATGTCCTGATCGCCGACCAGGCCAACAACAGGGCGATCGAGGTGAGCCCGCGCAACCACGAAATCGTCTGGCAATATCCGGCCAGGCCCAATCCGGCGTTGTTGAATACCGCCGCGTTCGCCAGCCGCCTGCCGGACGGCAATACGCTGATCACGGACGCGGGCAACAACCGGATCATCGAGGTCACCTCGAATGGCGCGGTGGTTTTCATGTACTCCACGCTGGACCCGAGTGGCAACCCGAACCCGCAGCCGACACGGGCGGTGCGCTTGCGGGATGGCCTGACGCTGATCAGCGATCAGTTTAACGACCGCGTGATTGCGGTCACGCAACAGGGAGCGATCGTCTACACGCAGGGGGTGCTGAACGTGCCCGGCAACGGATGGGACCAGTTGAATGCGCCGTATGACGCGAAGGTCATCGGGGACTATTTTGGTCTGACGCCTCCGTAAGGGGCAAAACCAATTGGAGGGCGGGCAATCGTGCCTAATGCCACGTACTTTTTG
>PMVV01000215.1 GCA_003166475.1 Bryobacterales bacterium | reverse complement strand
GCTGTGCACATGCGAGTTCTGGTGGCGGAGGACAACCCGGTGGTACAGAGTCTGCTGCGCAGCCTGTTGACTAAGTGGGGCTACGAAGTGGTGTTGGTGCGCAGCGGCGCGGAGGCCTGGGAGGTGCTGCAGCAGGACGCCGGCGTGCGCCTGGCGATTCTGGACTGGATGATGCCCGGCCTCGACGGCATCGAAGTCTGCCGCCGGGTGCGGGCGCAGCCGGGGAACCGCTACGTGTACGTGATTCTGCTGTCGGCGCGGGCCGAGCAGGAAGACATTGTGCAGGCGCTGGAGGCGGGGGCCGACGACTATATCACCAAGCCGTTTCACGCCGGGGAACTGCGCGCGCGCATGCGCTCGGCGGTGCGCGTGGTGCAACTGGAGGAAAGCCTGGCGCGGCAGGCGCACTACGATGCGCTGGTCACAAACCTTCGACCGTCTCGGGCGGCGGCAAGTCGGAGATATCCAAGTCCATCTCCAACGTTCTGTTGCAGGGTCCGGTGTTCGTCAGGGATTACTACCGCGACATGGACCAGGTGGCCGAGATCCTGGCCAGGGATTTCTCGACGGCCTACAAGCAGCCGGCTGAGCGCTCCGGCAGGCCCATCTTGAGCCCGGAGCGGTCGCTGGGGTCGGTGATCAAGCTGCTGACCGTTTCCTCCGACTACAACGAAGAGTACAACGAGTGGCTGCGCAACCTGCCGCAGACCATCCGCCAGCTTGTGTTCACAGTCAAGCGGTATTACCGGCCGGAATGGGGCGAGAACTGGCGGGAGCATTTCACGGTCGACCGGATCAATGGGTTCCTCGGCCATGAACTGAAATACGACAACCAGAAGCTGGTGGGCAATTATCTGCGGGTGGGTTTCGATCCGCAAGGGTCGTGGCGGATTTACAAGCTGCGGCCCGACTTCCATCCCGCCGGCAAGGTCCAGGTGGAGGACGATATCGCCGTTTCGGTGGTGGTCCCGCGGCAGGGATTGAAGGATTTCGACACCAAGTACCCCAACCGCAGCGCCAAACTGGTGGAGAACTGCGAGGCGTTCCTGTTCCAGCGCCCGGACGACGCCATTCACCGCGGCTTTGACGCGCAGGCGGCGGCCGACATCGCTACGCCGGGGACGTTTCTATCGAACTTCGAGCCGCTGACCAAGGCGCAGGCCAAGGCGATGGTGGATCATGTGGTCGAGTTCGACCAATACACCGAGCCCATGCAGGCGCTGCTGCGGAGTTTTGTGAGCGAAGCGAAGGTGGCTTACGCCGTCTCTTCCGCGTACCCCCGCATGGTGGACGGCCGCCCTTCGAAGAATCCGCGCTATCTGCAAAAGCGGCCCGATCTGGTGGACCCGCTAGCTAGCTAGGTCGCTATCTGGCCGAAGTGTGCGCGCGGCTGGATCGCGGGATTCCGGCGGACCAGCCGGTGCGTTTCCCGGTAAATGTGGTGCTCGCGGGACGCCGCGGCAATCCCGCCGATCCCAAAATCGGGCTGCCGCCCCTGGCCGTCTACAACCCGATCCACTATCAGGAGCTGCCGGAGCTGTTCATGGATTTCATTTGCAGCCTAACCGGCAAGTCTCCGTCCACTACGGGATTCGGAAGCGAAGGCGCGCTGACCAAAGGCCCATTCAATGCGGTTTCGCCGGTGGTGGATCTGAACAATGCGCTGGTGGCGGCGGCGCTGACGGAGTACGCCGGCTTCACCACCGCGGCCGGATACGTCGGTCCGCAGTACCGGGTGGATCACGACATCAGTATGCTGGCGCCGGAGGTCTGGTGCCGGGTGCGGGTGCCCGAGCGGGATCCGCGGTTCCTGATCGACAATGGCTTCCTGGAGAGGATGACCGACTTTGAATGGCGCGGACGCACGGTGGAGGCGAGCCGCTTGGGTTACCGCATTACGGCGCTGTTCGCGGAGCGTTTCCTGGGGCGAATTTTCGAGACCCCCGACGCCGTCTTTCCCGAGGAGATTCTGCGGCCGGAGAAGCAGGATATGGATGCGTTCGCGGCGGGCGTGGAGGCCATTGCGGCGGCGCAGACGCGGGTGGCGCAAAACTATTTCTATGACGGCAGCGTGGAGGCGGCCTGTCCGCCTCTGCGGGCGCTGCTGCACATCATGGCGCGCGGGGAGTGGGAAGGGAAGGGAATTGGCGACCCGCGATTCCGGGCGATGTTCACGCGGGAATCGGTGCTGGAGAGCGATTGGTACAAGCAACGCTTGCACGCCAAACAAGAGCGCGACATCGCACTGTGGAGCCGCCACATCGCGGCGCTGGAGGCGTTTGTCTCCGGCCCCGGCTCGCGGCAGTTCGACGTGCGAAGCCTGCTTGGGGAGGCTCGCGCGCAGATGGCGCGAGTGAGCGCGACGGCTTACCTGGCGGAATTGGTGGGGACGATAGGGGCCGATCCATTCACGGACCGCTAGCTAGCTAGTGATGCGGGGCAACTTGGTGGGGTGGCGGGGATCCAGCATGCGCCGCACTTCCTTCTCGCCGCATCCAAGCTTCCGCGCCAACTGCGCATTGGTTATTCCGGCCTCTCTCATGGCGAGATAGAGTGCCGCCTTCGCAGCCATCGGCGACGAGACGGGAATCAGCCGTTCGCCCCGCGCCGCTCTGGAGGGCTTCGGGATTTCACCTCCGTCGGCAATCCTTCCGGCGATGGCCTCCTCCAGGCAATCCGCCGCCTGCCAGAGCGCATCCCTCTCCCCGTTTCCTTGGGTGATGGCCTTTGGGACATCCCGGAACCCGATCACCAGGACTCCCGGCTTGTCTCCCCTTTCAAAGCTCGCTGGATAAACGAATGTGCGCACGGTTGTCTATTCCGAACAGTTAGTGGAGAAGTTCGTGCCTGGCGGAGCGCTTCCGGATTCATGTCGCGTACCCCTGGCAGCGATGGCGCCGATTCGCGGGCCGGGTTTCCGGTAGAATGGAAGGTTGATAATATGACCAACATGACCGCAAGATACGCCCTTGGATTTGTCCTTCTGGCAGGCGCGGCCTGCGCCGCCGACACGCCTCCGCCGCTCGATATAAGGCCCGGAATGTGGGAGGGCACGACCACCACTGAGACGACCGGCACACCGGCTATCCCGCCGGAAATCCTGGCGAAGATGACGCCCGAACAGAAGGCCATGCTGGAGGCGCGCATGAAGGCGGGCCCCAAGACCACTGTCCGGAAGCATTGCATCACCAAGGAAGAACTGAACAAGGGGCTGATGTTCGGCGACGATCACGGAGCGTGCCAGCGCACCGTGGTGAACGGGTCTTCCCGCAAGCAGGAGATCCGCATTGAATGCGCCAACTCCGGGATTAAAGCGACGGGAACGATTCACGTCGAAGCTATCGACCCGGAACATGTGAAGTTCTCCGTGCAAGTTACTTCGGGCGATGGTTCCCACAGCATGAAGATCAATACGGCGGGCACCAGTAAGTGGCTCAGCGCGGCGTGCACTAGCGATGAGAAGAAGTAGGGGCAGGCGGCCTGAGAGGCCGCCGCAGGCTGAGAGCCCAATGCCGCATAGTTTTCCCACGACCGAACACCTGCATTAGTTGTGGGGCGGTCCCCCTGGACCGCGGCCGACGCCCCCGTCGGCCTGTCGCCAGCGTCGAAAGCCTTGATTCTTCGAACGAAGGAGCGGGTCCAGGGGAACCCGCGCGGACCAGGGGGTCCGCCCAGGGGGCCGCCCAATAAGCGTTAACTTAAAACATTTATGGCACAAAATGTTGGCAACTCGACTTATGCGACTACCATTCAGTGTGGAGGGTTCTGGACGGCCGATCCTAAAGTTAACGCCTATTGGGGGCCGCCCCGGGCGGACCCCTGGCCTGGGCGGACCCCGGGCGGCCCCCGGGGGGTACACCAGCCTGTCATCCTTGTCGCTGATGACGAAGCCCTAATCCGAAATCTGGTCACTCTGCTATTGCAGCACGAGGGGTATTTCGTTCTTTCCGCTGCCGATGGTCACGAAGGGCTGGAGGTATCGCGCAAGTACCCCGGACCAATAGATTTGGTGATTACCGACGTGCAGATGCCCAGGCTGAATGGCACCGACCTGTGCGCGCATCTGATCGAAGAGCGACCCGGAATCAGGGTGTCAGGGTGTTGGTAATGTCTGGTGCGGACATGCGCGAGATCGTCAGCCAAAATGCCAACATGCCGTTCCTGCCGAAGCCGTTCGATGGAGAGACCCTGAAGGCGAGGGTTCGGGCGATCTTGGCCCAGCCAGCGAGCGGTGCTGAGCGCGTGGCAGCGCCGTCCACCCCTGCCGCTGCTGGCTGAGGATGTAAGCCTCCCCTCGGATCGCAATGCGACACGGCGAATACGGCTACGATGCACCTTACGCGCTGGTGACCTTCGGATCTTTGGCGGTACTCAGCGGCCTTGGAGCGGCGATCTCCTGGTGGCGAATGCCAAGTCAGGCCGCGCCGATCACGCTGTATTTTGTCCTGTTCCTGGTGAACACCACCAGCTTTTTCTACACCACCAGACGCGGCAAGTTCCTCGAGTGGGACCGCATTCTGGACCGAACTCACATGCGCGGCGACGAGATGGTGCTCGATATGGGGTGCGGTCGAGGCGCAGTGCTGACGGCCGTAGCACGCAGGCTGATGACAGGCCGAGTGACAGGCGTGGATATCTGGAGTACAACGGACCAGTCGGGGAACGCGATGCACGCCGCCCTGCGCAACACGGCGCTGGAAGGGGTCGGCGATCGCGTGCACATTGAGACCGCCGACATGCGAGCGCTCCCATTTCCAGACGCTACTTTTGATCTGGTAGTTTCGAGCCTCGCGATACACAACATCCGATCGAATGCCGATCGGAAGCGGGCGATCGGCGAAGGGTTCCGCGTCCTTAAACCCGGAGGCAGGATGGTGATCGCGGATATCCGTGCCACGGCGATATATGCGGATGCCCTGCGGACGCTTGGCGCGTCGAACGTCGAGCGCCACCGGTTGGGGTGGAGGTTTTGGTGGGGAAATCCGATCGCCGCCACAACTCTCCTCACGGCTTCAAAATCCCAAGTTTGAAAATAACGCGCTTCGCGCACCTCGATGCCCGCCCGCCCGTTCCGGCGCCCGCCGCCGCGCCGTGGTCCGTCGCCGCGACCGCCGGCGTGCGGATGGGCGACGCGATTCGGCGACGAGACGCTGTCGAAGACCAGGGCCTTCATCCGCCGCGAGGGCGCCCGCGCTCAAGCGATCACCGCGCCCAAGCGACTGGCGTTGGAGGTGTGCGAGCCGTAGACGCCGTCAGCGCGTTGTCCGTTGCCGCGACCGACAGCATGCGGATGGGGATGCGCGGCGGCGCATCCAGCAGCGTCGGCGAGCGGCCACTTTTGGCTCACGCCTTCGACGCGATCGTTACGGTGGCCGACATGAGGTCGGGCGATGTGGCTGTCAGGCGAATCTGCCCGGCGCTAGCGGTGGATTGCACTATCCCCAGGCACATGCCCTGGTAAGCCTTTCTGATTTTGCCTTTGAAGTCGGCTGCCATGTCACCCATGTTGCCGTTGTCCACGCCGATCAGCCTGCCTGCCCCTTGCACTTCGAACGTGATCTCGTTGTCCGCATCCGGATGCAAACGACCCTGAGCGTCCAATACCTTCACGGTGACGTGGGCCACGTCGCTCCGGTCAGCGCGGATCGCGTTGCGGTCCACGGAAAGGCCGAGGGCGGCCGGGTCGCCTGTCGTCGAGACCTCCACCTCTGCGACGACCCTTCCACCCTTCATCCCGACCGCCTTGAGAGTGCCGGGGGCGTAGGGCACGTCCCAGGTGAGGTGGAGATCGTTCGTGGTCCGGACGGCGCCCGGCGCCGTCGGTGCGTACTGGCCGTAGCGCCCCTGCATGCCGTATCGCGGGAACATGTAGCCCTTGACTCCCACCGATCTGCCGTTGAGAAACAACTCGACGCTATCGCAATTGGTGTAGCAAGTGACCGGCACAAATACGCCCTCGCGCCCCTTCCAGTTCCAGTGCGGGAACAGGTGCAGCACCGGCTTCTCGCTCCATTGGCTCTGATAAAAGTAGTAGCCGTCCTTGGGAAACCCGCAGCTATCGATGACCCCGGAACTTGCTCCCCTGGATGCGCCGAAAGCTTCGCCGAGGTAATCGATGCCGGTCCACATGAAGTCGCCGGCGACATAATCGTGAGTGCGCACGAACTTCCAGAGTTGCTCCGTATCCAGCCTGCGGCCGGCACCGCCGCCAAAGCCCCGTCCCCCTCCGGCTGCCGATGAGACTCCGGGCGACGCCGCGAGCCCCGCGGCCTGCCCTGAGGATGCCGGGACAATGCCCCGATAGTCACCGCGTTGGCCGCCCATGCCGGTACTCTCCGTTCCGATCATGCGCCAGTTGGGATGCGCGGCCTTATCGAGGCTATAGGACAATTCGCGCCGCTCACGCCAGCGGTCGGCGTAGTTATATCCCACGACATCCAGCAGGCTCAGAAACTCCACTGGCGCCGATTTCGGTTCGGCCGCAATCTGGTCACAGCCAGCCGTGACCGGGCGCGTGGCGTCTTCTCGATGGAAGATAGCGAGCAATTCTCGCAAAATCTCCACACCATGCTCGCTGAGCTGATCGCCGATTTCATTGCCGCAACTCCACAGCACGACGGAAGGATGATTGCGGTCCCGGCGGACGAAGTCCGTCACATCGCGTTCGTGCCACTCGTCGTAGACCCTCGAATAGCCATTGCCGCGCACCTGTCCCTTGCCCGCCTTCCATTCGTCAAAAGCTTCGTTCATGACGAGAAAGCCCATGCGGTCGCAGAGGTCCAAAAACTCGGGCGCCGGCGGATTGTGGCTCGTACGAATGGCGTTGCACCCCATCTCGCGCAGGACCTCGAAACGCCGCTCCCAAACGCGCTCCGGCACTGCGGCACCGACGGCTCCTCCGTCGTGGTGCAGGCAGACTCCATTCAGCTTAACGTGCTCTCCATTCAGCAGGAACCCACGGTCCGCATCGAAGATCGCTTCCCGAATACCGATGGCAGTCTCGTACTCGTCCACCAACTCCCGGCCCACGTGGACCGTGCTGCGCACCCGGTAGAGATATGGTGCGGCTACATTCCAGAGCATGGGCCTATCGACCGTGAGAGACTGCCCGAACTCGTATTCGGCGTGAGGGCCGATCTCCTGAGCAGTCTCCTCGGTTTGGACGACGAGGCCTTCGCGGTTGACCACCGCGGTCGCCAGCGAGCAAGACGCGGCCGTCGCTGTTTCGTTGCGCACCCGCGTCCGGACGTGAACGGTTGCGGAGTCCTTGGAAACCCGTGGCGTGGTCACGAACGTCCCCCATTGGGCAACGTGGACCGGATTCACGGCAACCAGCCACGTATGCCGGTAGATGCCCGAGCCGGAATACCAGCGCGAGCCGGGCTGGCGGGAGTTGTCCACTTTTACGGCCAACACATTCTCGCCCCCGGCATTCAAGCGTGGGGTGAGGTCGTAGGCGAAGCTGATGTACCCAAATGGCCGCTTGCCGAGATATTGCCCGTTGATCCACACCTCGCTGTTCTGGTAGACGCCATCGAATTCAACCGATACCTTGCGGTCGCCGTACGATGCCGGGAGGCGAAAGCGCTTCCGGTACCAGCCGATGCCGGCCGGGGCGTAGCCACCCGCGCCGCCACTGGGCTCATTCTGGGCGAATGGACCCTCGATGCTCCAGTCGTGCGGCAGGTCCAGGCTTCTCCAACTCGCGTCCGCGAAACCCGGTTGCTGCGCGCCGGGAGCATCGCCCTTGAAGAACTTCCAACCGAAGTCCAGGGATTCGCGGATACGCGCGGGCGGTTCCGGCGTCTGGGCAAACAACTGGCTGGCCGAGTCGACCGCGGAAATCAGAGCGGCCGCTCCCAGCGCCTGGCCGAGCAGCCCGCGGCGAGTGATCGCATCATTCGGATTCATCTTACCTCCCGCTTTTCGCCACTCCCACACACATCCGCACCCATCATATCGCTTCAGACCGCGCAGGGCGTTTCCGTTAACGGGAGGATCGGGAAAGGCCAACTGAACGCGGGTGTTAATATTGCAACCGTTGGGACCCCAGGCGACGTCTCACGAAGGTTAGGACACCACCGTTTATGGCTCAAACATGCGGACTCACCCGCCGCGGACTCCTGCTGCTCGCTTCGGGGGCAGTCGCCCAGTCCTGGTTTCGACTATACGCCGGAGAATCGGAATTCTGGAATAAGAAAGATCCGTCGCAGTGGTCCAGCGATGAAATCGAGAAGTTGAAGACGAAGTCGCCGTGGGCAAAGTCGGTCACCATCTCGTTGCGCCAATCGAGCAGCGGCGGCAATGGCGGCGGGGTAGGGTACCCCGGCGGCGGTGGGGGATACCCAGGTGGCGGGATGGGCGGCGGCGGTATGGGCCGCGGTAGACGCGGCGGCGGTATGGGCGGTCCAGCGCCAATCCAGTACCACGGCGTGGTGCGATGGGTTAGCGCCAAGCCGATTCAGGAAGCCCTGAAATCGCCCGTTCCAGAGGGTCTGGCGAACGCTTACGTCATCAGCGTGAGCGGCATCCCGATTGTCACCGCGGACCGGCTTCGCACCAACGGTGGCGATTCCGACACGACGGGAGAGAAGGGGCCCAGCCAGGACGTGCTGGACCGAATCAAGAGCCTGACGTACCTGGAGCCGAAGGGCAAGTCTCCAGCGCAGCCCGGCACAGTGCAGCAGGGATCGGCCGGTTTCGAGAGTAACGTGTTGTTGTTCGGGTTCTCCCATGAATTGCTGCAGTTGACGCCCGCGGACAAAGAAGTCAGCTTCACCACGCAACTGGGAAGGTTGGAGGTCAAGACCAAATTCAACCTGAAAGACATGATGTATCACAAAGAACGGGCGCTATAGATCAAGGGAAGAAGCCAACGTTCAGCCCACCAAAACCGCCGTTCGTTGCGTGCGTGAACGCAATGCAAAACACATTCTTGGGAGGGTGTACAACGCGCTTCCCCCAGCCCCGATCCCCAGCGGCCCGTTCCGCCGCCCGCCGCGGGCGGATGGGGATGCGCGCGGCGCCGGGGGGCGTTGCATCCACGAACGTCAGCGCGCGGCCAGCCAGGCGGACGGCGCACCGTTGCGCCGGTATGCAGCAACGTCGTCGCGCCCCCACTTCATCGGGACGCCGACGCGCAGCCTGCGCGCCCATGGCGCAGTTGCGCCGGGGGATAACCTCCGTGTGCGTGGGTTCGGTGGCATAACGTGCTTCTGGCCGCCCGCGTCCACGAACGTCGGCGAGCCGCCACTTCACCGGGATGGCGACGCGCAGCCTGCACGCCTGTGGCGCAGGTGCGAAGGGCGATTACTTCCCGGTGCCCGGGTTGCGTGCAATAACGAGCTTCACGCGCCTGATGCCGGCGGCCCGTTCCGCGCCCGCCGCCCATGGTTCCGTCGCCGTGACCGCCGGCGTGCGGACGGGGATGCGGGGCGCGGAAGGCACCGCATCCATGGTTTGCGCGGGCCGGTCGGCGGGTGGCACATCGTTCTTTGCCGGGATGCCGGCGCCAGCCTGCACGCCCGTGGCGCAGTGGCGCGGGACGATTACTTCCGGGTGCCCGGCGGGCGGAAGGCGGCGCAGCTCCGGGCGTGCCATGAAACCGGGAACGTCGGCGGGCGGCCACTTCAGCGGGACGGCGACGCGCAAGCCGGCACGCCCGCGGCGCGGGTGCGCCGGGCGATACTTCCGGCTGGCCCGGTTCGGGTGCGATGACGCGCTTCGCGCAGCCCGCTGTCGGCCGCCAGTTCCGCCGCCGCCCGCGTTCCGTCGCCGCGACCGCGTGGATGGGTACACGCCGCGCGGAGGGCGTCCGCATCCGCGATCTGCGCCGGCCAGTGGAGGAGCCCCATTTTACGAGCACGCCGTCATCCAGCAGCGTCGCCGCGCGCCGACTTCACCGAGCGCACCAGGAGGTGGACTACCAGTCCGCCGCAGACTGCCAGCCTGCCCTCACGCGCAAAAGGGACGATCTCCGGTAACAGGCTGAATGCCTGGCTGAATGCCTGTCCCACGATAACTAAAGATACCTTGCGATCCTTGACTATTCTTGCCACCATGAAAGTTGGCGGCGCAGTGTCGGTCCGGCCTTATAGGCAACAACGCCAATGTTCGTTGGGGGCAACTAAAACAAATGTCTCAGGATAATTCAATGCCGTCTCACGAGGAGAGTTCCAATGGCACGCCTGCCAGGCGCGTCTTTGAGGGCGTCCTTATCTGGAGCGTAGTCGGTTTATCGATCGCACTGCTGCTGATTGTGCTGGCGGGCACGGTCGATGTGATGCCGGCCTCACTGGTGGTGGTGTGCCGGTTGACGTTGACTTACCTTTGCGCCGTACTCACTCTGGTGGCAGCGGGGTACACTGCAATCGAGGCTTTAAAGTCGCGCGCTCGCAGTTAGTTTTTGCGGGGCGGCACTGCGCGCCGCCATCTCCTTCTGCGCGGGTGCGAAGATCAGTTCGCCTTGACACGCGCGCGCACTTTCGCCGACGCGCCGACGCGCCGTCGTGTGCCTGCCCGCCGGTCGCGCGGTTGCGCCGGGCGATCGCCTTCCGATGCCCGAAGTCCGCGAGCGAGTGTCGCCATAACGCGCTTCCGCAGCCCGATGCCGGCCGCCGTTCCGCCGCCCGCCGTCCGTCGCCGCGACCGCCAGCGTGCGGATGGGGATGCGCACGGCCCGGGGGGCAGCGCAGCTTCCTGGTGTGCCATGAAACCGGGAACGGCGGCGGAAGGCCACCTCGCCGGGATGCGACGCGCAGCCTGCACGCCCGTGGCGGTGTTGCGCCTGGCGATAACGCCCAGGTGCCCGGTTTGGTGGCATAACGCGCTTCGCGCCGCCCGATGCCGGCTAACCGTTCCGGCACCCGCCGCGCGTGGTCCGTCGCCGCGATCGCCGGCGCGCGGATGGGCATGCGCGGCGCGGAGGGAGGGCACCGCATCCATGGTCTGCGCGGCGTCGACCGGCCACGACCATTTTCGTGCTCCGTATGCACGAACGTCGACCTTCGATGCGTCATTCTCTGACGTAGGCATATCACGCCTACGTAGCCGGATGCAGCCTAAACTAAAAGGAGCGCATGGCGAAGGCCAGTTCGCAATCCGCTCTTGCGAGACAAGGCTTAACAAACGTGTTCGAGGACGCGCGGTTTGGGCTGGCGGCTCTTCTGATTGGCGATTCGGCAGATCGAGTTGCCCCTGCTTCGGGGGTACCTTAAACGCGAAGGCGACGCCAACTTCGGGACCAAACCCGAACGCAAATACTTTCAAAACGGACAAGTCATCGGACGAGTCAGCGTAAGGCCTTTCTGCTGAACGTGTTGTAAGGGTCTGCAAAGCCCTTATTCGTCGGTTCGATTCCGACCCGCGCCTCCAGCCAAGTGCTTGATTCCAGTCTGCCTCGATTTCCCCTGGTTCACGATACGGAAAATCCATTGATTCCCCAATGAACTTAATGGTAAAAAGGAAATGGCATGTGCGATAGCGATCTGGAGCAATACCTCCTTGGGTGCGTGACCGACGAGTCCGAACTGGCCATGATTGAAGAGCATCTACTGATCTGCGAACAGTGCATCGACCGGGCCCAACGGCTCGGCATGGAGATGGCCAGCATCCGGCAGGCGCTGGTTTCCGACCAGAAGTCGGCCGTGCAGCCAATCCGTCGTATTTGTCTCGCAATGTCCGTCTGAGCCTGCGGACGCAGCCGCCCTCGAAACACCCGCGCGCTCACTGACTCCTGTCACCTGACTCCCGCCTCCCCCATCGTGCGACAATAGTGCCGCTTAACCCCAATACTGTTCACTTTGGTGNNATTAAGTGAACAGCATTGCTCTTAACCCGCGTCTGACGGATTAAGCAAGGAATATGTGCAGCGCCCATCCCTCGTCTTAAGATTTCTCTCGGCCGCCGTCGCAGCCGCACAAGCCGCGACGCAGACTGTCACGGCTCTCGCGGCTGCGCCGTCATCCGCCATTTTTGGCCAAGCCGTCGCCTTAACCGCCTCCGTGAGCCCGCCGGGCGCCACCGGAAAAATCACGTTCTACGTCGGTACCGCCATCCTGGGCACTCCGGGGATCGCGGCAAGTCTGTCTGAAGCAGAGGATCGCGCACCGGTGCCGGCAACAGTTGGAAATCGCAGCGCGTTTAGGGCTTGCGTCGCCGGCATGAGTTGCCGAATGTTGCCGGCCAGGCGGACAATTGGATGATGACGTTGCAGCAAGCAGCCCATCGATTGTGCGTCAGCGAGTGGAACGTCAAACGGACGATCGACCGGAAGGTGCTTCCGGCCACGCAGGCTGTGCCTTGCGCACCTTGGGAAATATCACTGGACGCCTTGAACTCCCCGGCGGTTCAACAGACGATCGATAACGCCCGCAGTCGCCAGCGCCCGCCAACACCCCGGAACGAAGGGAGCGGCCGCTCGCAATGAGGTCATTCCGTGGCTGACGACAAGCCCACGCGATGGACGACACTCCGGCGCTGTTCACAGATCGCCTTTCTAACCCTGTTCGCCGGCTTACTCGTCTGGCGCACGGATTCCGCCGCCCGCCTGTTTCTCGAAGCCGATCCGCTGGTGGCCGTAGGCAACGCTCTGGCCACCCGGGCACTCTACCACGGCCTCTTGTGGAGCCTGGCGATCCTCATCCCCACACTGTTTCTCGGGCGCTTCTTCTGTGGCTGGATCTGCCCGCTTGGTACGCTGCTGCACTTCGCCGGAAGCTGGAAATCCCCTTGGAAACGGGGCCCGCGGCTGTTGGCCGCGAATCGCTACCATCCGTGGCAGATCGCCAAGTACTGGCTGCTTCTCATGCTGCTGGCGTCGGCATTATGCGGGATCACGCTGCTCCTGGCCCTTGATCCCATTTCCATTTTGGTCCGCTCCTTGGGCGCTTCCGTATTGCCCGCGCTCGACCGCTGGTCCCTCCGTCCGCCGCATTTCCAGCAGGCCTTCCTGTTGGCCCTGATCCTGACGGCGCTCCTGCTGGCCAACCTGGTGGTGACCCGCTTCTGGTGCCGTGCCCTTTGCCCGCTCGGCGCGCTGTTGGGGCTGGCCTCGCGCTGGTCCATTCTGGGGCTCGAGAAGAATCCGGCGGAGTGCGGCGACTGCAACCGCTGCCTGCTCCACTGCCAGGGCGGCGACGATCCCATCCCCGGCGCCAAATGGCGCAAGGCCGAATGCCACTTGTGCCTCAACTGCGTGGCCGATTGTCCGCACGGTGGCCTCCGCTTCCGGTTGTTTCCCCACCAGCGTGACAACCTCGCCGCGCCCGATCTGCGCCGCCGCCAGTTGGTCACCGGCGCGCTGGCGGGGTTCGCGCTGGCCCCCGTGCTGCGCGCCGAACGCCAGGCTCGCCCGCTGCGTCCCCCCGGCGCGCTGGAGGAATCCGCTTTCCTGGCGCGCTGCATCCGCTGCGGCGAGTGCCTGAAGGTGTGTCCCAACAACGCGCTCCAGCCCGCCTGGAGCGAAGCCGGTGTGGAGGGCCTTTGGACCCCTGTGCTGGTCCCGCGCACCGGCTACTGTGCGGCCAGTTGTACGCTGTGCGGCGCGGTCTGCCCCACCGGCGCGATTTGGGAATTCACCGCGCGCGAGAAAGGCTGGTCGGGCGGCCGAAGCCCTGGCCTGAAGCACGATGCGGCCCCCATCCGCGTCGGCACGGCTTTTTACGATCATGGGCGGTGCCTGCCCTGGGCCATGGCGACCGAGTGCATCGTCTGCGAGGAGTGGTGCCCCACATCGCCCAAAGCGATTTATCTGCGCCCCGCGGAAGTCGCCGCGCCGGACGGCAGCATGCAAACGGTGCGCCAGCCTTATCTGGACCCGCGCCAGTGCGTGGGTTGCGGTGCCTGCGAATTTGCCTGTCCCGTGCGGGGTCAGCCGGCCATCTATGTGACCAGCGTTGGGGAGAGCCGCTCGCCCACCAACCAGATGCTGCTCGCCCCGGCCGCCGCCGCGCCGGCGCGCAGCCTGTTTCCGGACCGCGCCGCGGGTTGGGTGCGCATAGGCGAGGCGCGCACCTTTGCCGCGTCCGATCTCTGGCGCTATGTCGATGGCGATGCGGAGCGCTACCTGCGCGTGGGCATCCGGCGGACCTTCACCACCGGCTATCGATACCAGGACGGCGCGGAGGCGGTCGTGGACATCCACGAAATGGCCGGGCCAGAAGGTGCCCGCGCGATCTTCGAATCCGAGTCCGCCGCCGGCAGCCGTCCTGCTGCGATAGGCGACGCGGCGCGGCTATACGGCCAGAGCCTCACCTTTCGCCGCGGCCGGTATTTCGTGCGCCTCACCGCCTACCAGGATTCGCCCGGTATCTCAGATGCGCTGCTGGCCCTGGCCAAAGCCATCGACCTGACTTAGACGGAAATTGGAGGGCGGGCAATCATGCCCGCAGCCGGCTTTTAGCCGGCTCTGGAGTTTGGCCTTTTGTGGGACAGGCCTCCTGGCCTGTCCATGGTGGAACAGGCTTTAGCGAACAGGCTTTAGCCTGTTGTGAACAGGCTTGTAGCCGGCTTCGTCAGCGAAGTTCACTCCAGTCCATCGGTTGCGGCTGTGCTGCTCTGCGGGGCAGGCCCTCGGTGGTGCCCTCTGGCACCCGGCGGCGTCCCAGGCCGCCTCTTTATGGTAGCCGCTATGCTGCTCTGTGACGAGATTGTCAACGTTGCCGACCTTCTGAAAGCATCCGCTGAGGTAACTCAATCCGGCGTCAGCAAGCCGTCATGGCCGAAACCGCTCTCCAAAGCAAAGTTGAATTCATCAGCGTACCCCCCGCCGCGTCTCGCATCGGTACGCCCGCAGGGAACCACGGGAATCAAGGGCACGCATACGCCTGGAACGCCCTGCCTGCGGATTCTGGGGGAGTTCGGCCATGTTTGCGTTTTGCCTACCCCCGCGGCAAAGTGCTGGAACCAGGCGTGTATGCCGATTTTCACGGAACGGCGTGTCACGGGAGTAATCGCCCGCACCGCCCCGAAGCTTCCCAGATCGGGACTTAACTGGCCAATCTTC
>PMVV01000081.1 GCA_003166475.1 Bryobacterales bacterium | reverse complement strand
ATTACTACTGGTCGGAATCTTCGCAGTCTGGCGCCGATTTTTCGTGGGGCAGGCCCTCGGCCGGCGGCGGCCTCTCAGGCCGCCGCTTTGGTTGCTGCTATGCTGCTCTGTGGGGCAGGCCCGTGGGGGTGCCCCCAGGCCGCCCCTTCAAGTTTTCGAGGCTACCATGGCAGTGTGTGCCGATCCGCCCGATATCTCCGTCGTCGTGGTCAATTGGAACCGGCGCGAGTATCTGCGCGCCTGCCTCACGTCGCTTGCCGCACAGCGCGGCGCCAACTTCGAAGTCATCGCGGTGGACAACGGATCGAGCGATGGCTCAGCCGAAATGGCGCGCTCGGAATTCGGCGTGCGTGTCATAGCCAACGCCGCCAATGAGGGCTTCTGCGCGGCGAATAACCAGGCCTTCGCCGCGGCGCGCGGCCAGTTCATCGCCCTGCTGAACAACGATGCGGAGGCCGCGCCGGACTTTCTCGCCAACCTGCGGCGCGCCTTCGACCGAGCGCCCGACATCGGCATGGCGGCCGCGAAAGTGCTGGTCTGGGAAGATCCCCGCCGCATCGACCGCATTGACCATATCGATAAAGCCGGGCACCTCATCTATCCCGATGGCCAGAATCGCGGCCGCGGCACCGGCGAGATCGACGCGGGCCAATACGACCGCGTCGAAGACTGCCTGTGGCCGGATGGCTGCGCCGGCATGTACCGCAAAACCATGCTGGATGCGGTCGGCGGATTCGACGAAGACTTCTTCATGTTTGCCGACGACGCGGAACTCGGCCTGCGCGGCCGCATCGCCGGCTGGCGCTGCCTGTACATGCCGGGCGCGGTGGTGCGGCATCGTCGCGGCGCCAGCATCGATGCCGGTTCCGCCAAACGCATCTTCCTGATCGAGCGCAACCGCGTCCTGCTGGCTGCCAAGCTGTTCCCCTGGAGTTTGCTGGTGTTGAACCCGTATTACTTCGCGCTGCGCCTCTCAAGCGGCCTGGTGGCGGCGGCCGGCGGGAAAGGCGAGATGGCGCGCTTCCCGGGACTGGCCAACAAGCTGCGGCTGGCATGGACCATCCTGCGCGCGGATCTGGCGGCGGTGCGACTGCTGCCGCGCATGCTCCGCAAACGCCGCGAAGTGCGGCGCATCGCCAAACTGACACCCGTGCAAATCCGCCGGCTGATCCTCGAAAATCGCATTCCCGTGCGGGCGCTGGTGGAGAAATCCAACTAAGACTCCTGACTCCTGGCCCCTACTGAATCACCTGCGCCCCACCACCGTATTCAACTGGCCGTGGCGCTCAAATACGACCCCACAAAACACGGGGGACCGCGGCTGCGGCAGACGGGAAGGGGGTGTAGACTGGTGGAGTACAATTTCACCGATCAAGGAGGTCGCTGAATGCCTGCAACGAAGCGCGCACTGGCAAAGGACAGCGTTAGCCAGCCAAAAGACGCTATTTCCATCTCGCCTGCCGTGGATCCCGGGACGGGTCTAGTGACAGTCAACGCGTACGACGGCACTCGCCAACCCATCAAGCAGGGGACGCAGATGCTTCTGACGGTCACCGACGGGGCTCAAAACCAGTTGTACAGAGACTATGTGGGCGGCCCAAGCGTCACGCTCAAGCTGCCCTTCCACAACAATTTTGCGGATAACTACTCGATCGTCGTTTGGGCCAAGGAGTACGAACAGGCCGGTTTTCAGCCGGTGAAGATCTCTCCCAACGCGCCAGTCACACTCGACCTGATGCTGCTGCCGAAGCAAAGCACGTTTCACTTTGCGCAGGCGCAATGGGCTGACGTGGTGGCAAAGAAACCGTCGCTGACGCGGATATTCGAGGCGAGCACGGGTGACGCCAGCGCGGCTTATGGAACGCTGATGGAAGCGCATTCCGACATTCTTGCGTGTTTGTTGAACATCACCACGGCCATGGAGCAGATATTCCTGGCGCAAGGCACGCCGCTCGACTACTTCAAACAGTTCGATTTGCCGGCCTTGGCGCCGGATCGCATCTTTGGCTACGCGGACGCGAAGCTGGTGGATCAAGTGCGGAGCGCCGCGCAGCAGGGAGAATTCGCTACCGAGCCGGCGATCGATCTAACCTTGCACGGCGACGCCACCAGTAGCTTCAAACAGATCCAATTTGGCGAAGCTAATGTGCAGCTCACGTTTCACGAGAAGAACCGGAAAACGATCGAGGGGGTCGATTGCGTTTACGTGGAGCCGGATATCGACTACTACAAGGATGACGGCGCGCATCTTCTCCTGGAGGCGCTTCCCAATGCGCTCACCGGAAATGTAAGCAGCCCGCGAGTGGTGTACGTGTTGCGTTGGATTGCGGGCCGGCATGCTGGAGTGCCCAACTTCGACCCGCTCTATACGATCGAGTAGTAACGGTCACGCGGCCGCCAAGCAAGCTGGCGGCCTCTCGGAAATGCGGGCCACCCGGCAAGCCCGCGATCCGGCGCCGCGTGCAGGCTTCCGGCGATGTGAAGCAGGAAGGGGCCCTTGGCCACGCGACACCGCCCGCCCCCCGCTTCGTTGTACAATATGAAAGCCAATTCGAAGTGGGCCGCTTGGCCCCGAACAGTTCTGGGGGACCCATGGATAAACCAGCGCAGAACATTCAAGACAGCTTTTTAAACAACGCGCGCAAAGACAAAATTGTCCTCACCATCTATTTAATGAGTGGGGTGAAACTTTCCGGCCGTATCAAGAGTTTCGACAAGTATTCCCTGGTTCTGGAAACCAACAATCAGGAGCAACTGATCTTCAAGCACGCCATCTCCACGGTGGTAACGTTGAAAACAGTCCACGCCTACGCCGGCAGCCCGCAGGCCGCCGCGCCGGCGCCCGAACCGGTGGCGCAGGCGGCAACCACGGAGGCCTAAATCTCCACCGCCGCACAAACGCCGCCGGAACGCGCGATCCTGGTCGGGGTGGATTGGAAGAGCCGCCGCGCCGGGACACACTTGGGGCCCGATGACGCCGCGGAGTCCCTGGAAGAACTGGCCGAACTGGCCGCCGGCGCGGGCGCAGTCGTCGCCGGCCGCCTCATCCAATCGCGCGCCGCGCCCGAAGCCGCCACCCTCATCGGGCAAGGCAAAGTGCAGGAGTTGTCGCAACTGGGCCAGTCCCTGGATGCTGGCCTGGTGATCTTCGACCACGACCTGACACCCACGCAGCAGCGCAACCTGGAGAAGGAGCTGGCGTGCCGGGTGATCGATCGCACGCAGCTCATCCTGGACATTTTCGCCCGCCGCGCGCGCACGCGTGAGGGCCGCCTCCAGGTGGAACTGGCGCAGTTGAATTATCTGTTGCCGCGCCTGACCGGCCGCGGGATCGAGATGTCCCGGCTGGGCGGCGGCATCGGCACGCGCGGCCCCGGTGAGACGCAACTGGAAACCGACCGCCGCCGCATCCACCGCCGCATCAAGAAAATCGAGGAGGATCTCGATAGCGTGCGGGCCGGACGCGCGCTGCATCGCCGCAAGCGCCACGCGGTGCCTTTGCCGACCATCGCGCTGGTAGGCTACACCAACGCCGGAAAGTCCACGCTCTTCAACCGCCTGGCTCAAGCCACCGTACTGACCGATGCGCGCATGTTCGCCACGCTCGATCCCACGGTGCGGCCGGTGACGCTGCCTTCCCGCCGCCGGGTGCTGGTCAGCGACACCGTGGGATTTATCGGGAACCTGCCCACCACGCTGGTGCGAGCCTTCCGCGCTACGCTCGAAGAGGTCACCGACGCCACCCTGATCCTGCACGTGGTGGATGTCTCCGCGCCGCACGCCGCCGCGCAGACCGGCCACGTGCTCAAAGTCCTGGCGGAAATCGATGCCGCGGCCATTCCGCAACTGTTGGTGTTGAACAAGGTGGACCGCCTCCCCGAAGCCGGCACCGACGTGGAAGCGTACCGCCACCGTCTGCTGGGCGGCGTGGGCGCGGCGGCCGAATCGCGCGCCGTGGCGGTTTCCGCGCTCACAGGGCAGGGGATCGATGGCCTGCTTGCCGCCATCGACGACGTGTTGCCCTTCGATCCCATCGTGCGCGCCCGCCTGCGCCTGCCGCTGGGCGATGGCGCCCGCATCTCGATGGTGCACGATCTCGGGCGCGTGCTGGAAACCAGCTACGTGGGAGACTCCTGCGAGATGGAAGTGGAGATCCCCGAGTCCTTGCGCCAAAGGCTTGCCAGCTTCATTCAGTAGGACAGGCCTCCTGGCCTGTCTGCTTTTCCAAAACCCGTTTATAGTAAAACCATGCGCATAGCATTCGTCTGTCTGGTCTCTGCCGCCCTCGCCACGGCGGAGATCCATCACAACCCCGGCAGCACAGTTCCGCTGCCGCCCGAGAAATACATCCACGTAGTGAGCGAGGCCGACTCGCCCGTCCAGCAGACCTACATCAAATCCAAAGACGGCCTGTACATCGCGGCGGCCATTCGCAAGCCCAAGAGAAGCGGGCGCAATCCCGCCATCATCATTTTCCACGGCGCGCCCGGCGGCCGCGGCATGGAGCAACTCGTCGGCTGGTCGCGCGGCGACTGGGGCGGTCCCGTTTGGGAGCGCTTCCTGCAGGAAGGTTACGTCGTCGCCGTGGCCGACTATCGCGGCGGAAACATGAACCTGACGTCCGCCCCTTCCGCCGACGGCATGATCACGTCCATCGACGACGGCCTGGCGGTGATCGATTACATCAAGGCGCTGCCCTACGTCGATCCCGACCGCATCAATCTCTACGGCGTCTCGCTCGGAGGCAACCTGGTCATGAACCTGGTCTCCAGGGTTCCCGTGCACGCCGCCATCGTGGGCGCGCCCGCGGTGATGTGGTTTCTCGGCATCCGCATGCCGCCGCCCGGCTCGCCTCCGAATCCGGATGCCTTCAAGAACCTGAAGCCCGACCCCGAGATCTCCCGTAAAAACATCGAGCCAATCCGCACGCCGGTCCTGATTCTGGTGGGCACCGCCGACCGCCTGATGCCGGTTGCGATCATGCTGCACGATTCGCTAGAGGCCGCCGGCAAGTCCGTGCGGCTGGACATCTACGAAGGCGGCTATCACGACTTCTGCCTCGGCCCCCAGGGACAGAAGCGTCCCGACCTGCCGCAAGGCGAAGCCCTGTTCGACTCCGCGTTGGACGCGCTCGAAAAGTCGGTCCGGTTCGCGGCCGGAAAGCTGAACTAGTTGTACTACTATCCATCAGTTCCTTCGCGCGCCGCGACGATTCTTGTGGGGCGGCCAATCCTGGCCGCAGGCCACCTTTTAGGTGGCCTCCGCGGTCTTCAGCCGATACTCCGTTTGCGGCTTGCCGCTATGCGGGGCAGGCCCCCGGCCTGCGGCGGCCTCTCAGGCCGCCCCTTTTGGTCGCGGCCGTCCTGGGCAGGCCCCAATCAGCCGTCGTCGCGAAGCACCGTCATCGGATCCACTCCCGCCGCGCGACTCGCCGGGATCCAGGCCGCCAGCATGCCAACGACGGTCATCAGGACGCAGGCAACGGCGATCGCGACCGGGTCGAGCGCGGACACCTCGAACAGGAGACTCTTCAGTGCCCGCGTCAGCGCAAAGGCGCCAGCCAAACCGCCGGCAAGCCCTACGATGAGCATCGCGAGGGCGCTGCGCAAAATGTGCGACACGACGTCGCCTGGTCGCGCGCCCAGAGCCATGCGGATGCCAATCTCGCGGCGCTGCTCGGTTACCGCAAGCGCCAGAACGCCGTAAAGTCCCAGTGCGGCCATCAGTGCGGCCACGCCGGCGAAGGCTCCCACCACCCACGTGGGCTGCTTCGCCCAGAGCATGCTCTGCTCCTTCACCTGTTCCATCGTCCTTACTTCCCCCAGGGGTAAGTGGGGATCGACCTGCCGCACTGCTTCCCGAATTCCGGACATTGCGGCCAACGGCTCGTTCCGTGTGCGCACCACCAGGCTGATGTCCTGTCGCGGAACTTGGGCCAAGGGTACATAGGCTACCGGCTCTACCGGCTCGTGCAATCCGCCGGTACGCTCGTTACGAATCACGCCCACGATCTGCACGCTCACCAGGGACTCTGGGATTGGGCCGTAGCCGGGCAAGCCGATGCCTACAGCTCTTCCAACC
The DNA here is from genome assembly GCA_003166475.1 of Bryobacterales bacterium. GTDB lineage: Bacteria > Acidobacteriota > Terriglobia > Bryobacterales > Bryobacteraceae > Bog-159. Next base: position 5,591 of record PMVV01000081.1, on the reverse strand, counting down.
GGATGCGCTATATCGAATCTGCTCGACAAATACCGGGCCGCCTTTTGATTAATCACCATGACTGGCGGGGCGCCCGCGCGATCGCGATCTTCAATTCCGCGCCCGGATTCTACGGGGATTTCGAGCGTAGCGAAATACCACGGATCGACCATCTTTACACGAACGAGGAGCGCCTCCTTCACTCCCCCCAAGCTGATCCACTCGCCCCACCGCACACCTTGAAGCGGCAAGTCGAGCGAGAGGGATGCCTGCTCGACGCCGGGCACGGCTCGGAGCCGTTCGACGACGGCTTCATAGAATGTCGCGGCGCTTTCCGGAGTCGGGTATGCAGCCGATGGAAGATCGGCCGACATCGTAATCACGTGGTCGATTCTTACCCCGGCATCCACTTGCTGAAGTTTCGCCAGGCTCTTGAACAGGAGTGCCGCGCCGCAGATCAGCACAACCGAAGCCGCAACTTCCCCGATGACGATTGTGCGGCGCACCGCTGCGCTCGAGCCCGACGATCCACGCGCCGCCTGATTCAATGAGCTTGACAGCTTGCCGAAGGAAGTCTGCAAAGAAGGAAGCAGACCCGTGAGTACCAAAACCGCCATCACGGCCGCCGCGGCAAAGGCAAGGACGCGCAGATCCAGGCTGAGATCGGCCGTAGACGGCAACAATACCATCACCAGCGGGGCCGCCGCATGCAGCAGCAGGTAGGCCACTGCGACACCCGCGACGCCTCCCAGCAGACACAGGACCAGGCTCTCCGTGAGCAGTTGCCCGATCAAACGGGCGCGGCCGGCCCCCAAAGCGGCTCTGATGGCCATCTCCTTCCGCCGGGTTGCTCCTTTAGCCAGCGCCAGGTTCGCCACATTTGCGCAGGCGATGAGCAACACCAGCAGAACCGCTCCGAACGCCAGGTAGATCGAGCGGCGCAGGGTATCGTGAACCAGGAATTGCGCGAACGGATCCACCGCGAAGCCCAAATCCTTTTGCGGAATCACCCCGCCAAGACCGGCTCTCAACATGCTCATGTTGGCCCGCGCCTGCTCGATGCTTACACCGGCGCGCAGGCGCCCGATGACGTGCAGCCAGTGCTGACCGCGATTCAGTTCATCCGGCGCGAAGATCAATGGCTTCCAGAACCGCGCCTCGTCCCGGTCGAAACTGCCCGCGGGTAAAACCCCGATGATCCTGTGCGATTCACCGTCGAGCGCCAAATCGCGTTTCAGAATGTCGGGATCGCCGCCGAATTGCGTCTGCCACAACGAGTAGCTCAGCACCACCACCGGGGTTGCTCCCGGCTGGTCCTCCCCCAGTGCGAACGTGCGCCCGATTCGAGCCTTCACGCCGAATACGTTAAAGTAATCGGCCGATACCAGTTTGCCCGAAAGGCGCGCCGCATCGGCGCCAGTCGCCACTGCGGCTCTGACAGGCTCCTCCACGGACAACGCTTCGAAGATGGCGCCCTGCCGCTTCCAGTCCAGAAAGGTCAGTGTGGTGGTGTTGTTGTGCAGCGTCGGGGTCGGAGCTTCCCACAGCCTTACCATGCGTTCCGGCTCAGGGAACGGAAGCGGTTTCAACAGGACCGCATCGACGATACTGAACATTGCCGTGTTGGCGCCGATGCCGAGAGCCAGCAATCCGATGGTAACCGCGGCGAACCCGGGATCCCGCGCCAGCGAAGCCATCCCGTATCGTACGTCTCTCAACAGGTTCGCCACCCACCGGACGCTCCGTTGATCGCGATGATCTTCCTTCATTTGTTCCATTCCTCCAAAACCACGGCGGGCCTCGCGGCGAGCCTCTTCGGGCGACAGCCCGGCGGCGATGGCATGGAACTCGGCAATCTCCAGGTGGGCGAGGATTTCACCCTCCAGTTCCCCATCGAGACGCCGCCTGCGAACCAGCGCCAGCAGACGGCCCGCCGCGAATCGAAGCTTCATGACTCCGCCTCCAGGAACCGGGCCACGAGGGCCGTCGCCCTTTCCCAGTTCGCAACCGCGACACTGAGTTGCTTTGCTCCAGCCCTGGTCAGCGAATAGAACTTAACCTTGCGTTTTGTCTCGGAAATTCCCCAGTGCGTGCGAATCCAGCCTTGCTCTTCCAGGCGTATGAGAGCTGGATAAATCGACCCCTGGTTCAATCGTAAAAGGTTCTCCGCGACCTGCTCAATTCTCCTGGCGATGCGGTAACCGTGCATCGGCCCCATGGTGTCCAGTGTCTTAAGGATCAGCAGATCCAGGGTTCCGTACGGGACGTCCGTTTTGTATTCAGACATGTTGGCTGCCAACAGCTATATACTATACCTGACAACCGGTAGGCTGTCAACACCTCCGAGTATGCGTAGTTAAACGTCCCAGCGAAAACCGTCCAATGAACCGCGTCAGTCACTCAATGCGGCTCCCCGCTATTCAATTGAAAACTCTGCATCGGGCTGATGTGGGGCGGCCAATCTTGGCCGCAGCCGCCATTTTAGGCGGCTCGGGCCGGTTGAAAGCCGGCTGCGGGCAAAACCGCCCGGCCCACAAGGTCCAGGTTGCTCAGCGCCCTTGCTCTTTGACAATCTAACCGCAACACAAACCGATCGCACCGGCCCAACTGCCCGCAATTCAGCCCATCCGGCCCGCAGCCAAACACCCAGCAGCGTTCAACGACGAGGCCCCGCCCTAGCTTGACTAACGTTGGCGCTCTGGAAACAAATGGGCACACTCTCGGCTGATTACCGCCAATCCTGCGCGCCATGATGGATGTGCAGGACCTCAACGGCTTCGGCTTTCACCGCGTAGACCACGACATACGGGAGCGGCGTAAGCGCCAGTTCCCTGGTGCCGCTTCGATGGCCGGGTCTGCCCCGGTTCGGTGAGGTTTTTCAGGGAGCGGATGCGCTGGTAGATGGTCCGCACGGTCGGCTCCGCGAAATGCGGGGAGTGCTGTTGAAGATAGTTCCTAATGCTCTCCAAATCCTCGGCGGCTGGAACGGTCCAACGAATGCGCATCAGGGCCTGAACATGGCTTCAAGGCGAGCGTCCATTTCTTCTTCTTCGATAAACTCGCCGCGCTCGGCCGCGGCGATCCCTCTTTCCACCGCGGCAAGGAAACGGGCCTCTTCGCCNNTGCGCTTGCTGCTCGGGGGTGAAGTACACTTCCATTCCTTCAAGATACGCGAACACCTCGGCCCAGGCAAGTTGCGCGATGGGATCTTTGGATCGTCACAAACCGGCTTTCGACGCTACCGCCAAAGACTTTTTACAGCGCCGCACCCAACCCCCAACACCCAGCACCGCCGCACGCAAGCGCGGCCCAGGCGCTAAGATGAATTGGAATGCCCCCACGCCTGAAATCTCTCTACCGCAAGCTCGGGCGCATCGAAAAGACGTTCCTCATCCTGGTGCTTCTGGCCCTGGTGCTGGCCTACGCGCTCCCAGCCTCCTTCATCGGACTGCTGGTCGCCTTCGCCGCCTGGATCGTGGGCTTTCTGGTGGCCATCCGGCTGGCCCGAACCGGCGTCAGGAAGCTGATCTGGCGTCTGCGCAACCGCCTCATCGTGGCCTATGCGTTTATCGCCATGGTGCCCATCGCCCTGATCCTGGCGTTGGCCCTGGTCAGCATCTACGGGCTTACCGGCCAGATCGCGATCTACCTGATCAATTCGGAATTGGACCGCCGCACCAGCATTCTGAAAGGATCCGCCGCCACCATTCTGGGAACTCCGCCCGAACACCGGCAGGAAGCCATCCAGCGGACCCACGACTTCACCCAGCGATTCTTTCCCGCCACCGAGATCCTGCTGCGCGACGCCCGCGATGGCCGCGAATCCCGGTATCCGGAATCGTCCACCATCGTCGCTCCGCCCGCCGGATGGAAGGACGCCAATGGCATCGTGGTAAAGGACAGGCAACTGTATAGCTGGGCCAACGCGCAGTCCGGCCAGATTCAGGTGACCATCATGGCCCCGCTCACCCAGGACTTTCTTTCGGGCCTGCTGCCGGGCATCGGCCATGTGAATTTCCGGGATTTCTCCGAGTCCGGCGGCGGGCTGCGGAGCGCGCCCGCCGGGGCCGCGCCCGCCGCGCGCATTCCGCCCAAAAACAACTTCCTCGACATGCAAGTGAACGGCGTATCCCTGGTGCCCGTTGCGTTTTGGAACTCGCCGGGCAACAAGACCAACAGGGGTTTGCTGCTGGTCTACACCCGCATGTCCGCGGTTCTCGGCACCCTGTTCGGCACCAGTATCTTCCTCGGCGATATGGCCTACGGGCAAGTCATCTGGGCCCTGTTCCTGATCATCGTCACCCTGTTCCTGATTGTGGAGCTGGTCGCGCTGGTGATCGGCGTGTCCATTTCCCGCACCATTACCAGCGCCGTTCACGAACTGTATCTCGGCACGCGCCGCGTCAAGGAGGGAGATTTTTCGCACCGCATACCGGTCCGCGGAAACGACCAACTGGCTGAGCTGGGAGCGTCGTTCAACACCATGACCGAGAACCTGGAGCGGCTCATCGTGGTGGCCAAGGAGAAGGAGCGCCTGGAGTCCGAACTGGAAATCGCGCGCGAGGTGCAGAGCCTGCTTTTCCCCAAGAACCTGCCGGATCTGAAAACTCTCATGCTCACCGGCGTATGCAACCCCGCGCGCGTGGTTTCGGGCGATTACTACGATTTCATCCGCTTCGACTCCAGCGTGGCGTTCGCCATTGGCGACGTGGCCGGCAAGGGCATCTCGGCGGCCCTGTTGATGGCCTCCATCCAGTCCACCATGCGCATGCAGCTTACCGCGGAAATGCCCGGCATGACCGGCAATGGCGGCGCCCCGCACGCGCTATCCACTGCCGTGATGGTGTCGCGCCTGAACAAGCTGCTGTATGCCAATACTTCTCCCGAGAAGTATGCGACTTTCTACTTCGCGCTGTACGACGAAAAGACCCATTTGCTGACCTACACCAACGCCGGGCATCTGCAGCCCATCCTGCTGCGCAAGGGCGTGCCCGAGTTATTGGAGGTGACCGGCACCGTGGTGGGCGCGTTCCCCTTCTCGCTCTACGAGGAAAAGACCATCCCGCTCGCGGGCGGCGATGTGCTGGTGGCTTACACCGACGGCATGATCGAGCCCGAGAACGAGTACGGCGAAATGTTCGGCGAGCAGCGGCTCACCGACTTGCTGGCCAAGAACGTGGATCGCGATTCGCCCGAGATCATCGCGCGGGTGATGGAAGCCGTCCTGCAGTGGTCGGGCGACGCCGCCGAATTGTCGGACGATATGACCATGCTGGTAGCGAGGCGTCCATGAAAGTTCTGACCGCCGCGAAGCTGCGTGAAGTGGACCGGCGCACCATCGAAATGGGCATCCCGGGCGTGGTGCTGATGGAGAACGCCGGGCATCGCGTGGTGGAGCTGCTGGCCGAAAAGTTCGCGCCCCTGGCCGCGCAGCGTATCGCCATTCTGTGCGGCAAAGGCAACAACGGCGGTGATGGCATGGTGGTGGCGCGCCAGCTTTTCACGCGCTTCCGGCCGCGCGCGCTGCACGTGGTTCTGTTCGCCGCGCCGCAAGACCTGAAAGGCGACGCCGCGCAAAATTACCGCATGCTGCAAGTCTGCGGCTGCCCGGT
>PMVV01000023.1 GCA_003166475.1 Bryobacterales bacterium | reverse complement strand
TCCGAAGCAATCCGCGCAAACTCATCGACTTTCCAAGATGGCGTTCCGTCGTGGTCCAGAAGTCCGAACAGCGCCTGCTCTTCGCCGCCAATATGGCTGTTGAAGGTCCACGCCAGAACTGCCTGCGCGCCGATCAAGAGGGCCTCGTAGGCGTACATGCGGCTCCGTCCGCGCGTTCCGTAAAAGCCCCCGCCGCCGGCGGTGAACTCGTTGAACCAGATCGGCGTTTCCAGGTCCCCTTTGGTCATCAGCGCACCCAGCGCGCCGCTCACCGCATCGCCGGGATAGAACCCCTCCGCGCCATAGGACACATAAGACTTGTAGGTGCTGAGATAGTCGAAGCCCCGTCTCCCGGCGGTATCCCACAGATTCGAGATCGATGGGACATCGGGCATATTGTGCCGCCGAATGGCATCCAGTTCCCGGAGCCGGTCGACCGTAACATCGGACCAGTAACGATGGAGGTCCAGGTAGCGTTCGGCCGGTCCGGGCCCATCGGCCAGCGGCAGGTCGACGTCTTCGAAGCTGTTGAGCCGCCGCGACCAGCGTTGTGTGGCCCAGGCTTTATTCAGATTTCCGACCGTTCCGTACTTCGTCTTCAGCCAGGCGATGAAGCGCTGCCGGTCCGCCTCCGAATAGGACATGAACCCGTTTCCGATCTCGTTGTCGTAGCCGATGGCGATGACCGCGGGATGATGTGCATACCGTTTCGTAATGGCCTCGGCGAGGAGTCCCGCTTCACGGACGTAGTCCGGATCGCTGATGTTGTCCATGTATCGCTCCGCGGGCGGCACACGTGCGCCGTTTTCGTTCACGATGTCCACGCCAGGGTGTGCGCGATGCAGCCAGACCGGGGCAGGGAGGCCCGGAATGTCGACGATGACCCTGATTCCGCTGGCCTGCATCTTGTCCATGATTCTGTCGAACCATTCGAAGCTGAACTTGCCTTGCGAGGGTTCGAACGAATCCCATGACAAGTCTCCCATCCGGACGACATTGAATCCTGCGCCTCTCATGATCGCGATATCGCGATCGATCTGTTCTGCGGAGCGATCCACGGGCTGATAGCACGTGCCTACAAAGAGTTGTCCGGGGCCTGGCCACTTGGAGTGGGCGGGAGCATCCTCGGCGCCGGAATAACGGCTGCAGACCGCTGCCAGGAGCAGGCACAATGCAAGCTGTTTCGGCAAACCACAGCTAAACTTGTGGCGCGCTAATGCGAAACTGTTCCTCATAAAATCTCCCACTCGGCGACATCACCAACCGCGTTGGTGATGTTGCCTTGGCTGGTGACGCCGCCGGCAGTCATGGTTGCGGGCACGGCGAGTTCCTAGCATAGCTTGAGTACACCGTTGTCGGCGGCGCATCGCCTTGTGATTGCGTCCACCGAGAGAACGGTCGCGCGCGAATCTGCCGCCGTCCGGCATTCGCGTGGTGCTAGGATGAGACTGCCAAAGAACCGCGGGATGGCGGAACGTTCGAGCCTCCGCAGCGCCATCGGCGAAGGCCCGCGCAGCCGGCGGCGTTCGGAGAAAGGAGTAGTCTCCCAATGAATGGTGGAACTGGCGGCTTCGGCCGGAGAAAATTCGTCGCAGGCAGCGCCGGTTTGCTGGCAGCCGCCAAGTCCGTGTTATCTCAGCCAAGCCTATACTCAGACGGCAATTTTACCGGCGCCCCGATCTCGGGTCCGTTTCGCCCGAATTGGGAATCGCTCCGAGCCTACCGGTTCCCCGATTGGTTCCGCGATGCGAAGTTCGGCATCTGGGCTCATTGGAGCCCGCAATGTGTTCCCGAGCAGGGCGATTGGTATGCCCGAGGGATGTACATTCAGGGCAGTTCTCAGTACAACTACCACGTCAAAACCTACACCCTTCGCAATTCGGGTACAAAGACATCTGTCATATCTGGCGGGCGGAGAACTGGAACCCCGCGGAACTGATTCGGCTCTACGCCAGGACCGGGGCCAAATATTTCGTCGCACTCGCCAATCACCATGGAAACTTCGATTGCTGGGACTCGAAATACCAGCCTTGGAATTGCGTCAATGTCGGACCGGGAAAGGATATCGTCGGCACCTGGGAAAAAGTTGCCCGCGCGCAGGGGCTCAGGTTCGGAATCACCGTTCATGGCACACCCGGCAGGGTATGGAAGCAGTTCATGCCGGTCCGCTATGGCAGCGATGCCACCGGTCCTTTGAAGGGCGTGCCCTACGATGGTGTCTTGACGAAGGCGGACGGCAGAGGCAAGTGGTGGGAGGGAATGGACCCGCAGCAACTCAACGGACGTGCGCACGGCAAAGACGAGCCCTGTCCGGAGTTCGTGGAGAACTTTATGTTCCGAACCCAGGATTTGATCGACAAGTACAACCCGGATCTCTTGTATTTCGACGATAACCTCGATTGGTGGTTTGACGCGGGAGCGCCGGGGGGCAGAGAGCTAAACGTGTGGCTCGGCATGCCGGAGCTTGCACCCCATATCATGGCGTACTACTACAACGCCAACATCCGCCGAAACGCGGGCAAACTGGACGCGGTCTTCAATATCAAAAACGTTCCCCGCGCGGTGCTGAGCACTTTGGTCCGCGATTTCGAAATGAGCCAGGCGGACGAAGTGGAAGCGAATCCATGGCAAACGGACACCTGCATCGGGGGTTGGCATTACAGCCGGTCGATCTACGAAAATCATCGTTATCGCACGGACCAGGCCATGACTCATCTTCTGGTCGATGTCGTGAGCAAAAACGGTAATCTGCTGCTGAATATACCTCTGCCCGGTCACG
>PMVV01000062.1 GCA_003166475.1 Bryobacterales bacterium | reverse complement strand
CTGTCTTCTGACTTCTTCCCGTCACTTCTCGCTCAGCGCCCAGAGTTCGTTCCGGTTCATCACAAACAGCGCCCCATTCGCCGGCACCACCGTCGCATACACCGAGCTGCCCATATTGATCGTCGAGATCAGCTTCTTCTCCTTGGCCGCTTCCAGCACCAGGACGTCGCCGTCCTCATCGCCTATGTACACCTTGCCGTTGATCACCATCGGCGAGCCCCACACCGCGGCCAACAGATCGTGCGTCCAGTAAGGCTTGCCCGTGTTCACGTCCAGGCAATGCAGGAAGCCGCTGAAATCGGAGTAGAACAGCAGCCCGTTGTAAATCGCGCCGGTCGAAATCGAACGGCGGATTTTGTCGTAATGCCAGAGCCGCCCAGTCTGGGTGATATCGCCGCGCTTGGTGGCGTCGATGGCATACAGGTGACCCACTCCCTCGCCGTGTTCGGGGTCCTGGCCGTTGGCGATGAAAACCTTGTTTTCCCAGATCACCGGCGTGGCGATCACTTCGTTGCGCGTTTTGGGCCACACCGAGTCCTTGGGGTTCATATCGAACTCCCAAAGCTTCTTCCCGGTCTCCGCTTCGTATCCGCGCACGTAGCCATCGCCCTCGCCCATCACCACCTGCACCACGTCGCCGATCTTGCCCACCGCGGGCGACGACCACTGCCCATGCAGGATGCGCTCGCCCACATTGTTCACTTCCCAAACCTTCTTGCCCGTGTCCTTGTTCAGCGCGATCATCGACGGCGCGCGCGGCGATGGTATGTGAACGTGGCTTTCGTCCTGACCGTTGGCCGTGCCCGCGAACAACAGGTTCCCGTACGAAACCGGCGACGAGTTCGCCATATTGTGCGGCGAAGCGCCCACCTCTTCGATCATGTCGAACTTCCAGACCACCTTCGGACCGCCGCTGCCGTCGCCGTGCGTGTCCAGGCACACGACTTCGCAGCGGTTGGAAACGTAATACAGGCGGTCGCCTTCCACCAGCGGCGAGGAGCACACGCCCTGGAATGGCCAGTCGAGCGCGCGGCCGGCGGCCAGCTTCTCGTTGGCGTGCTGCCAGAGGAACTTGCCGTCCGATTCGCGGAAGCACATCAGCACGCCGCGGTCGCCGGGCTCTTTGGGGTTGCGCACCAGTTCGTTGTTGGTGCCTGCGTAGACCTGGCCGCCCGCCACCACCGGGTTTCCGTAGCTCTGCGAACCGAGTTGCGCCATCCACTTCACGTTCTTCTTGGTTTTGAGATCCCAGGTGGTGGGGATGCCCTTCATGAACGACACCATGTTGCGGTCGGGCGTACCGCCCCACATGGGCCAGTCGCCCGTGCCGGGATCGGACGCAAGCAACAGCCACAGCGAAATCGGGAGACAGATCAGAGCGAGCAGGATGGAGCGTTTCATTGATTTGGGGTCACTTTAAAGTTATCGAAGTACACTCCAAACTGGGCGTCGGCGAAGAGGCCGGGACTGCCCTGTTTGTTGGGAATGGGATCGGTGCGATCGATCAGCCAGCCATCCGGCTCGGGATCGGCGACGGCCCAGGCTTTGCCGCGGATGCGCGTTTTGCCGTCGGCGGTGTTCTCCACCCGCAGCTTCAGGCGATACCAGGTGTCCGGCTTCCACTCGAACGGCGCGGACACGGCGCGGGCCACCTCCGGCTGCCAGGAGTTCATCTCCAGGCGCTGGTTGTTGCCGAATGCCACCAGCGTATAGCGCTGCGCGACGATGCCGGCATCGCCCATCTGGCGGCGCTTTTCGGGGATGCGGATGTCGGACTCCACCGTGTAGTTGGACCAGTTGGAAGGTCCCATGAAGACGCGCATGCGTTTGAACAGCGTGTCGGTGGGCTGCTTCTCGAGCACCTTCTGGCCATCCAGCAGGCTCACTTGAAAGCGGCCAGCCTGCGCGCTGACCCAATGCGGCGGCAGCGTGCCGACCGCGTAGGAATCGAACGTCTCGTTCCAAGGCAGCGGCGGGATCACCCGGGCGCGCGCCTCTCCAGTGAGGCTGCCCACGGTGGTTTTGATCAATCCGGCCTGGCCCACGGGATCGGCCGCCACTTCGAACTTGCCATCGGCGACGGTTCCCTTCAGGTGATCGAGCGACCATGTGGCCGCCTTCTCTTCGCGCAGAAAACGGCCGGCTGCGTCGAAGAGGCGCGCGTGCAACTCGACCGTCTGTCCGGGCTGCAGCACCATCTCGGTGGGTTCCACTTGCACCCAGGCCGGATCGCCCTGCCCCGGCTCCATCGTCTGCACCACCGCCTGCCATGGATGCCCCGCTGTCTTCTTCGGACCCACGGCATACAGTGTATCGCTCGAAACGAAGTAGACGCGCCCGCGCGCCACCGCCGCCGCGGCCACCACCGGCTCGGGAATCTTCTGCGAAACAAGGCCCGTGTCGCTAAGCGGCAACTCGACCTCGCTCAATACTTCGCAGCGGTCGGCGTGCGGACGCAGGATGAAGAACTTGCCGCTCTCGCTGCCGATATAGATCTTGCCATCGGCAAACAGCGTCGAAGCTTTTTGCACGGTGCCCAGGTTCTGCTTCCAAAGCTGGCGGCCGGTCTCCACATCGAAGGCGAACAGGTTCCCGCCGTTGTCGGCCTGATAGACACGGTCTCCATCGATGACCGGCGAGGAGAAGCCGCCCACGAATCCGGGGACCGACCACTTGATGGCATCCTTGCCGAGCTTGCCTTTGCGCGTGGCGTCGAAGGCGAAGATCATGCCCATCTCGTTGCTGTCCAGGTTTTCGTCTCCGTGCGAGGCGATGGCGTATTTGCCGTTCAGCACGATTCCCGTGTTGAGCCCGCGCTTGGCGATCACCAGGTTGAAGACCGGCTCGCCGGTCTGCGGCTTCATGGCCAGCACGGCGCCGTCGGAACCGCCGGCCAACAGCAAGCGCGTGCCGTCGACGGTAGCGATATTCATCGGGCCATAGCTGGTGTCGTACGGCCGCCCGCCCGGGGTGCTGATCCACACAATATCGCCCGTGCGCTTATCGAGCGCGATAAAGCGTTGCGCCCGGTTGGCCTGCGTGCCCCAGGTGGATGTAGGCGTCGAGACGATCAGCAGATTGCCGTCGATCATGGGCGAAACGGTGCGCCCGCCGTGCGTGGTGAAGGGCGAAAACTCCTCGGTGATGGAACGCTCCCACAGTTTCTGGCCGTCCTTGGTCAGCGCGGTAACCAGATTGTTGACTGCGAAACTGTAGACGTTGCCGGTCTCGGGGTCGGCGACCGGCGAGGCCCAGCCCACGCGATGGGCGGGCACGTCGCTTTGATACAGGGTGAACTTGTATTCCCAGAGCAGCTTGCCCGTGTCGGCGTTGAAGCACATGAGGCGCTCCTGCTCGGTCTCGCGCGCGCCGGCCGTGTTTTCGAGGTATAGATGATCGCCCAGCACGACGGGAGTCGAGCGGCCGCCATACGGAGCTTTCCAGGCGAGGCCCTGGCCGTCCAGCGACCATTTCTCGGGCAGGCCTTTTTCGCGCGAGATGCCGTCGCGGTCGGGTCCGCGCCAGTCCGGCCAGTCGCCCACCGCGCCGGTCTGTTGGGCGAGGGTGACCGATGAAAACAGGAGGACGAATGCACAGCGTCGCATCATGAGTGTTTCCTCTAAGGATACCCGGATTTGATCCCAAGGATATAATCGGCGGTGGCCGCGGGTCAAGCGCCGGGTAAGGGAGTAGACGGGCGAGGGCCGGACGACGTTAGGGGTTGGAGACCGTCAGGCTGGTTCTGGAACTTGAACCGGCTTCCCCGTAGCGAGACTGTACAGAACATCCGGGCAGAAGTCGACTCCATTCGGCCAGACGATCGTCCCCGCCTCGGGGTCCACCCGGACCTGTTTGAAGAATTCAAGATCCTGCAGCGGACGGAAGGCCCCGCCGCGGCCGGCAATCCGTCCACTGAAGTCCATCTCGCTTGTAGTACCGTCGGTGAAACTCAGTTGCAGGCGGTACTCTCCGACGTGCCGGACCCCCTTTACGCGTGGAAACATAATAACCTCCTATTCCAAAGGCCGAATCCTTTCCGCCGGCTGTTCATTGTGCAGGCGGTGCCAGGTAGATCGCGTAGAAGTGCGGTGGATTGTGGTCGTCGAAATGGCTGATCTCAGGCACTTGCCCACAGCCTACCACGGCCACTTTCGCCGGTCCCACGGCGGCGGGCAAATCGTGATGGTGGAATCGATGAACGGCCAAGAAGCGGACGCGCGGGGAATGCGGGCGTTAGCTCCTCTACAGCGACATCGGCGACATCAAGGCAGACGCATTTGTCGGGCTTGCGATTAGTCGTTATCCATCGTCTTCAACCAGGAGCGCCCGGCGAATTGCGAGTCGGCGGTCACCAAGGTAAGCCGGAAGACCGAAGCGGTTGCGGCCAGGAACACATCCCCTGGATCGGACTCCGGCAACTCGATACCGGAAGCTTCGGCCGCCACGGCGAAATTGAACGGTGCTTCTTTGAGCGGCACCCGCGCAAAGACCATGTCCAGCCAGTCGGAAAAGCCGGTCTTGATGCGCAACCGCTTTCGGCGTACGAGGTGACGAGCCTCCCAGATCGAGACCGGCGATAGAAATAGCTCGTTCTTTGGGTTTTCAATCTGCCGCCGGACGGCGTGGCTGAGCTTCTCCGGAGAGTGAAGCGCCCAGATCCAGATGTGTGTATCGAGGAGCAATTGCATGGTCAGCGAACGGTCCACCGGTCGAACGCGCGGACCGGTTCGACGATGTCTCCCGAGATTTCGAGCGAATCCCTCATGCAACCCAACCATGACTCCTTCGGTGCGACGCCAGGCGGGATCACCTCGGCAACGGGTTTGCCAAAACGAGTGACCCGAACGGGCCTGCGGGTCCGCCGCACGTCCTCCAGTACCGCCAGGCAGGTGGCCTTGAATTGAGAGATAGCGATTTCACGCATATCTAATTTGTACCATGGACGATGACCATGGTCGTAATCTCAAACGTTGGCCGGGGGCGCCTCATGCGACGGTCGCGGTCTGAAGCTATCTGGCAACGATCCCCTCGCCGATGCCCAGATGGTTTTTCAGCAGGTAATGCTGCACTTGGCGCGGCTCTGAATCGCTCCGAATCGGCATGAGCGGCCAAGCGAGCAGCCCCAGCCCACGCTGGCCCTTAACATTCTGGGTCGCGGAGCCGCTCCTCTTCTCTGCCCGTCTTTGCCACGCTCGGGTGGGCTGCCGCAGAGGCTTGGGTCGAACCGCGATGGAATCTCCGCGGAGACGGTATTGCTCGGCCCCTACCCAGGGCGCACGTCAGGCGACGGTGGCGGTTTCGAGTTTGAACAGAATCGCATCGAGCCATGGCTGCTGCATGCCCCTCGCTTGGTGCACCTCTTGAATCAGTTTCAGGTTATTGGCGGTCGTCGCGGGCTCCCACACGTCGCGCACCGCAATCAGGCAGTTTCGGAGCTGCTGGGCGGCTTCCTGCTCCTGGTTTCCGAGCACGGCGATTTCCAGCAACGTCGCATAGTCCCAATAATCGGGCTTCGCCGACGTTAGGCGTTGATTGACGGCGAAGCGCACCACGGGCGCCAGTTCCTCTTTGTGCGCGAGGGATTCCGCGTCGCCGCGGATTTCCAGCAGCACGATGGCGTTGATCCCCGGGTAAGCGTCGCGCCAGTCGGCCTCAAAACTGCGGATGTACGCGTCGATCGCCTGATTGAGATAGCCTTCGGCCTGTATGCTCTTGCCTGCCTTTCGCGCCTCGGTCCAGAGGTCCTTGTACACGCGTCCGATCATGCCGTTGGTCTCCGAACTCGGGCCGCGCTCTTTGACCACCGCCTCCAGCACATCGAGCGCTTCGGCCCGGTCTCCGGCGCGGTAGCTCAGGAGCAGGTCGACCAGCACGCCGGCATCGACGCTATCGAATGGGCCGAGCGTCTTCTCGATCTGCGCCACTTCCTTGACGTCGCCCGAGCGCCGCGCTCTCGCCAGCGAGCGCTGGACGTCGGCGGCATAGCGCACCATGTCGCGGAACACGTCCGTCTTGAGATGCGCGAATTCCTGGGGCTGGTAGCCGTCCAAAAGTTGGAACAGAGGGCTGTCGATTGCACTATCCTGATACGCGGCATTCCGCAGTTCGGAGAGCCGTCCGCTCAAGCTGTGCGCGAGATCGGAAAGTTTGCGCGCGTCGTAGGGAAGGCTGCGAAGCAGGTTCAGGTCGAAGGGCGGCTTCTGGCGCTGTTCGAAGATGACTATGGTGGACCGCGGGCGGACCGCATGCCGCACGCCCAGCGCGTAGAATACGTTCGGGTCTCCCCCGGTCAGGTCCGCGACCACGAAGTCGCACAGAATCAGGCGCTCGAACAAAGGCTTGTGGATGATGCCGCCGGTGCGCTCTTCGTCCGCGCGGATCGGCTCCATCTTGGCGCTTTCAATCGCCGGCCGGATGGCTTGCTCATAAACCGCGTCGAAATCGATGTCGGGTCCGCCGCTCGGATCTCTCTTGGTCCCGAACGGCATGATTACGAAACAGATGGGACTGGCTGCCATGCTGGCTCCTCTCTCTTACCAAGATTACGATAACCCGCCGCCACTTCCCCGTGGTAACCTTTCCACATGCTGGGTCGCGGAATCGCTTCTCTTCTTTGCCTCTTCTTTGGCGCGCTCGCCTGGGCCGCCGACTGGCCCCAATGGCGCGGCCCGAACCGCGATGGAATCTCCGCCGAAACCGGCTTGCTCGACGCATGGCCCAAGGGCGGACCGCCGCTGGTTTGGAAAATTCAGGGGCTCGGCGAGGGCTACTCGTCCGCCGCAATCGCCGCCGGCCGGCTGTTCATTCAAGGCCAGCAGGGCGACGAAGAGTACGTGCTGGCGTTCGACGCAGGCACGGGCAAGCAATTGTGGCGCGCCCACACGGGTATCCCGTTTAATGAATCGCGCGGACATGGGCCGCGCGGCACGCCCACTGTGGATGGCGATCGCCTGTACGCTCTGGCGGCCGACGGCATGCTGGTGTGTCTGGAGACGGCCACCGGCAAAACCATCTGGGGCTTCAACATTGTGGATCACTTCCACGGCCGGGTTCCCCACTGGGGGATCAGCGAATCGCCGCTGGTGGATGGGGACCGCGTCATTGTGACACCGGGCGGACCCGGCGCCGCCGTGGTGGCCCTCGACAAGATGAGCGGCAAGCTGCTGTGGCAGTCGCAAAGCGGCTCGGCCGCCTATTCGTCGCCAATGGAGTACGACGCGGGCGGCTCCCGCAGAGTGGTGGTTTTCACGGCAGATGCGGCGATGGGTCTGGATCTCGGGAGCGGCAAGCTGCTCTGGCGGTACGAACGAGTGGCCAATGGCACGGCCAACATCGCCACGCCGATTGTGCACGGCGGCGAGATCTTCCTCTCGTCGGACTACGGTACCGGCTGCGTGCTGCTGAAGGCCAGCGCCGGCGGCGATGCATCGGAAGTGTATTTCAATCGCGACATGCGCAACCATTACAGCACTTCGGTGCTGGTGGGCGATTACTTGTACGGATTCTCCAGCAGCATCCTGACGGCTATGAAATTTCAAACCGGCGAGGTGGCGTGGCGCGACCGCAGTGTCGGCAAAGGCTCGCTGATCTACGCCGACCGTCACTTGTATGCGCTGGGTGAAGAGGGTGTGGTGGGGCTGGTGGAGGCCACGCCGGCGGGCTACCGCGAGATATCGCGATTCGAGATTCCCAAGGGCGGGTTTCCCACCTGGAGCCAGCCGGTGATTGCGAATGGGAAGCTCTATTTAAGGGACCAGGACAATCTGTTTTGCTACAACATCAAGAAATGAGTATGGAGGGCGGGCAATCTTGCCCGCAGCCGCCTAGGCGGCTCTTTTCGGCCCAGGTCCGGTGTCGCGCCGCGCACTGCGTAGCGCTTGTCTGCCTCTCCCTGAGCGCCGCCGCCGCAGATGACGCCTGGCCCCAGTTCCGTGGCCCCTCAGCGGGTGTGGCCGAAGATGCCGCCCTTCCGGAAACCTGGAGCGCCACCTCCAACGTCGCGTGGAAGCTCGAAATCCCGGGCCGCGGCTGGTCGTCGCCAGTCGTAGCGGGCGACCGCATCTTCCTCACTTCCGTAATCGCCACCCAACCCGAAGAACCACCCAAGAAAGGGCTGTATTTCGGTGGCAACCGCGAAGCGGCGCCGCCCGACGAGCACCGCTGGATGGTCTACTGCATCGACTGGAAGACCGGCAAGCTGCTTTGGGAGCGCGAAGTGCATCGCGGCAAAGCGCCCGCGCGCCATCTGAAGAACAGCTATGCTTCCGAGACGCCGGTGACCGATGGCGAGCGCTTCTACGCCTATTTCGGCAGCGTGGGCGTGTTCTGCCTGGATCGCGATGGCAAACCGCTGTGGTCGCAGCCGCTCGGACCGTTTCGCATGCGCTTCGGCTGGGGCGCGGCGTCGTCGCCCGTGCTGCACCAGGGGCGGCTCTACATCGTCAACGACAACGAGGATCAATCCTTCCTGGAGGCACTGGACGCCAAGACCGGCAAACAGATTTGGCGCGTGGCCCGCGACGAGGGCAGCAACTGGGCCACCCCATTCGTATGGGAAAGCGGCAAGCGCACCGAAATCGTGACGGCCGGCACGCGGCGCATCCGCGCCTACGACCTGGACGGCAAGCTGCTCTGGGAACTCGGCCCCATGTCGTCGATCGCCATCCCCACACCGTTTTCGAAATTCGGCCTGCTGTATGTCACATCGGGATACGTTGGCGATCAGGTGCGGCCGATATACGCCGTGCGGCCGGGCGCGTCGGGCGACATCAGCCTGAAGGGCGACGAGACCAGCAACGAATTCGTGGCTTGGTATCAACGCCAGGGCGGGCCGTACAATCCGTCGCCGCTGGTCTATGGCGATTACTATTACACCCTGATGGATTTCGGCTTTCTGACGTGCCGCGATGCGCGCACCGGGAATGAAATCTACGGCAAGCAGCGCATCAATGCGGCGGGCGCGGCCTTCACCGCATCGCCGTGGGCGTACAACGGCAAGATCTTCGCCCTCAGCGAGGACGGCGACACCTACGTGATCCAGGCCGGACCGGAGTTCAAAGTGCTCGCGAAGAACCCGCTCGACGAAATGTGCCTGGCCACGCCCGCCGTCTACCGGTCGAGCCTGATCGTGCGTACGGCGTCGAGACTGTACCGCATCGAGAAAGCGAAATAGCCATGCAATCGCCTTGGAGGGCGGCCTTTAGCCCGCGCGGGGCTTCAGCCCCGCTTGGGGGTTTTCGACCGTGGCTGCTGGCGGCAATCCTTCTGGCTGGATGTTTGCACGCGGCGGACGAGTGGCCGCAGTTCCGCGGCAATCCGCAATTGACCGGCGTGGCCACCGGCGCGGTTCCCGGCACGCTCAAACTGCTATGGACCTACGAAGCCGGCGACGGGATACAATCGTCGGCGGCCATTGCCGATGGCACCGTCTACGTGGGCGTGGAGTCCGCCGATCTGCTGGCCATCGACCTCGCCACCGGCAAGCTGCGCTGGAAGTATCGCGCCCAGGATGGCATCGACGAATCGTCGCCGCTGGTGCACGATGGCGTGGTCTACGTGGGCGACATTGCAGGCACGCTGCATGCCGTGCGCGCGGCGGACGGCAAGGCGCTCTGGACCTTCAAGACCGAGAGCGAGATCCGCTCTTCGCCGGTTATCTCCGGCGACCGTTTGTTCATTGGCTCGTACGATGGCAACCTGTACTGCCTTTCCGTGAAGGATGGCAAGGTGCTCTGGAAATTCACCACCAGCAGCTACGTGCACGCCACGCCGGCCATAGCGGGCGGCCTGATCTACATCGCCGGCTGCGACGAGATCTTTCGCGGGTTGCGCATCGCCGACGGCAAGGAGATGTTCCATTTCGATTCCGGCGGATACACCGGGGCGTCGCCTGCGATCGAGGGCCCGTGGGCGTTCTTTGGCACCTTTAACAACGACGTGGCGGGCGCGGATCTCAGCCGCAAGCGAATCGCCTGGCGATACGAGAACCCCCTGCGGCAGTTTCCGTTCTATTCTTCCGCAGCCGTAGCGGGCGACCGCGTGGTAGTGGGCGGGCGCGACAAGGTGGTGCATTGCCTCAACGCGAAAACCGGAAAGGCTGTCTGGACGTTCGCCACGCGTGCGCGCGTGGATTCCTCGCCGGCCATCGCGGGCGAGCGCGTCTACGTGGGGTCCAACGACGGCCGGTTCTATGTGCTGGATCTTGCGACTGGGAAAAAAGTATGGGAGTTCGAGGCCGGCGCGCCGCTCTCCGCTTCGCCCGCGATTGCCGGAGGGCGTGTCGTGATTGGCTCGCAGGACGGCAAACTATACTGCTTCGGAGCGTGACTCGATGACGCGCGCTGCCCGAGGCTACGCGGTGTTGCCAGGGCCGGCACGCGGGTTTTCTCGTCGGAAAGAAGGCTTTCGCCTGGCTCCTCGACGACCATCATGGCGATGGCATAGTGGCGGTCAGTTGCAAGGTGCTGCCAGGCGACAACGCGGCTCTCGCCAAAGCGCAGCCCGACCGCTTCTACCTGCCCGCGTATATGGCGCACAACGGTTGGGTGGCGCTGCGCCTGGACGTCGGCGAGATCGACTGGGAAGAGGTGGCCGAACTGGCCGCGTGCAGTTACCACCTGGCCGCGCCCAAGCGGCTCGCTGCGCTGGTGAAGGTCGAGCCATGACGCCTCCATTGGAGACGCCGCGCTTGTTGCTGCGCCCGTTGGAATTGGCCGACGCGGAGCAAGCCCAACCGCTGTTCGCGCAATGGGAGGTGGTGCGGTATCTGACGAATCAGGTTACCTGGCCCTTTCCGCCCGATGGAGTCCACAACTACTATCGCGATGTGGCTTTGCCGGCGGCGGAGCGCGGAGACGCTTGGCATTGGACGCTGCGGCTGAAGAGCGACCCCGATCGCCTGATCGGTTGCATCAGCCTGATGAAGGGCCGGGAGATCAACCGCGGTTTCTGGCTCGGCGCGGCGTGGCACGGGCAGGGCTTGATGAGTGAGGCGTGCGAGGTGGTGACCGATTACTGCTTCGAAACCCTGGGCTTTCCGTTGCTGCGGGCTCCAAAGGCCGTGGCGAATGTGGCGTCACGACGCATCTCGGAGCGGCAGGGTATGCGCATCGTCGAAACCAAAGAGAGCGAATATGTTTCCGGCCGTCTGCCCACCGAGGTGTGGGAGATCACGGCGGAGGAATGGCGGGCGCGCAAGGCGGCGGGGATCGGATGACGGTCCTTCTGCGAGAACGCTTCTCGATCAACCCGGAAATCTCCGCAAGCATAAAGTCTCGTTTCAGGAGGCTGCTAGCGTGTTTGGCGATTCCCTCGGCGTGACGGTTCCCGACCCAGACCATTCCGTCGGCGAATTCAGATTCATTACCGTTGGGCAGTCGAATCGGGCTAGGTTGTTGATGGTCGCTCATGCGCAGCGGCGCGAACGGATCCGGATTATCAGTGCTCGAAAGCTGAGCCGAGCTGAAAAGAGAGCATATGAAGAAAACTAATGACAGAATGAACGACGAGTTGCGCCCCGAGTATGATCTTCGCCAACTGCTCAAGGGCGGGGTGCGCGGCAAGTACGCGAGGCAGTACCACGCCGGCACGAATCTTGTCCTGTTGGACCCGGATGTCCGCAAGGCCTTTAACAGTGAAAGAGCAGTGAACGATGCGTTGCGACTGGTTATTCAGTTGCGGAAGGTCGGGAGCACCGGGGCAGATGGCCGTTCAAAAGCAAAGTCCCGGGCAACCCATCCGGTTTCGTAGGCGCTTCTCCTGCTGTGGCGTCACCGCTTCCCCCCCTCACTCCGGCAGCTTATCCTGCTGCGGTTCCGGCAGCCAGAAGCTCGAGGTGAACCCCACCGCGTACACCAGCAGTGCGACGGCGCTGGCGGAATAAGCCAGTTTGGTGAAGGGCGTCGCACCCGGCATCACGTTGGCGAGTTGCGTGGTCAGCAGCGCGGCAGAGGTGCCGATCATGCGGCCTCCGATATTGGCCGCGAAGCTCTCGCCGGTGCCGCGCAAGTGCGTAGGGTACATCCTGGGCAGATAATTCCCCCAGAAGCTGAACTGCGCCACGGTAAGCAGTCCGGCCAGGAAAATGCCCACCTCCGTCATGCCCAGATCGTGGATAGCCGGATAGAAGAACACGAACGGCACCAGAAACAGTCCCGGAAACTGAAAGACGCGCAGCAACTTCCGGCGGCTGACGATGCGGATCGCCAGAAACGCCAGCAGCACCCGGCCCAGCAGTCCGCCCATCTCCTGCAGAAATTGCACCTTGCTCACGATCTGTTCCTGCGCCGCGCGCGCCAGGTGAACGACCTGCGGCAAGCCCGGCACGATGCGCGGAATGTGCTGGATCGCGCCGAAAGCCGCGCCGTAGCTGCAGGCGAACATCAACGCCGTCAGCAGCGTGATCTTGCGATATTCCGGCCGGAACAATTCGGCGAAGCTCGGCCGCTTCAGCGTGCCCGCCAGCTTCTTCTCCTGCCACGCGGGCGACTCCGGCAGGAACGGCCGAATCACGATCAACGGAATCGCCGGGATCACGCCGGAGATCAGCGTATAGCGCCAGGCTTCGTGCCCGCCATTTATGGCTGGCAGCGATTTGGAGTACGTCACAGCCACGTAGTAGGCGGCGCTAATCAGCAATCCGCCGATCGACGAGAACGCCTGCGTATAACCCAGCACGGCTTCGCGCTGCCGGGCGTCTGGAAACAATTCGGCGAGCCATGCCACGGCGGCCACAAACTCGACGGAAACGCCAATGAACGTGGTGCAGCGCAGCACCAGCAGCGCGCCGACCGAGGTGACCAGCCCCGATGCCAGAGCGGAGAAGGCGTACAGCAGGATGCTCCAGACCAGCACGCGGCGGCGGCCCAGGCGATCGGTGAGATATCCGCCCAGCAGGCCGAAGATGCCGCCCGCCACTGCCGGGATGTAGAAGAGCAGGCCCACCCAGTGATTAAAGTCCGGCGTGCCCGGCTTCACCTTGGCGATCTCCATCAGGGCCGGCCGCACGATCAGCGGCAGGACCAGCAAGGCGTAGGTGTCGAACGCGAAGCCGATGGCGGCCATGGCGCAGATGACCCATTGCACGGGGGTGAGGCGGTGAGCAGTAGCGGCGGCTGGCGATTGGGCCATGTTTTGGGTGTCCTCTGAGATTTCCGAATTTTCAGGTAGTATGGCATAGTTGGGCAAAGGATTTCATCGGATGGAACAAAGCGCGGTTGTATCTAAGAAAATGGAGGGGAAGCGTTCCAAAATGTGGATCGTATTTGTGATTGGCGCAGTACTCGCGTGGGGAGTCTACGGACCCGCGCTGCATAAGGGGCAGACGCAGCTCGGCAATCCGCTGAAGGCGCTGTTATGCGTGGGATTCGCCTATTTTCTGATCGGCGTTCTAGTGCCGGTGGTGGGGCTTTCGTCGCAGGGCGGATTAAGCGGCTTCAATGCGGGCGGCTCCGTTTGGTCCATCGCCGGCGGCGCGCTGGGCGCACTGGGAGCGGTCTGCATCATCTGGGCGTTTAAGGCGGGCGGGATTCCGAATATCGTGATGCCGCTGGTTTTCGGAGGAGCGCCGCTGGTGAATGTGGTGGTCTCGATAGCCATGCATCCGCCGAAGAACGCGCCGAACCCGCTGCTTTACGTGGGTTTCTTGCTGGCGGCGCTGGGCGGCGGGATCGTGCTGTACTACAAGCCGTCTTAGAGAACGCCCTACTTGCCGATCGAGTACAGAAACTTGGCCGTGCGAATCAGGATGTGGCCATCCGAAATTGCCGGCGAGCTCAGCGTGTAATCGTTCAGGTCGTTCTCCGCCAGAACTTCGAATTGCGCGCCGGCCTTGACCACCGTGGTCAGGCCCTCCTCGTTGGTGATGTAGATCTTCCCATCCGCCAGCACGGGCGATGCGCTATAGGTGGCGGGCTTGATGCGCTTGCCGCCCCAGATTTCTTCTCCCGTCTTCGCGTTCAGGCACCACAGAATGCCGCGATCGTTTACCGAGTAGAAATACTGGCCATCGGTGACGGGTGTGGGGACATCCGGCCCATTCATGAACTCCCACAACTTGTGCGACTGGGAAACATCGCCGCGCCCGCCGCCGCGAAACGCCATCAGCGGCTTCACGCGCGTGGGCGCGTAGACCACGTCGTCATACACCACCGGCGATGCGATGATGCGTTGGGCGGGGTTCTTGCCGGGGTTGAAGCCGGTGGCGCGCCACAATTCCGCGCCAGTGGCCGGATCGTGGCCCGTCATGCAATCGCCGCCGGTCACTACGATCTCCACCCGATTGCCATAACGCAGCAGCGCGGGCGTGGTGTAGGAGTCGGGCGATTCGCGCACCGCGTCCGTGGGCCGGATCACGCGCCACACGGTCTTGCCGGTCTTCTTGTCGATCCGCAGGACGTACGACGGATCGCGCGTTTTCATCCCGTGCAACACCTGCACGTAAAGCCCATCCTCGTAGAGCAAAGGCGACGAAGCGTAGCCCCAGTTGAGCCCGAACTTGCCGTAGTCCTTCTGGATGTCGCGCGCCCATAGCTCATTGCCCTTGAAGTCGAAGCCTTTCAACACGCCGATGCCGGTCATGGCATAGACGCTCTGGCCGTCCGTAACGGGCGATGGCGACGACATGTTCTGTTTGTTGATTTTGTAATTGCCGGTGGCGATGAGTTTCTTCCAGATGGGCGTCCCCTTGGTTTTGTCGACGCACCACAGGTACAGGTCGTCGCCATCGGCAACGTTGAGGAAAACGTGGTTGCCCCACACAATCGGCGTGGCGCCGGACTTGGCGGGCATCTCCAGCTTCCAGGCAATGTTTTCCGTAGTGCTCCAATGCAGCGGCAGATTCGTTTCGGCGCTGACACCGTTTAAGGACGGGCCGCGCCATTGCGGCCAGTTTTCCGCGAGCGCCGGCAACGAAGCTACGGCGAGGAACAAGGCAAGCGATGGCGAGGTGCGCACGGTTGTCCTCCTCCTGGGTCGCCCGAGGGCGCGATACTCAGAAGGATATCACGGCACCCCGCTCAGACGGGGCTGTAAAGGCGCAGTCCGGGGATGTCTTTGAAGTCAGCCGTATTGAGGGTCCAAAGCTGCGCCTCGTAGGTGATCGCGCAGGCACCGATGGCGATGTCGACCTCCCGCCCGGCGGGCCCGGCGAATTGACCGTAGCTCCCGGTCCACCTCGGCATCGCTGCGCGTTGGAATGCGCGGCACCAACTCATCGAAGGCGCGCAGCATCCGCAGCCTTTCGCTCTCGCTGAGCCTGCCGATCTTCTCGTGGTATTCGGCGATCGCCGCGCGGACCACCTCACTCTTCGGCATCGTCAGTCGGGTGGCCGCATCTTGCAGCCGGGAAATAGTGGCCTCGTCGAGAGTGAAGGTTACTTTGGTCGTTGCCATACCATTGCCATACCACCATACTCTGGAGGGCGGCCAATCTTGGCCGCAGCCGGCTTTTAGCCGGCTCGCCGCCTTAAAGGCGGCTGCGGGCAGGATTGCCCGCCCTCCAACCGGGTCCCCACGCCTACTGCGCGTTCACCGCATACGGCATCATGCGCAACAGCCCGCCCTTGGCCCACAGTTCCGGCGGCCAATCCTTGACCAAGCGCCGCAAGTGCGACTCCACGGCGCTCTCCTGCGCGCGGCCGAATAGCACATCGAAAATGCTCCGGCGCGCCGGATACATCACGATCGTGACATTTTCGGAAGCCGGTATTCTGGCCTTCTGCTTCACCAGTTCGAGCGCCCGGTC
>PMVV01000340.1 GCA_003166475.1 Bryobacterales bacterium | reverse complement strand
CGGGCGCGGGTTCGATCACCTCGCTGCCGCCAAGCGCGATTACGAGCGCGCCGTCGCGGTTCACCGTCAGCTTCCGGGCGCCTTGAAAACGGATGCCGATGGCCTGCGGGTCGGCCCCCGGCGCCACCAGGAAATCGTATTCCAGCAGCCGCTGATTGCCGTGGTACACCAGGTCGATTCCGGGATAGACGGCTGCGTACTTCACCGCGCCATAGGTGGGAACATTCGTGCGCCACTGGTTCGGATCGCTGCCGATGAAATAGTTGCTCTTGCCGGGCAGCGCATCGGCTCCCGTCACGCTGGCAGGGGCGTTGGCGCCTTGCAGTTTCATGCGCAAGACGGCGTTGGTCTTTTGGCGGCCGAGCGACAGGACGGCGGCGTCCGGGGTGAGAAACAGCGTGTAGCCGGGACCGCGCGCCAGAAACTTCACCTGGGGGGCGGTTTGGCCGCGATTGGCCTCGAAGCTCAAGGGCAGTTTGCCGTAGGAATCCACCACCCGCGGGGGTAGGGCGGGTTCGGTCCTGGCAGCGGCGCCCAACAGCAGGGCTGCCGGCAGGAGGGCGCAGGCGCGGAACGGCTTCATATCCTGGAAATAATGCATCATGCGGAACTCCTTCATTCGGCGCTGGACGCCTTTCAGGCCCGAAACACTGAAATGCGAGTGCGCCAAGCCGCGCGCGTGTCTGTCACATTATGGTGGTGATCGTGCCGGAAAGGGCTTCCCTGGCGCGACGTTGCCGGCGGACGGAGGCCCCGTGCCGCCGAGCCGAAGACACACAGCGTGGTACTACATCCAAGGATATAGTAGACCTTTTGGGGCGTCCGCACAAGCGAAATCGGGCTTGGGGGCTTGGTTGGGAACAAGGCTCCGGTGCTCGGACTTACGGAGGCGCGCTGGCGCTGCCGTGGGCAGGCCAGGAGGCACGCCCCACATTGCGGCCCGCCGCAACCAAAAGAGGCGGCCTNNGGCCTGCCCCACGAAGAATCCGCCGAGGCTGCGAAGATTCCGAGCAGTTGTAATACAAATTAGAATTCCAGGGTTTGGCCTAGGTTCAAGCCCAGGCGCCTCGCTTCGCCTCCGCCCAGTTCCAGCACGAATTGCGCGTTTTCGTGGCCGCCGTAGTTCGGGCACAGGCTAGCTTTCGTGTGGCAGGGCGGCGTGTCGGCGGAGATTTCCACGATGCGATGACGGGTGTCCATCCAGAGCATGTCCAGCGGAATCTTGACTTGGTACATCCAATACGGGTAAAGGCCGGGCGCTTGATGGATGAAAAGCATGCCGCGGCCGCGGGCGAGGGAATCCCGGAACATCATGCCTTTCTGCATATCCAAGTCGTTCATCTCCACTTCGGCGCGAATCTGCTGGCCGTTGGGCAGGGTGACCTTGCGCATGGCGAGGACTTCGGGACCCTCGGTTTCCGGGTTGCTGCAACCGGCCCCTATGAGGGCCAACAGGAGCACCAGCACAAAATGGGGCACAAAACGGCAAGCCGCGAACGGGCGGCCGATTGACAATCGGCCTGCAGGCTGCCAGCCTGCCCCACATGACGGCAAGCCGCGAACGGAGGGCGGAAGAGGCGGCCTGAGAGGCCGCCGCAGGCTGAGAGCCTGCCTCACGGGCACAAAATAGCGCATGCGATAAAATGGTAACGCTCTTGTTGCGCCTATGTGGAAACGTATCCGGCTCACGCTGGAGATGATCAAGTTCGAGCACTCGGTCTTTGCCATGCCCTTCGCGCTTACCGGGGCGCTGCTCGCCATTCGCCATTCGGGGCTGAGCGCGCGGGCGGCGTGGGGGAAGATTGGCTGGATCGTGGTGGCCATGGTGGGGGCGCGCTCGGCGGCCATGGCGTTCAACCGCCTGATCGACGCGCGGATCGACGCGCGCAATCCGCGCACGCGCATGCGCCACTTGCCCGCCGGGGTGCTCTCGCGCGGGTTTACGTGGGGCTTCGTGACGGTCTCCGCGCTGGTGTTCGTGTTCGCGGCGGGCGCGCTGAATCCGCTTTGCTTCCGGCTGGCGCCGGCGGCGCTTGGGATTGTGTTTTTTTACTCATTCACCAAACGCTTCACCGCGTTCTCGCACCTAGTGCTGGGATTCGCGCTGGGCGTGGCGCCGGCGGCGGCCTGGATCGCCATCCGCGGCTCGCTCGATCCGCGCATCCTCTGGCTGACCGCGGCGGTGACCTTCTGGACGGGCGGCTTCGACGTGATTTACGCGTGCCAGGATTACGAGTTCGATTCGGCGGAGGGATTGTTCAGCCTGCCGCGCCGGCTGGGCATCGCGGGCGCGTTGCGGGTGGCGCGCCTGTTCCACGTGCTGATGGTGGCGTGCCTGCTGGCGCTGGTTTACGGCCTGGGCCTGGGCGCGCTAAGCCTGGCGGGCGTGGCGGCCGTCACGGGGCTGCTGATCTACGAGCACAGCCTGGTGAAGGCCAACGACCTGTCGCGCGTGGACGCGGCCTTCTTCACCCTGAATGGGTATGTGAGCATGCTATTCTTTGTATTCTGGGCTGCCGATGTTCTATGGAAATCGTAATTGACGACCCGCGCCTGAGGCCTATCCGGGAAAAAGTCGAGTTGGGCCAACGTCTGTCTTATGAAGACGGCGTGACGCTTTACCAGACTTCCGACATTTTGTCAGTCGGTTACATGGCGAACCTGGTGCGCGAGCGATTGCACGGGTCAGTCACTTACTTCAATGTGAACCGGCACATCAACCCGACGGATGTGTGTGTGGCGAGTTGCCGATTGTGCGCGTTCGGCAAGCGGGCCAAGGACCCCAAGGCCTACACCATGTCGCTCGAAGAGGTGTGGCATCGCGCCGGGGAAGGCTGGAGCGAGGCGGTCACGGAGTTCCACATCGTGGGCGGGCTGCATCCGGAGCTGACGCTGGATTGGTATTGCGAGATGCTGCGCGGGCTGAAGACGCGGTTCCCGCAGGTGCATCTGAAAGCGTTCACCATGGTGGAGGTGGCGTACCTGGCGCAGCGCGGGAAGGTTTCGGTCCGCGAGGTGCTGGAACGGTTGCGCGATGCGGGGATGGACTCGCTTCCGGGCGGGGGCGCCGAAATTTTCTGCGACCGCGTGCGGCGCATCATTTGCGACCACAAGATCACCGGCGAGCAGTGGATCGAGACGGCGCGCATTGCGCATTCGCTGGGGCTGCATTCCAATTGCACCATGCTGTACGGCCACATCGAGAACGCGGAGGATCGGGCGGACCATCTGGTGAAGCTGCGCGCGTTGCAGGATGAAACCGGGGGATTCGTGACGTTTATTCCGCTGGCGTTTCATCCGGATAACACGCCGCTGCAGCACATCCCGAAGACCACGGGGTTCACGGACATCAAGAATATCGCGGTGGCGCGCCTGATGCTGGATAACATTGCGCACATCAAGGCGTATTGGGTGATGATGACGCCGCGCATCGCGCAGATCGCGCTGCGGTTCGGGGCGGACGATCTCGACGGGACGGTGGTGGAGGAGAAGATTTATCACGACGCCGGGGCGACGACCAGCCAGTCGCTGCGGCGGGAGGAGTTGCTGCAATTGATTCGCAAGGCGGGACGGGAGCCGGTGGAACGGGACACGCTTTATCGGCCGGTGACGCGGACGGAGACGGCGTTTACGGTGCTGGTGTGAGGGGAGGGAGAAGACAGAAGTCAGAAGTCAGAAGTCAGAAGAAAACGGCCTCGGTGGGCGGTCCGGGAACCTCTTCTCGAAGTCGGCTTCCACGTCCTCCTGGGATTTCCAGCGTCCTTTCCGATACTCGGCGTCGGATTGAGACAGAATCTTAAGGATAATCAGGGCATTCTGCAACTCTTCGTAGCTGGAGGCTTCCATGAGGCACCTAATGTAGCACCAAAGGTGCCATCACCGCAGCGCCTTCCA
>PMVV01000177.1 GCA_003166475.1 Bryobacterales bacterium | reverse complement strand
GACGTGATCTGGATTGCGGCGGTGAAGCGTACCGCGTCAATCATACGAAGACACCGCAGCGCGTTACGCTGCCGCGCCCCATGCGCCGCGTGCTCCACGATGGCGCGACCGCATCGGGCCGTCGATCTGCCGCCGCGCGGCGTGGAAGTGCTGCGCGCGAAATAGGAGCTAAGGGTGCTCAGTGTTTCCCGGCATGCTCCCGCAGTATATCCGGCAGTGGCACCACATCGTCCGGCGAGCGTGGTTTCGACACCAGCTTCACTTTCTGGATCGGGATCTTTCCGCTGCGGGTGTCTGCCGGCTCCCAGGCAATGTCGAAACCCGCGCGGGTGGCCATGTCCCGCACCGCATAGAAGGCCTCAAAAGAATCACTGTTCAGCAGGCACGAGATATACCGCTTCTCGGAGTGGATTTTCGAGAGGAAGCGCGCAAACTGGCTGTTCGGCGCGCGCGCTTCCGCGATGGTCTCCCCC
Organism: Bryobacterales bacterium; assembly: GCA_003166475.1. Lineage (GTDB taxonomy): Bacteria > Acidobacteriota > Terriglobia > Bryobacterales > Bryobacteraceae > Bog-159. Next base: position 17,649 of record PMVV01000177.1, on the reverse strand, counting down.
GGGCTTTTGCGCGTGGCCACGACCACGGAAGAGGACGTGAACATGGGAAGGTGGAAGAACTCCCCGGTCACCGGTGCGATTCGGTTGCCACTCAGATCGACCAGGACGGGGAGCTTCTGCGACGGGTGGACCGCGAGAGGAACCTTCCGCGCATCGGGCAACGGTGCGGCCAGCGCGCTCTTCAGGTTCGCCAGTTCGGATTCGAGATGGGACATCTGCGCCCGGCGCTCTTGCACCAGATCCTCCGTCCGGCTTTCTTCCGCCGAAGTGACGGCCGCCGGCCCCATAGGCGCGCGCTGGGCTTCGAGCGCCGCGAGTTCGGTACGCAGCGCATCCACCCTGCGCTGCAGCATTTCGATCTCGGCGATCTGGGCGTCGAGCGCCGCGGCGCCTTCACGCATCGCTTGCCTGGCGGCTTCCAGTTCTGCGCGTACGTCCGCCACGTTCGGCCTGCTGCGCGGTTGTGCGGGTTGCGGGCGCGGCGCCGGTACCGGCGGCGGGACAGCCGCGGCCTGCGGAGCGGGCGGACGCACCAGCGCCGCAGCATCCGGAACCGGCTTCAACAGCCACAGAGTCCCGCCGATGAGCGCGATGAGAAACAGCAGCAAAGGTTCCGCCGACGCTACTCGGTGCAGCTTCATGGTTTGCTCCCGGCCAGAACCGGTTCGTAGCCCACGGTGAGACCTGCCAAGCGCGCGATGGCACGTGCCGCCAGGAAGCTGTCGATGCCCTCCGGAGTCACCAGGAAGTTCACACCGCTACCCGTCACGGCGGCGACGAATCGACCGCTGCGCAGTTCCGCAACCGGGATCCGGGTGTTCTGCGGCCGCAGGATCACGGCGCCCCGCACACACTCCACGGCTTGAGGCGAACCGCTTTCCAGGGCGGCTCGCGCGCGCCGCGCCTCCTGCGCCTGCCCGACGCTCGCTCTTAGTGCGGCGATACGGCGCTCCAACTCGGCAGCCTCGGCCCGCAGGCGCTCGATCCGCTGCCGCGCCTCCTCCTGTTGGGCTGCCTGACGGCGGGCTGCGTCTTCATACTCCCGCAGCGATGCCCGCCGCTGCTCGATCAGGTGTGTTAGTTGATCCTGCTGCCGCTGCAGCGCAAGGATGCGTTCGGGACCCGGCTGCTTCTCCCGCTCGATCTCCTGAATGCTCTGACGCGCGTCGTCCAACTCCTTGTCCAGCAACGCCAGTTCGCGCTGTTGTGCCATCATTTCCACCTGTGGATCGGGTTCCTGGCGCGCGACAGGCGGCGGCACGTGCCGCAAGGTCTCTGGCTGGAGTGTCGGCGGGAGAACCCTCAGCAGCGCGAATCCCATGGTAGCGACGCACGCGGCGAGCACCAAGACACCCACAAGCACGAGGGTCAGCGGCGCCCAACCTGGGGGAGGCAGGATGGCGTCCTGCCCGGCGACTGGCAACCGCCGCCGTGATGGGCGGGAGATGTATCGACTTACACACGTCATATGGTAAAGTGATCTAACTGACAGGATATATCCTCTGGGTTAAGATTGCATGATGGCCATCCCAACACCGATCATAGTGGCGTGTGTGGGCCTCTTGGCCCTGTTTTGCGTTCTGCTGGTCAGCATGCTGCGGCAGTCCTCGCGTGCTTATCGCGCGCTGGGAACACTGGGATCCGTGCTGCGTTCATTCGCGGCGGCTAGCGGAACCGAGCGAGGCTGCGGCCTCGCTCCGGCGCTCCTCGAGGAGGTGCGTGGCCGCTGCAGCGCCTTGCGGGAGCCTTGCCGGACCTGGTGGCTGGACCTCGAAGAAAACATCGTGACCTATGTCAGTCCCGACGGCGTTGAGGGCCGCTATCTCGGGGCATCACCGCGCGAAGTCCTGCGCGAAGAGAGCGTTTCCGAACGTTACTACCATGGCTCGTTTTACCAGGCCGTGCCCGGCATTCTAACCGGTCTGGGACTCATGGTGACATTCATTTCCATTCTTGTGGCTCTCAGCGGCCTGCATGTCGACCTGTCCAACAATACGGAAACCGTGGTCGGGATCAAGGAGTTGATTGAGGGACTGGCGGGCAAGTTCGTGTCCTCCATCATCGGTCTGGCGCTCAGCATCGCGTTCGTGCTCATCGAGCGCAAGTGGTGCGAGAGACGGCTGTCGAACGCTTACGAAGACCTTCTGGAAGCCGCTTCCCGGCTGATGCCGGCCATCACCGCCACGCGCATTCAGTTGGACGTCCAGGCCCTGGCGGCCCGCCAGGCCGCGTCGCTCGAGAGCATGAACGCGCGGATCGCCGCGTTCCTGAATCTGGTCTCGGCCGCCAACGAGTCCGTACCGCGGATGGCGGCCGCGCTGGCCGGCGACGTCGAACAATTCTCGGACCGTCTGGGAGTGCTGAGCGACACTTTGAACAAGGGTATCCGGAGGCTGCGGCAATGAAGCAATCCAAGGCCGGCGACCACATCTCCAGCTCTCTGACGGACCTGATGACGTCGCTGATGGTCATCTTCATCCTGCTCCTGGTGGCGAAACTGAACAACCAGGCGAAACGGACGGGACGCACGGTCGACTACGTCGCCCATCGTCTGAATGCGGCTCAGCTTTTCAAGGCGGGTGAGAAAATGCGCCAGGATGGGGACGTCATTGTGGTCGCGGTTCCGCAGGAAGTGATGAGTTTCAAGGAAGCGGCGGCCGAACACGGCGGCGCTGACCTGTCGCCACTTGGCAGAGCCTACCTGCGCGACACGATGCCGAAACTGGCCGCGGTGCTCTGCAAGGACAACATCAGAAAGTACATCGATACGATCGTCGTGGAAGGGCATTCCGATAAGAAAGGCTTCGGCACTGGCGACGAAAACACCGACAGTCAGGAGAACCTGGTCCTGAGCCAGCAGCGCTCGATGGCGGTGGTGTCGGAGAGCCTGAATATGCTGGAAAAGGACCGCGCGTGTTTTCTCGATCTGCTCTCGGCCACCGGCCGGGGCGATGCGCATCCGCGGAACCACCAGGACCTCTACGGCCCCGAGAACCGCCGCGTCGAGCTGCGCATTCGGGTGCGGCCGGACTTGGCCAGCTCCATCGCCGACAAGTTGGAAGGTAATGGTGAAAAATAACCCTGAAATCGTGGCAAAGGGCGCCACGCGCGGCTGGCGATCGCGGCGGCTGTTGCTACAGGCTGGCGGCGCGGTGCTGCTGTCGGCCCCTTTCTATCTGCTGCTTATCGTGGTGCACAAGCCGTTTCCCGCGGGTTTCGCATACCCCGAGCAGGCGATTGGCCGCTGGGCCTTGTTCGTGTGCCTGCTGCTGACGTTCTGGTCGCTAGTGGTCCTATTCGCGGACTGGTGGAACGGGATGAACCGCCAGCGCGCGATCGCCGGTACGTCTATCCCGCCGTCCGCTTCGCTGAGAAGCGCAGAGGGTGTCCGCGAGGTGATGGACGCAGCGCGCGCGGCGGCTGTGCGGCATGGTGACGGCATGCTGGCCCGCCGGATCGAGAAGGCGATCGCGCGCTTTCAGTCCTTGGACAGCGCGGCAGCCGCCGCCGAGGAACTGGCGACGGCCGGCGATGCCGACTTGGCGGAACTCGAAGCCGGTCACACACCGGTACGGCTGTTCCTGTACGCCATCCCCATTCTCGGTTTGGCCGGCACTGTGATGAGCATCCGCCAGACACTCGAGCAGGCGGCGCTCTCCCCATCGCCGGCGCCGCAACAACTCGACGCCATCAGAGTCGCGCTCACCAGAATTACTTCGAGCCTGGCGGGTTCCTTCGATACAGCTCTGCTGGCCCTGGTGCTAAGCCTGGTGGTGATGGTGGCCCTCACGTGGGTGGTGGAGAAGGAAAAGAGCCTCTTGCTGGCCATCGACGATTTCTGCCGGACGCACTTGCTTCCGCTCATGCAACCGGTGGAGGCGCAGCCGGCCGGCGCTCTGGCCGCGCGCGAAGAGACGCTCCTTGGTGTGCTGACCGATCTGCGGAGTGCCCTGGATGGTAAGACGCGAAACGGGGACGAGATGGGAGCCGCACAGTCCCTGAAGCCGGCGGAAGGGGAGGGCCCGTTTGCCTCGGCGCTCGATAGACTGCGCGGCGAACTCAGCGACAGGGGGCCGCGCCCCTCGGAACTCGGCAACCAGTATCTGGAACAGAGACCGGTCACGAGCCTGGATTTCGCGCAACGGTTCGATGAACTGCGCGAGTTGCTGAGCGTGCGGCAGGAGAATCTCGCCACCGTGCAGCCAAGTGCCCCCCGGAGACGCAGCTCCTCGGATGCCGCATCCGCCACGGCGGCGCATGTCGACGACCTGAGTGCCGCGCTTGAGGACTTGCGCGACAGCATCCGTGAGATGGACTCTTTCCTTCAGCGTCTCGCCCAAAGACTGCGCAGCCAGACAGAGGAGCCCGTGGTGGTCAAAGTGACGATGATGCCTGGGACCTCCTCGACGCCGGCCAACAATTAAGTCTAAGGGGCGCTCGGTACACTATCGGCAGCCTAAAGCCAACTTCCGTACGGCTCGTTTTATCTGCGTTCATCGGCGCAGATGAACGCAGATAAAACTGAGGGTGCTGCAATCCGTCAGCGCAAGCCGCGTTGCGGGAATCTCCACTTTTGTGTCGCGCACGCAGCGCGCGCCGAAGCAAGCGGTTCCCTAGACCCCCTGGTACCGCCGCTAGACCCGCTCAGCCTCGTCTAACCTATGCCGGCGATGCTAGAATCCTGAGCAACGAACCAATATGCTGACTGAAACGCGCACCTCGGACTCGCAAGATTCCTCGATCGCCGGCATGATCGCCGCGCAGCCGCGTGAAGCCCTCGCGCTGGCCGCCAGTTCCTTCCGTTTGAGCTACGGCCAACTCAATGAGCGCTCCGCAGGCCTGGCCCAAGGGCTGCAATTGCTGGGCGCGGGCCCCGACGTTCCCATCGCCGTCTTTGCCGATCGCACGCCCGCCGGCGTTCTGGCCGCACTTTCGGTTCTGAAAGCCGGCGCCGCCTACGTCCCGCTGGATCCGGGCGATCCCGCCGAACGTCTCGAATTCGTGCTGCGCGACGTGCAGGCGCCGTTCGTCCTAGCCGAGCGCGGCCTCACCGGCCGCCTGCCCAGGGGCAGGTGGAAAGTCATCCCCTTGGATGAGGCTCCGCTCTTGTTCAGCAAGCCTATGGATCCGCTCCCCGCGCCCGGCCCAAACAACCTGGCGTATATCGGCTATACGTCGGGATCCACGGGCCGTCCCGTCGGAGTCGAGATCGCCCACGCCAGCCTGTTGAACCTCATCCGCTGGCACCAGCGCACCTTCCATGTGACGGCGGCCGACAACGCCAGCCAGATTGCCGCGCCCAGCTTCGACGCCGCCGTCTGGGAGATCTGGCCCTATCTCACCGCCGGCGCCAACCTGCACTTTCCGGACGCCGCCGTCAGACGCGCGGCCCGGCCGCTGCGCGACTGGCTGGTCGACGAATACATCACCATCGCCTTCGCGCCCACGGCCCTCGCCGAACAGTTGATCGCGCTCGAATGGCCGGGCCACACCGCCCTGCGCACGCTACTGACGGGCGGCGACGTCCTGCGGCATTATCCGCCCGCCGGCCTGCCCTTCACCCTGGTCAACAACTACGGCCCGACCGAGGCTGCCGTGGTGGCAACTTCCGGATCTGTGCCGCCGCAATCGACCCCCTTGGAATATCCGCCTATCGGCCGCCCCATCGACAACGTGCGTGTCGCGGTTCTCGACGAATTTATGCAACCGGTGCGCAACGGCCAACCAGGCGAACTCTGCCTCGGCGGAGCGGGCCTCGCGCGCGGCTATGTGAACCAGCCCGCGTTGACCGCGCGCAAATTCGTTCCCGACCCTTCCTCTTCCGACCCCCAAGCGCGGCTGTACCGGACCGGAGACCTGGTGCGCCGTTACTCCGACGGCCAAATCGAATTCATCGGCCGCATCGACGATCAGATCTCGATCCGCGGCTTCCGCGTGGAGCCGGCCGAAATCGAAAGCGCGCTCAGCGCGCATCCGGCAGTCGAAAACAGCGTAGCGATCGCCCGCGAAGATGCGGCCGGCGGCCGGAGTTTGGTGGCCTACGTGGTGCCGGCGGCGGACGCCAATCCATCCCCAGCCGCGCTCCTGAACTGGCTGCGCGAGCGTCTGCCGGAATACATGCTGCCATCCGCGATCGTGAGCCTGGCCGAGCTGCCGCGCACACCCCATGGCAAAGTGGATCGCGCCGCGCTGCCTGCGCCGCCGCGGGAACTCGAATCGCTCGCCGGCGCAGCGGTGGAGGCGCGGCTGGCCCAGATCATGGCTTCGCTGCTGCAAGTCGAGGGCGCCTCCAACGACCACAACGTCTTTCACGCCGGAGGCAACCCTCTCCTGGGTGCGCTGGTGATCGACCGTGTGCGCCAGGCTTTCGGTGTGACACTCACTCCGCACCAACTCTTCGAAGTGCCTACGGTTTCCGGACTCGCCGCCGAAATCGAGCGCGCCGCGCTGCTTTCCAACTCTTCGAAGTAACCGTCCGGGTGCCCGGCGTGGCGCAGACGATCGTTGTTTGTCGTCTGCGCACCGTGCTCGAACTCGGCAGGCCACGAAAAACGATGGCCTGCCCCACAGCGAATCCGCTGTACTTGCGTGGGGCGGGACTCCAGTCCTGCGGCCGACGTCCACGTCGGCCTGTTCGTACTGCGATATAGCCGATTCCGTTGCGCGAAACAGCGGGTCCTGGAGGTCCGCCCCACGAGTGCGTGAGCATTGATGAATCGCGGGGGTATCCACTTGCTTGTCGTGCACGCCTGTCTGGCAACTGCAGCTTGCGCTAGCGCATACACCGCCGCTATAATCGATTCGCCGCAGTGTCCAAACGATCCCTCATCGAAACCATCGCGTGGTTGAGTTCACGATGGAGGATTACGGACAAAACGGCCTTGCTGAAGCCTCCGCGATCCATCCCGAAGCCGCTGCAGCCGGGAGAGCAGTGGGGACAGTTTCAGATCGTCGAGAAACTCGGCCACGGCGCGTTCGGCGATGTCTATCACGCGCGCGACCGGCTGGATCGCGACGTTGCCCTGAAGATTCTGGATGGCCCCGAAGCCATTCGGGAAGGCAAGACACTCGCCAAACTGCAGCACCCTAACCTCGTCGCCGTGCATAGCTATGAAGAAAATGCGGACGGCGCGGCGCTCTCATTGGAGTTGATTGAGGGTCAGACGCTGGCAACGTTTGCCAAGGAAAGGGGCCGGCTCGATCCCGCGCACGCCTCTCTCATGTGCCTGCAGGTTTGCCGCGGGCTGGCGTTTGTGCATGGCAAGGGCCTGGTTCACCGCGATATCAAGGCCGGCAATGTGATGCGCCAGGCGGATGGCCGGATCGTTCTCGTGGATTTCGGGCTGGGGCAGGAAATCGACCCCGACAATGCCAGCGGGGAAGTGGCCGGCACCCTGCCCTATATGGCGCCGGAATTGTTTCGGGGAGCGCCCGCCTCGCCGGGAACCGATCTTTATGCCGCCGGGGTGCTTCTCTATTATCTGGTGACACTGGCATACCCGGTCTCGGCAGCCAACGCCGCAGCGTTTCAGCAAGCTCATGCAGCCGGCCGCCGCAATCACCTGCTGGATGCCCGCCCCGATCTGCCGGAAGCCTTCATCGCCGTGGTCGAAAAGGCGACCGATCCCGATCCGGCAAGACGCTTCCGGTCCGCCGGCGCCATGGCGCTCGCACTGGAGCAGGTGGTCGAAAGCAAGCCTTGGTCGTCGCGGCGTTCCTCCCGGCTCGCTTGGTCTGTGCCGGCTATCGTCGTCCTGCTTGCCGCCGCGTTCTACTGGCTCAGAATGCGCAACGGGTCTGAAAACCCGCCGCCGTTGCAACTCGTGCGTGTGACCAGCGACGATACACTCAGTGGAGATCCGACTCTTTCCGGCGACGGGAAGTTCCTGGCCTACGCTTCCGATCAGGCGCACACGGGAAAAATGGACATCTGGATCCGGCGTTTGCCGGACGGCGCCTCTCTGCAGCTCACTCATAGTCCCTACGACGAATCCAACCCGGCCTTTTCTCCGGATGGCAATCAAGTCGCATTCCGCTCGGAGAAGGATGGAGGTGGAATTTATGTCATCCCCGCGTTTGGCGGCGAGCCGCGCCTGCTGGCGCCGCGGGGACAAGACCCGCGATTTTCGCCCGACGGCAAGTACCTGGCGTACTGGATCGGCGAAGTCCATGCGCGCCAGCCGTCGGCCAAGAGCTATGTCATGCCGGCGTCCGGCGGCACGCCCAGCCAGCTCTGCCCGCAGCTTGCCGATGCGCGCTATCCCGTCTGGGCGCCGGATGCGCAGCACCTTCTGTTGCAGGCCTCCCCCGACCCCAGCCTTCCCCCGGACGAAGACGCCGAATGGTGGGCTGCTTCGCTCGATGGGTCTAAACCCGTGAATACCGGCGCACTGAAACAGTTTCGCGCTCAGGGCCTGGAAGTGCACGCCTATGCGGCCTGGTGGTACGGAGATTATCTGGTTTTCTCCGCCGCCCAGAAGGCCAATGTCAACCTTTGGCGGGCGCGCCTGCAACTCGGGCACCTGATGCGGCCCGGCGAAGCGCGGCGCTTGACCTTCGGCACTGGGTTTGAAACCGCGCCCTGGATTGCCTCTAACGGTACCCTCGTTTTCCAGGATCAGCAGGGCAGCCTGCGCATCTGGTCCCTTGCGCTTGGAGGGCCCCTGCTCGAGCGAAGCCTCGCGCGCGTCACCGATACCGCCGACTTCGACGCGTTCCCCAACGTTTCTCACGACCAGCAGTGGCTGGCTTTCACCCGGGCTTCGTCGGAAACGGGCGTGCGCCAGGTCTGGCTTCGCAATCTCCAGTCCGGAAAAGAGTCCCTGATGACCGACACGCCTGGCACCAAATCGAATCCCCAGCTGAGCGCCTCGGGAGACAAAATCGCCTACAGTGTCCTGGAGAGCCAGGGTGTTTCCATCTACGTCATGGATCGGCGCACGCGGGAGACCCGCCGCCTCTGCGCGGCGTGTGGCTATCTGAGCGCCTGGCCGCCGGATGGGAAGGCAGTCTTGGTCTCGACGGGCCGCGAAATCCAGCGCATTGACGTTTCGACTGGCGCGGCTGCCACTGTGCTATCCAAACAAGGACTGCTGCTGGACGAAGCCGAATGCTCCCCGGATGAGCAATGGATCGTCTTCTCCGCCCGCGCTCCCGGCCAGGAACGCAGCATCTATGTGGCGCCCTATGGCCGGGCTGGCGGCTGGCGCCAGGTGGATCCCCGCCCTGGTTGGTCCGACAAGCCGCACTGGTCGTCGAACGGCAAGAGCCTGTATTTCTATTCCAACGCGGACGGCTACCGGTGTATCTGGAGCCGGGCGCTCAACCCCGCCTCCGGCGCTCCGGCCGGGCCGCTCCGGCCGATACAGCATTTGCACAACTCCCGGCTGTCGTCCATGAGCGTCTCCCAGCCGGTAAGGACTTTCGCCGTAACTTCCAATCGTATCTTTCTCAATCTCGCCGAAAATTCGGCCTCCATCTGGATGAGTTCGCTGCCAGCAAAATAAACTTCGCCGGACTGCCCGGTTTTGCGGTACAGTTGCTAGAACGAAAGGAGTCGCACCATATGGCAACTGACGATCCCTGCAAGGAAGGCAAGAAATACGGAATCAGCTTCCAAGTCCAGCGGGACCTGACACCGGAAGAGGCGGACCATGTCGCCAAGACCTTGAAGATGACGGTAAGCGCTCTGCGTCTGAGCCTTAAGGACAATGTGATCTGCGAAAAGCCCAACGCGCCGCGCGCCCCGCGGAAATGACGCGCGCTTCGCTGAAGGTTTGCCTGGTCAGCATACCAACCGCTACGGATTTCGAAGATCCGGTACAGTTCGAGAACGAGGGCGTTCGCGAGACGTCCGCCGACGTACCGCTCGGCGTCTTGGCGCTCGCGGCGGTTTTGGAAGAAATCGGGATTGTGCCGCTCATTGTCGATTCCAATGCGTGGTACGTCGAGTACATTCACTCCAGCGCGCGCCAGCGCCAGTCTTCCTTTAGCCGCTATGCCGCCGAGCGCCTGGCGTCGCTGGATGCGGATTTGTTCGGCTTTTCGACCATCTGCAACAGCTACCCCGTTACCCTCCAGATCGCCCAGCGCCTGAAAGAACTCCGCCCGCATGCCGTTACTCTGTTCGGCGGCCCGCAGGCTTCCGTGGTGGATCTGCCCACCCTGCGGCATTTTCCGTTCGTGGATTTCATCCTGCGCGGCGAGGCGGATCGAAGCCTGCCGGAGTTTGCCATGCGGCTGGCCGGCGGCCTTTCGCCGGAGACGGTGCCTGGGATTACTTATCGCAGCGCCGGAGAGGCCCGCCGCAACCCCGACGCGCCCCTGCCGGCCGATCTGGATTCCCTGCCGCTCCCGGCTTTTCACCTCTATCCGGGGGTCTGTCCCACCCGCGGCCTGCCGCTGGAACTGGGAAGAGGATGCCCGTTCGGCTGCACCTTCTGCTCCACCAACGATTTCTTCCGCCGCAGCTTCCGCCTGAAGTCTCCCGCCAAATTGATCGAACAGATGGATATCCTGGCAGCCCGCTATGCGCCCGAGTATTTCGACCTGGTGCACGACATGTTCACCGTCGATCGCCGCCGCGTAGTGGCTTTCTGCGAGGCCATGATCGAGAGCGGCCGCGGTTATCGCTGGGGTTGCAGCGCCCGCACCGACTGCGTAGATCCGGAGTTGATCGAGCTCCTGGCGCGCGCCGGCTGCAGCTCCATCTTTTTCGGCATCGAGTCCGGATCGCCGCGGATACAGAAAATCATCGATAAACGCCTCGATCTGGACGAGGCTCGCACCAACACGGTACTCACCACGCGCCACGGGATGCGGACCACCGTTTCCACGATCATGGGCTTTCCGGAGGAAACCATAGACGACGTCCGGGCCACTGTCGGATTCCTTGCCGAAGCCTTGCGCGAACCGGAGATGGTCACCCAGCTCCACCTGCTGGCGCCTCTGGCGGGGACGCCGCTGGAAGTGCAATATCGCGACCGGCTGGTTCTCGAGGATATCTACACGGATATGTCCCATTCCGGCTGGGTCCAAGGCGACCGGGAGCGCCAGTTGATCAGCGCCTTTCCGGATGTCTTCCAGAATTTCTACGCCATTCCGACCCCGCATCTGGACCGGCGCTACCTGCAGGAACTGCGCGAATTCATCCTCCGCACCACCTGCCGTTTTCGCTGGATGCTGGTAGCCTGGCAGGATCGCTGCGGAGACCTGTTGACCCTCTTTGACGAATGGCGCGCATGGAGCCGGGACCTGGTTGCGCATCGGCGCGGCTGCGAAATGCGCCGCTACTACGCTACGTGGGATTTCGACCGCGATTTCGTCCGGTTTCTGCGCAGCCGCCCGGAGCAGGCGCGCGGCGAGTTCGAAGCCGTTCTCCTGGAGTTCGAGGAAGCCCTGCTGCGAGTCCTGCGCGAGGAAACCGGCGAGGCTCCTCCGGCCACTCTGAAAGTCCTCGAGAGCGATATGCGGCTGGGACTGAATCCGCATGTCTACGTCCTGCGCCTCGATTCCGACGCAACCCGCGTGGTGGAATTGCTTCGCGAGCGCCAACCGGCGGACGAGTCTATCCACCGCCCGGCGATCACGGCCACCCGCCGCGTTTCCGAGGACGAAATCGAGGTGATCTCGATATCGCCGCTCACTGCCGAGTTCCTCGAATTATGCGACGGCAATTCGACGGTGGACGATGTCCTGCACCAGTTCGCGGCGAAGTGTACGCCGGTGGGAAGCCTGACCGCCTGGGACGTGGCTACCCGCGCCCTGCAAATGACTTATCAGCGCAACTTGATCCGGACGTTCGCCGGAGAGAGCGATGCCGACTGCGCCTCTGTTCACTTTGGTGGGGCAGACCATCGTCTTTCGTGGTCTGCCTCCTCCGCGGAGCGCTGGCAGACGACATAAACGTTCCCGGCTCTCTAACTCTTGGAATCGCCCGCCGCCGGCTGATCCGCTTTGTGGCCGAACAGGACAGTTGCACTCGCTAACTCAAAATTCTTCTCTAACGATAGTTCCGTTACAAAAGACCGGCCCAGGTATTTGTCACCCGAATCCAAAAGCTCCGACATCTTCAGCTCCAGGAATTCCTCCTTGGCACGCCCGGTCAACCCCCCCGCCCAGCTCCTGACGATCCAGGTCAACGACCAGATCGGGAGCACGCTGCCATAGACTTCATGCCGGTCGACCTCGACCTGAGGGAACAGATTCTTAAGACCCTGCTCGGTCATGTTGTAGTAGTGGTTCGGGTAGCCGTGCATCGGCTGCAGAAATGGGACACAGCACATCAGGTCGCCCCCCGGTTTCAGGACGCGGACGATTTCTCGTGCGCAAGCGAACGGATCCTTGACGTGTTCGAGCACCGCGAGCGAAAGCACGGCGTCGAATGAGTTATCGGCGAACGGCAGCACCTCGCCCACGCCGCGCACATCGGTGGTGTCGTAGTCCACGATTTCGAAATTGACAACGTTCTGGTAATAGACCGGACGCTGCCCGGCGCCGCAGTCGAGGACCAATCCATCGCGGTGCTTTTCGATGAGGCCCATGGCGTAGCCGTCATACTCATTAACCGAGACCGCCGCGCTGTCGATAATCGCGAATCGCTCGCGGAGTTCGGGCGTCAGGAAGTCCAGGCAGCCGTGGCCGCCGGCGTATGGCATATCGCTGCGCAGCAACGGCAGCACCCGCGCGAGCTTGTTCTTCTTTGCGGCCGCGAAAGACACGCCGGCGGACATGCGCAGCCGTCGCCCCTCTTTATACCCGTACACTTGAAAGTGCCTGCGCCCGGATGCCAAATCGCCGCGTTGTACGGCCGCCGCGACATCGGGATTCGCCGCCAGGTAGGCGCGTTCATCGAAGTTTTCCTTGGTGGCGAGTTGCTCCATGACTAACCCGGGTGGCGCCATTAGTGGGCCTCAAGCCGTGTCAGCCAGCCATTAAAATGGGGACACTCGGCCCGGATACGCGCCAGCCCAATTTCCAGTATGGCAAGCGCTCCAAGCAGCGGCTTCTCGTACCCAGGCACGAGAGCCTCCACGCGCTTCGAGGGCGCAGTAACCGGCGAATCGTCGATGTCTTCCGGCGTGGAGAACTGGTCCCGGATCTCCTGCAGACCGGACTCCAAATCGGGCCGGCCAATGCCGCGGCTGAAGGCGGCACAATCGCTGAACAGCAATCCTTCGAACTCATGCATCACGACAAACGGGATGAATCGTCTGGCGTCGAACCGGCTGCCCATTGCGGCGGTCAGATCGGCCAGGACAGCGTCCTCCACATACCGGGCCTTCTCTGCCGCCGGCAAAGTCGCGGCCTTTGCGCGCCCAGGCCACGCCCTGCCTTCCCCCTGCGGCAGACCGTAGTAATCGACCAGGGTAGTCGCAACACAAGCGAATTATCCACTTCACAAAGCAGCGGCCTGAATGGTTAGGCTCGAGCGGCGTGACAAGTCTCGCGCGTGGCCCCAGCGGGGGCGCGCCTTCTTTTTCTTGGCTGCCTTTTTTTTCGTCGGGTTGGCCCTTGGACGCGGCATATCGGCAGTCAGCTTCGCTGCCAACAAACCAACAATGGCGTCGTCGGTTTGTAGCGGTATGTGGATGTTTCCCGCTCTTGGCAAAGTCTCCCCTTTTTCTATTTTGGCGCATCCGCCCGCGGCGGTGGCGCTACACTGCCGTGCGGCCCAAACAGAAGCCGATGCTTGGCAGCAAAATAGCTGAATAAACTGCTCACGTATTCGTTGTCAGGCGTTTCTATGGGCTGAATTGGTACCGGCGGCGTCACCGCAGCGGGCACGCGTATAACCCCATAGTCAGCTTCGTAGGCTCCAATGTTTACTTCAAGGAAGTAAAGAAGGAGTTTAGCTTGAACCCAGGGAATGGAGATCGCTGTATGTTGCCTGACAGTCTGTTTGTTATTAGACTGATCGAGCAATCCGAAGATCAGCTTGAGATCCCATACGCTAGCTTCAAAATTAATGTTATTCGCGTAAACGGACTCAAAGTCCTCATCTCGCTCAAATGGCGGATATTGCGCGCTTGGCATTTGGGTATCAGGTGTTGCGTCTGGTTGGTCATCCATATATAAACTCGCTTAACGAGCGGCCCCAGCCACTCTCTTCAATGGAACGTCACCGCGTCGCCGTCGTCTCGGGTTAGCGCGGAAGCTATGGCCTGTTCTTATGGAAACCACACTGTCTCGTGGCGGAAGCAGAGACGGGCGTCCTCCACCAGAAGCGGACTCAGCCGCGCCCATTTCCTTTATTGGAAACTGACGAGTCGGAACGGATTCATTCTCAGTCAAGTCGAGTATCAAGCGCATTACGACATTCTCAATTGCGCTAGAGACGGAAGGTACTTGATCCCTCACCCACTTGCACACGTATTCGGGGCGTTGACCAGCTTGCGCTTGGGCTTCTGGCGCTGCCAATTCAATAGCTTCAAGATGTTCCAGGAGCGCCGATAAAGCGGCTACATCACCACTGTGCTCATGCGGGGAAAACTCTGGATCGACCGAAAACGCTCGCCTTGTCAGAGAGGCTCTGTTCAGCCTCTTGTAATCCGTCAGAAGCGTGCCAAATTCTTCAAAGGATACTTTCAGCCTAAGGTCAAGTGCTTTGGCTAGACGCCTTAAGGTCCGAATACTCCATGAAGAATAGTTTATGTCTTCTATCTCCGATATCCTGGATTGGACCATGTTGGCTTCGCGGGCTAGATCTGATTGAGTCCATTGCCGCCCTTCCCTCAGAACTTTGATCTGCGTGGCTATACTAGAATCCAGAAACCCGTTTGCGTATACATGGCGATAGTCTGAATCTTGGAAGTCCCTGCGGAGACGCTCAACTACTTCGTTGGCCATAGAGGCACCTCCGATCTGGGTTTGAGATGAGTGTCTGCCGGTTTGCTTCAGCCTGCACAATGTCAGATTGGGGCAGCACATTGTTGCGCTCAATAGCGCCACGCAGCAGTGTGTATTCGGTATCCATCGATATCGGTCCTTTGCACAGCAATGGCCTCAACATCACTGGGCCGCGAACCTTCAGTTTATAGATATGGCCTCCGTCAATTGGCCCCGGACTCAACATTTCGGGCGGCAGACCCGGCCCGCATTGCCTCAACAGATCGATCTTCTGATCCAGTAGAATCCGCGCCTTCTTTTGAATGCGCTCCTTTTTGAGCCATATCTGGATCACGCCGAAGTTTCTGGCGTCCAGAAACTCGAAGACCGTCCACAACATTGAGTCTATCATAAAAATACGATAATGCAATAGCCCGCCGGCACTTGACGGTGGTATCGTAAAAATACGATAATCAATTGCGGGATCATCAGGATAGGCGGCGGTGGCGAAATCAGCAGACGCGCCCGAATTGGGATCGGGTGGTGGCCCCTGGCAAAGGACAAGCCCCGTGCGGGTGCAAATCCCGCCCGCCGCACACCAGTTTCATTATACGCCTTGTAGTCAAGCCCCTTTGGGGCCTTTAGCATCAGGCGCCTTCCCTCGGTCTGGCGAAGCGCCACAACCGCCCGGCCGCTAATCCGGCCATGCCCGGTTTGCATTTTGGGTGCTGCGTTGTCAAGTGCATAATTCGCCGACACAACCAGGGTCCTCTTTGAGGTGCCGAGCGATGTCCATCTTGACCGCGGACCACGCGCGAATTCCGCCGCGTCGTTGCCGAAGTCGTGCATTGCCCAGCGTCCGCGCTTCGACGGCATGGTAGCCCTTCGCCACCAGGTGATCGCGCAATACTTCGTTGACGAAGCCCTCTTCCGTCTGGCCCTCGACATGGATTAGCAGGCGCGGCATCGCTCAGTCCGGAACCGGCCTCCCCCCGAATTCGTTCTTCTCCCAGAGTTGGCCAAGGCTGTAGTCTTCGAGCCATGCAGCCAACTGCCCTGAGTCCAAACGCGTGAGCTGAGTGCCTCCTTCGACGCGGTTCGCAACCAGAACGTCCTCCGGGGCGAAGTGGTCCAGCAGCAAAGACGACTGAGTCGCCACAATCACCTGCGTACTTACCGAGGCTTGCCGAATCAACGAAGCCAGCATCTCGATAGCGTTAGGGTGCAGCCCAGGGTGCAGCCCTAGCTCAGGCTCATCCACCAGAATCACCGAAGGGCGGAACTGCTCGGGCTGAAGGAACAGTGTCGTCAATGCAATGAAGCGGAGCGTGCCGTCCGAGAGCGACGAAGCATCGAAGTATTGGTCCGAGCTCTTGTGACGCCATTCCAGCTTGATGTCGTCCGGTTTGAGCCGCAGCGGTTGCAGCCGGAAATCGTCAAAGAACGGCGTGACCCGCTGCACGGCGCGTTGAATCAGATCGTAAGAGTCGATGTGCTTTTCTCTAAGGAAATAGAGAAACGCAGCCAGGTTCGACCCGTCCGCGCGCAGGAATTCGTTGTCATCCACCCGCGCCGTCTTGCGCATCGGCGAGGACGCACCGGTATCGTGCAAATGGTAAATCCTCCAGCTCTCCAGGTGCTGAGGGACCCATTTTCGCACTGACCAGCGCGGATCACTGATACCCGCTTCTCGTCCCTGCTGCACTGGGTGTAGGGGCTGCGGGAGAGGATCGGGGTACGTCTCGTACCCAACGAAAGCGGTCTCCGATGACGGAAAAAGGCCATCATCGGCTGTGGGCGCGAGCGTCAGCTCGTACCGATTCGTTCCACCTTGAAATGAGAGATGGAGGCGCATCTCCTTCGTGGTTTTCGAGCCGAAGTGCAGCACCTTCTCCGCGCCACCAGCCGCCGTCACGTACTCCCTAAGCCGTCCCTCGCGGATGGCGCGCAGAAAGGCAAGCACACCGATGAAATTCGACTTTCCAGAGCCGTTCGGACCGATGACCACGTTGATCGGCTTCAGATCCAGTTCCACCGATGCGATAGTCTTGAACCCCTGGATCGTGATCGAGTCGAGCGCGTTTGAGGACATGCGATTCCTGAATCATCATATACAATTGCAGTGCGGCAAAACCACCAACGACTAGCCGCGACGCCCGCCTTACCGCACCGGCAACGGCTGGCGCAGATCACGGCTCCGCTATTGGAAGCCGACAAATCCTTCCAGTGACGGCAACCTCCCTCACGCCAGAGGCCACCTTCTCCTGGCCGCGCCGGTACTCGACCCTGTCTGCCGGGTCGTCGGCGTGAGGCGCACGCCGGACCAACTCTTCGCTTCGCCCGCGGACCGGACTTGCCGCTGAAATCGACCGCGCCGCGACGCTGCCCAATTCCTCAAAGTAACAAGAGGAAACTGGCTCGGCGAGGCCGACCTGATCGCATGTACCTGATGAGCAACCCATTCCTGGCCAATCGGCACTCGCAGGTCCGACATAGTCGGTTGGCCCACGACACATGCCTCCAGGAATCCTGTAGTTCCAAAGTGTTACACCGTAGCGCTAACGGGAATCGAAGACGCCTGGTGCTGATCGATCCCCTTGCCGCCAACCGCTAAACGGTTGATTCCAGATCCCCATCTAGTTACAGCAATATTGTCCCGTTCCATCGCGTACCCACAGATGGAGGGTAATTGTCTACCGGGGTAAAGTCGTTCATTAACAGTGACTTGCAGTCGGGGAGCAAGGCAAACCCAGAAGGAGCGGAACATTTCCGCGATTTCCGCGAGAAAAAGCTGGACTTTTGTTCGCGCTTGTCTTATCCTAG
>PMVV01000212.1 GCA_003166475.1 Bryobacterales bacterium | reverse complement strand
TTGGTTGCGGCTGCGCTGCTCTGCGGGGCAGGCCCTCGGCCTGCGGCGCCCTTTCAGGCCGCGTCTTTTGGTTCCGGCCGATTGTGAATCGGCATTCAGTCGACATGCCTCCTGGTGATACACTCGCAAAGTGCTGCTATTTGCGTTCTTCCTGCTGGCCGCCAGCCCTTACGATGTGGTGATCCAACACGGCCGGATCGTCGACGGAACCGGTTCGCCGTGGTACTCCGGAGACATCGGCATCCGGCAGGGCAGGATCGCCGCCATCGGCAATCTGACGGGCGCGACCGCCAGGCGCACCATCGATGCGCGCGGCATGGTGGTGGCCCCGGGATTCATCGACATGCTCGGCCAATCCGAGCTGACCATCCTGGTAAATCCGCACCTGCCTTCGAAGATCTACCAGGGGATCACCACCGAAATCACCGGCGAAGGGTCCTCCGTCGCGCCGGTCAACGATGCCATCCTGAAAGCCGATCGCGTCGGGTATGAGCACTACGGCATAAATCCCGACTGGCGGACTTTCCACGAGTACTTCGCGCGCCTGGAGAAGCAGGGCATGGGAATCAACCTGGCCAGCTATGTGGGCGCGACCCAGGTGCGCCGCATGGTGCTGGGCGACGACGACCGCGCGCCGAACGCGACGGAACTGGAGCGCATGCAGACCCTGGTGCGCGATGCCATGCGCGACGGCGCGGTCGGCGTCTCGACCGCGCTGCAATACGCGCCCGCGCCCTACGCGTCCACCGAGGAACTGATCGCGCTGGCCGCCGAGGCCGCTAAGTTCGGCGGCATCTACGCCACGCATATGCGCAGCGAAGCCGACGCCATCATCCCCGCGGTGGATGAAGCCGTCCGCATCGGCCGCGAGGCCCGTATTCCCGTGGAAATCTGGCATTTGAAAACAGCCGGCAAAGCCAACTGGGGCCGCATGCCGGAAGTGATCGCGCACATTCAGCAGGCGCGCGATTCCGGCGTCGATATCACGGCGGATACCTACGCGTACCCCGCGGGGTTCAATACCTTCTCGGCGATTATCCCGCCGTGGGCGCACGATGGCGGCGACGCCAAGCTGATCGAGCGGCTGAAAGATCCGGTCATCCGCGCGCGCATTCGCAGGGAGATGGAGACGCCGGGAGGCCATTGGGAGAACGAATGGCAGGAGGTGACCGGTCCGGAGTCCATCCTGGTGGGCGCGGTGGCCAACCCCAAGCTGCTGCCGTTGCAAGGTAAGACCGTCGCGGAGATCGCCAGGCTGTGGGGCAAAGATCCCTTCGACACCATCTTCGACCTGTTGATCGAAGACCACGCCTACACCAACGTGGCGCTCTTCATCATGTCGGAGCCGGACATTGCGCTGGCCCTCGCGCAGCCTTGGGTTTCCATCTGCAACGATTCCGAAGGTACCGCGCCCGATGGACTGCTGGGCAAGGAGCACCCGCATCCGCGCGCCTACGGAACATTCCCCCGCATCCTGCGCAAGTACGTGCGGGAGGAAAAGAAGCTGACCCTTCCGGACGCCATCCGCAAGTTCAGCGCGTTGCCCGCCCAGCGCATGCGGCTGACGGACCGCGGCGTGTTGAAAGAAGGCATGTGGGCCGACGTGGTGGTCTTCGATCCGGAGACCATTCGCGACCTCGCCACTTTTGAAAATCCGAACCAGCTCTCCGAGGGCATGCGCTTCGTGCTGGTTAACGGCGTACCGGTGATCGATGAAGGGAAGATGACCGACGCGCTGCCGGGGAAGGTGCTGCGCGGGAGTGGGGCAGGCTCTCAGCCTGCGCGGGACTCCCAGTCCCGCCCGGACGCTTCCCGGTAGGCCCACTAATTCATCGCAATGGATACTCGACTCATGTTTCAGGCCCTCTTCCGTTCCCACTCGAACCTGCGTGCTCAAGCCATCGTGACGGGAATACACAGGGGCGCAGATGAGGGTCGAGAACCGGGAATCCGCCAGCGCCTGCCGGCCGACGACAACGAACACGCGCTGTTTCTGCGGGTCTTGCGAGCCCGGCTTGCGCACCAGGTAAAACTAGCACGGCGTAAACGAACTCGCCCGTTGGGTCCGCGTAGTGGAAGGGATTGTTCAGCACATAGGTGTACTTGTTCCATTTCTGGGGCTGGCCCAGGTATCCGGCCAACCCGCCCTCGTTCCCGGCCTGGAGGTGCAAGATGTAAGGATCGGGGCTTGTTGAATCTGCCGTGCGCACCTTGGAAATACCTTGCGCCGAAGAAATCGAGGCCAGTTTCGAATAGCGGCAACCGATTCAGTCGATCCGTTGGTAATTGCTCAATAGCCACGCACCGTTACGGTGTTCTAATGTGAGCGCGATATCTGCCGTCACGTCGTTGTGCATTTTATCATGGCAGCTATAAATAAGCAGGATAAAGGAACCACGGTCCCTGCGCTCGACCAGCGAGCACGGTGTCGTCACGGGATGCCGAGACTGCTTGTCACACGCTTCAGCCCTTTCCTCGCTCGATATATCGAGGCCAGCCACTTCCCGTTCGCAAGCTGGGGACTGAATCCTCCGAAGATACTCGGCACCGCAGCGTTCAGCGTGCCGATTGCGGACCGGATTCCATATCGCGAGCTGCGGATCGCTCCGCATTGGCCCGAAACGAATGTGCAGAAGCATCGGCCCCGCCCAAACTACCCATGCGACGGCCGCGATCGCCAGGGCGGCGCATATGAGGAGGAACCTTCTTCGTCGCAAACGCATTGTTCTTCTCCACTACCCCGGTTTCGCAGGTTTGCTAGGATCCCTGCACTCCGGCGGTCGTCCGTCTCGCCCGGTCATGTACAGCTTTTGACCGCCGAGGCCAAAGAAATATCTGTGGTCCCGCTCTGATGGAGAACTGGAAAACCCCGAATATAGAGGAAATCCGTATGTTGAAACGCCTTTGCTTATTGGCGAATGCCTGAGCGAAACCGCTCGCCGCTTCACGGCAGTTGCTGGTAATCCAGCGTGTCCTTGGCTTTCCGATTCAGCCGCTCGACGACCCGGCTAATCATCTCGATGTCTCTCCGGTCGCGCGCTTGTCTTTCCAGATTGAGCAGGTAGGCTCTTGCCGCCCGTTCGAGCAAGGCAGAGCGGTTTTTGTCCACCCGATCGAGCTTGCCGAGCAGCTCCTTGGGCAGAGTGATCGATGTCTTGACCCGCACCAGATAATTATACGTCCGGATTGGCGACGTTCTAACGGCTGCCGCGAAATCAGGACTTGCGCTTCTTAAAAAAACGATAGATCCCGTAGGCCAGACCCGCGCCAGCGGCAGCCCCCACGCCGATCGCCAACCCCGCGGAGAAACCGGTCGCCACACCCCACGCCGCAAGTTCCAGAACGCCCACGGTGGCGCCGCCCGCGCCCCCGACGCTTGCCCCGACTCCGGTGACCGCAGCCGCTTTGGCCTTGTCCTTGTCGTCTTCCGTCATTGCCGATTCGCCTTCCTCTTAACGATAATACGTTTCCAGCCCCGCTTACCCCCGCCCCGCCGCCACCACGATGTTGACCAGTTTGTCCGGCACCACGATCACCTTCACAATCTGCTTGCCCTCGATAAATGCGCGGACCTTAGAATCCTCCAGTGCGCGCGCTTTCAGCACGTCCCCCGGCGTGCCGAACGGCGCGTGGATATGGCTGCGCAGCTTGCCATTCACCTGCACCACGATTTCGGCTAAGTCTTCCTTGGCCAGTTCAGGATCGTAGGCGGGCCACGTCTCGCGGAACACGACACCTTCGCGGCCGAGTTCCTCCCAAATCTCCTGCGCAAGGTAAGGCGCGAACGGTCCCAGCAGCAGCGTGAGTTTCTCCAGCACCTCGGCCACCGTGGCCCCCGAGAGCCGCGCTTCTTCGGCATACAGATCGTTCACCAGTTCCATAATGCCGGAGATCGAAGTATTGAAATGCCAGCGCGATTCGAAATCCTCGGTAATCTTGCGGATGGTCTGGTGCAGCTTGCGGAGCACCTTGCGGTCCGCCTCAGGCGCGCCGCCATCGCCGCCCGCCCGCGCACGCTCCACATTGCGCGTCGCGAAACGGTACACGCGGCCCAGAAATCGGTGGATGCCCTCGGCGCGTTCGTCGCGCCAGTCCACTTCCTTTTCCGGCGGCCCGGCGAAAAGAATGAACAGGCGCGCGGTGTCTGCCCCGTAGCGGTCGGCCAGCGAATCGGCGCTCACCACGTTGCCTTTCGACTTCGACATCTTGGCGCCGTCGGCAATCACCATGCCCTGCGTGAACAGCCGCTTCACCGGTTCCGCATTCTTCACCAAGCCGATATCGCGCATCATCTTGGTAAAGAAGCGCGAATAGATCAGGTGCAGGATGGCATGCTCCACGCCGCCGATGTATTGGTCGATCTCGAACCAGTAGGCGATCTTCGCCGGATCGAACGGCATCCGGTCGTTGCGCGCGTCGCAGTAGCGGTAGAAATACCAGGACGAATCGACAAACGTGTCCATGGTGTCGGTCTCGCGGCGCGCCGGCGCGGCGCATCGCGGGCATTTCACGTTGACGAACTCGGGCACCTCGTCCAGCGGCGAGCGGCCCTTACCGGTGAACTGCACGTTCAGCGGCAGCACCACGGGCAGATCGCTCTCCGGCACGGGCACCACGCCGCAACCGGCGCAATGGATCACCGGAATCGGCGTACCCCAGTAGCGCTGCCGCGAGACGCCCCAATCCTTGATGCGAAACGTCACCGCCGCTTTACCGAAACCTTCCGCCTCCGCTTTGGCGTTCATGCGCCGGCGGGCCTCCGCGCTGGGCAGGCCCGCCCACTCGCCGGAGTTCTCCACCACGCCATCCTCGGTGAAAGCGCCCTGCATCTCGTCCAGCCGCGCCAGCTCGCCATCCACCGGGCGGATCACCGGACGAATAGGGATTCCATACTTGGTGCAGAATTCGAAATCGCGCTCGTCGTGCCCAGGCACGGCCATGATGGCGCCGGTGCCGTAGCCCATCAGGACGAAGTTGCCGATCCACACCGGCGTTTTTTCGCCGCTGTACGGGTTGATGGCATAGTGTCCGGTGAAGAAGCCTTCCTTCACGATATCGCCGGGATCGGCGTTGGCGCGCGCATCCACCATTCGCTTGGCGCGCGCCTGCCCTTCGCTATCGAGCAATTGCGCGGCCAGCGGATGCTCCGGCGCCAGGATCACGCAAGTGGCGCCGAAAATGGTGTCCACGCGCGTGGTGAAAACCCGTATGGCCGCGCCCGGCCCGTCCGCGCCTTCCAGGCGGAAATCGGCTTCCGTCCCTTCCGACCGGCCGATCCAGTTGCGTTGCATGGTGAGCACGCGCTCCGGCCAGCCGCCTTCCAGATTGGCGATATCGCGCAGCAGTTCGTCCGCATAATCGGTGATGCGCAGGAACCACTGTTCCAGCGCACGCTGCTCCACCGGCGTGTCATCGTGCCGCCAGCAGCAGCCGTTGACCACCTGCTCGTTGGCCAGCACGGTGCAACACTTCGGGCACCAGTTGACCAGCGCTTCCTTGCGATACGCCATGCCGCGCTCCAGCATCTTCAGGAAGAACCACTGGTTCCAGCGATAGTACTCCGGCTCGCAGGTGGAGACCTCGCAGTCCCAGTCGTAACTGAACGCGAAGCGCCGGTGCGTCTTCTTCATGGCGGCGATGTTTTCGAGCGTCCAGTCGCGCGGATGCCGCTGGTTGGCGATGGCCGCGTTTTCGGCGGGCAGTCCGAAAGCGTCCCAGCCCATGGGGTGCAGCACGTTGAAGCCGCGCATCCACTTGTAGCGCGCCAGCGCGTCGCCGATCGCGTAGTTGCGGATGTGGCCGATGTGCAGGGTGCCGCTGGGATACGGCAGCATCTCCAGCACGTAGTATTTCGGCCGCGAGGAATTCGCCTCGGCCTTGTAGAAGGTGGCGTCCTGCCACCGCGCGTGCCATTTCAACTCGATTTCGTTGTGGTCGTACGGCTTTTCGGGCATAGTTTCTTTAAGGTTTCCGGATTGTGGGGCAGGCCCGTGGCCTGCGGCGGCCTCTCAGGCCGCCCGCCTAGCTTCTTCAAGTTTTCCAGATTTCGCCTGTCGTCGCCATCGTGCTCGACCGGAGTTTCCAGGATAAACGGCAGGCGCCGCAGCTTGGGATGCGCCAAAATGCGCCGGAATCCGGCCTTGCCGATGTGTCCCTCTCCAATGTTCGCATGCCGGTCCACGTGCGAGCCGAGGGGCGTCTTGGAGTCGTTGGCATGCATCAGCTTCACGTTGTCGATTCCCAACACGCTACTGGCCTGCCGAACGGCCTCGCGCAGCCCGGCCGCGCTCGATACGTCGTAGCCGGCCGCCAGCAGATGGCAGGTGTCCAGGCAATAGCCCACCGGCACGTCCGTCAGTTGAACCGCATAGTCGCGGATGGCGCGCAGCTCTTCGAACCGGCCTCCGATCTGCGCGCCGCTGCCCACGGTGTTCTCCAGCAGCACGGTCACTCCCGTCTTCATCGTGCCCGCGGCACCCGCGGCGGCATCCCGCAAACCCAGCACAAACGCCGCGATGCCTTCCTCGAGCGACTGGCCCTTGTAACTGCCCGGATGCAGGACAAGGTACTCGGCGCCGAT
>PMVV01000400.1 GCA_003166475.1 Bryobacterales bacterium | reverse complement strand
AAAACGCCGGTGGCTTCCGCCGCGTTCTTCAGCCGCATGATGTGGGTGATGCGCATGTGCGCCTTCAAAGCGAACAGGAATCCCGGCGGCGTGGCGGCCACCCAGTTTTCGAGCGTGGCGGCGGAGGGCATGCGGCGGAAGGTGTAGTTGATCTCCACCGAGTTCAACCGCTGCGCGTAATGTTCCAGGAATTTGTTGGCGGGAAGCTTCGCGGGATAGAATCGCGGCTTCCATTGGGCGTAGGCAAATCCGGAGGTTCCAGCAAAGAGTCGGGCCATTGGCTTATTATGGAACTCCAGAGGACCATTTGTGCACCTGCTCATAAACTGGATGCTCAGCGCGCTGGCGCTGTGGCTTTTGCCGCGCATCATTGCCGGCATCCAGGTGCGAAGCTATGGCACCGCGCTGATTGCCACAGTGGTGATCGCCATCGTGAACACGCTGGTCGGATGGCCGCTGAAAATCATCACCTTTCCCCTGACGCTGCTCACGCTGGGCCTGTTTTGGCTGGTCGTGAACGCATTCCTGCTGAAGCTGGCATCCGCCTTTGTGCCAGGATTCTCAATCAGGGGTTTTCTGCCGGCATTCTTCGGATCTATTGTATTCACCGTTTTCGAATACGTTCTGCACCACATGGCCTTCTACCCCCATGCCGGATTATTTTACTGATGTCGTCGAGCCGCGGAGTCCGGAGGACCTGGCCGAGGCCATGGGTTGGGCGTCCACCCGCCAGCAGACGATCGAGTTGGGCGGGCATTTCTCCAAGCGGCTGATGGGCGGGCCGGCGGCGGCGGCGAACATGACGATCTCCACGGCCGCCATGCGCCGCGTCCGCCAATACGAGCCGCGCGACTTGACCATCAGCGTGGAAGCCGGCATTTCATACTGCGAGCTGAGAAGCCTGCTGGCCGTGCACCACCAGATGATTCCACTGGATCCGCCATACGCCGATACCGCGACGATCGGCGGCATCATAGCGTGCAACTGCAGCGGGCCGCGCCGCCGGCTTTATGGCACGGCGCGCGACCTGGTGATCGGGATGCAATTCGCCACGCTGGAAGGCAAGCTGGTCGAGTCGGGCGGCATGGTGGTGAAGAACGTCGCCGGGCTGGACATGAGCAAACTGATGATCGGCTCGTTTGGCACACTGGCGGCCATCGCGGTGGTCAACTTCAAGTTGATTCCGCAGTCTCCTTGCGAGCGCACGTTCCGGTTTTCGTTTGGCTCGCTCGATGAGGCCGTGGCGGCGCGGGACGCCATCCTGACGAGTCCGCTGGATCCCGCCGCCATCGATCTGCTGAATCCGGCGGCCGCGGCGACGGCTAAAATGGAAAAGCCGGCCTGGGTGCTTGCGGTTTGGGCGGGCGGCAATGCGGCCGCAATCGCGCGGTACGAGCGGGAACTGGCCGCCATGGGAGCGCAGGCGATTCCCGTGGGCGAGGAGAGCGCCTTCTGGCGCGCGATCCAGGATTTCACGCCGCGATACCTCGATGCGCACGAAGATGGCGCGGTGGTGCGGGTGCCCTGTACCCTGAAGGAATTGAGGGCGGCGATGCAGCCGATACCGGGATCCGCCATCGCGCGGGCGGGATCGGGCGTGTGCTATGCGTACTTCGAACACTCGGGCGATGCGGCCGTGTTCGCCGCGGAGACCGCGCGCGAGTATAGCGAGACGGTCGTCGAATTTGCGCCGGAGAATCGCAAAGAGGAAATGGACCTCTGGCCCGCGCCAGGGCAGGATCTGGAAATCATGAGGCGGATCAAACACATGTTCGATCCGCAACAGTTACTCAACCGTGGCCGACTCTACCGTCGCATCTGAAATCGCGATCGACAAGCCCCGCCAGGCGGATCTGGACCGGTGCGTGCATTGTGGCCTATGCCTCAACGCCTGCCCCACCTATCGCGTGCTGGGCATAGAGATGGACTCGCCCCGCGGCCGCATCTACCAGATGGCGCAAGTGGCCGCGGGCGCGCCGATCGGCCCATCGTACGTCGAGCACATCGAGTTGTGCCTGGCCTGCCGCGGCTGCGAAAGCGCCTGCCCATCCGGCGTGCAATACGGCAAGCTGGTGGAAGCCGCGCGGGCCGAAATCGAAAGCGCCGCGGTGCGGTCGCGCCCCGCGCGGTGGTTGCGCGGGTTCGTCTTCGGACACCTGCTGCAGTCGCCCGCCCTCATGACGGTGGCCGGCACGCTGCTGTATCTGTACCACGGCAGCGGATTGCAGAAGCTGGTCCGGGCACTCGGCTTTTTGAAATTGCTGGGCAAGCTGGGCGATGTGGAACAGCTCACGCCGCCCGCCGAACCGCCGTTCTTCTTCGGCAAGATCGGCAAGACTTTTCCGGCCGAAGGCGAGCGGCGTTACCGCGTGGCGCTGATGGCCGGGTGCATTGCCAACGTATGCTTCGCCCGATTGAATGAGGCGACCGTGCGGGTGTTGCAGAAGAACGGCTGCGAAGTGGTGGTGCCCGATGGTCAAGGCTGCTGCGGCGCGCTGCACGTGCATGCGGGCTTGCCGGACGAGGCGCGCACGCTGGCGCGGCGCAACATCGACGCGCTGGCGGAGGGTGGCTACGACGCGATTCTCACCAATGCGGCGGGCTGCGGCTCGACCCTGAAAGAGTACGGCGAGTTATTGGAAGGCGACCCGGACTATGCCGCGCGGGCACGCGAGTTTGCGCGGCGCATGCAGGATGTCACCGAGTTTCTGGCTTCCATCGAGCTGAACCGGAAGATGAAGGCGGTGCCGGTGACGGTCACTTACCAGGATTCCTGCCACCTGGCGCATGGCCAGCGTATCCGCACGGCGCCGCGCAAACTGCTGGAAGCGGTGCCCGGCGTGATGTTCCGCGAGATGCCGCTTTCCGATGTGTGCTGCGGCAGCGCCGGCATCTACAACGTGGTCCGGAACCAGATGTCCATGGAGATTCTGGAAAAGAAGATGGAGAGCGTGAATCGCACTGGCGCGGAGGTGATCGCCACGGCGAATCCGGGATGCATCCTGCAACTGCGCGCCGGCGTGAGCTTGCACGGCACCGGCCAGCGCGTGGTGCACGTGGTGGAACTGTTGGACGAGGCGTACCAGACAGGGAAGTAGGTAGAACCGCTTGGTTCAGTGCGACGCGTCGTAGCCGATCCGAGCCGCTTCGAAGAGTTGCCGGCGGATTTCGAGGTAACTGCCGTGGGCATTATTTTCGCGGACGCGTTGGTCCATTAGTTCCGAGCGAACCTGCACGGATGAGGGTTCCGGGAGGCACTGGCCCAACAACTCGCACGTCCTTTCGGCCTCGCGCACATAGTGCCGAAGCGCTTCCCAACACCTCGCGTGCAATTCTTTAAACCGTTGGGGGTCCATTCATTTCTCTTTGAGGATTGGCCTGTAAGCGGCTCAGGCGCCCGGTCGAGGCCGGGAGATGAGGGCAGCGCTCAAGCGATTCGATCTGCCAGAATCGACTAACTCAATTGGACTGTGCTGAGAGGCAAGCTGGGCACTCGTAATAGTAAACACAGGCCGTGGCTGAAAGTTGCATCGATCGTGAATTCCGTAAGGGCGTGATTTCCCGTAACCTTCTTCACCGGCGGTGCGCCTCCCGGCATGTGACCCTCTTCGCGCGCATCGCCGTGCCGGCGGCCCTCGTCTGGCTGCTGGCAAGCGCCGGCGCCTGCGCGCAATCACCCGATGGCCTGAACCACGACCGCATCCTGGGCGTGATCCCTAACTACCAGACGGTCAACGATGTTACCCCGGCGACGCCGCCGCTCACGCCGAAGCAGAAATGGCTTTTCTTCCTGGACGAGACCAAGGATCCGTTCAACATCGCCGCCGAGGCGCTCAGCGCGGGGCTTTCGCAAGCGGATAACCAGACGCCCAAATATGGCGAAGGCAGCGCGGCTTATGCCAAGCGATTCGGCGCGGCGGTGGGCGATTTCACTTCCCAGAATCTGTTCAGCGACGCCATCCTCGCCTGCCTGCTGCATCAGGATCCCAGGTATTTCCGTAAAGGTCCCAAGTCGAAGTTTGTGCCGCGCGTCGCGTATTCGCTGAGCCGCATTGCCGTTGCCCGGCAGGACTCCGGCCGGGAGACGTTCGACGCCTCCGGCATTTTCGGCATGATGCTGGGCATCGGCGCCTCGAATCTTTACTATCCTTCCGCCAGCCGGCGCGGGACAGTGATGGCGTCCCGTGTGGGCACCAGCCTGGCCGGCTGGGCGATCGGCAACGTCGCGGCGGAATTCTGGCCCGACATTCACCAGAAGTTTTTCCGGAACGGATTGCTGCATCGGAAGGCGCCGCAACCGCCGATACCGCACCGCTAAGTGGGGCAGGCCCTTGGCCTGCGGCGGCCTCTCAGGGCGCCACTACTCGATCACCAACAGCAGGTCCTTAGCTTCCACGTGCCGCCCCGGCTGTACCAGCACCTGCGTCACCTTCCCACCCACGGGAGCGTAGACGGTGCTCTGCATCTTCATGGCTTCCATCACCAGCAGGCGGTCGCCCTTCTTCACCGGCTGATTCAACTCCACCGCCACGGTCGAAACCACGCCCGGAATGGGGGCGCCGATCTCGCCCGGCTTGGCGGGGTCGGCTTTGGGCACCGCCGCGACCTTCACCTCCAGGCTCTTGTCGCGGATGTTCACTTCGCGCGGCTGCCCGTTCAACTCGAAGAACACCGTGCGGGAGCCATCTGGATGCGGCTCGCCCACCGTGAGAAACTTGATCACCAGGGCTTTGCCGGGCTCCAGTTCCACGGCGATTTCGTCGCCCTTCTGCATGCCGTAGTAGAACTGAGGCGTGGGCAGCGCTTCCACGTTGCCGTAGGCCTGCCGAGCCTTGGCGAACTTAAGAAACACATCCGGGTACATCAGAAAGCTGAGCACTTCGTCGGACGTTGGCTCATGGCCGATCTTGCGGCCAAGCATCGCCGCGGTCTCCGCGAAATCGACCGGCGTCAAGTGCGCGCCGGGCCGGCCGCGCTGGGGCCTTGCGCCTTTCAGAATGGCCTTCTGCAAGCGTTTGGGCCAGCCGCCCTCGGGCTCGCCCAGCGCTCCGCTCAACATCTCGATCACGGAGCCGGGCAGCGTCAGGTTGTGGTCCGGACCGAGCCGCTCGAACTGGCGCGCAGTCATGTTGTGGTTCACCAGGAAGATGGCCAGGTCGCCGACCGCCTTGCTGGAAGGCGTGACCTTCACGATATCGCCCAACGCGGCGTTGGCTTCGGCGTAGGTGCGCGCGATCTCATGCCAGCGCGCGCCCAGCCCCATGGATTCGGCCTGCTCGCGCAAATTGGTGTACTGGCCGCCCGGCATTTCGTGCACGTACACTTCGGCGGTGCCGGACTTGGGACCCGTATCGAACGGCGCATAATAAGTACGCACGGTTTCCCAGTAATCCGCGCACTGGTTGAGCGCATCCAGATCGACACCGCTATCGCGCGGCGTATTGCCGAGCGCCGCCACGATGGAGTTCAGATTGGGCTGGCTGGTGGTGCCGCTCATGGAGGCAATGGCCCCGTCGGCCACGTGTACGCCCGCTTCGGCGGCCTTCAACACGGAGGCTGCATTGATGCCGCTGGTGTCGTGCGTGTGGAAGTGAATGGGAATCCCGACTTCCTGCCGCAGCGTGCTCACCAGCTTCTCCGCCGCGTAAGGTTTGCACAAGCCAGCCATGTCTTTGATGGCCAGCACGTGCGCGCCCATGCGCTCCAGCTCGCGCGCCATCTTCACGTAATACTGGAGCGAATACTTGTCGCGGCGCGGATCGAGAATGTCGCCGGTGTAGCAGACCGCGGCTTCGCAAATCTTATCGGTCCGTCGCACGGCGTCCATCGCCACCTTCATGTTGGGAAGCCAGTTCAACGAATCGAAGATGCGGAAGATATCGATGCCCTGCGCGGCGGCCTCACGGATGAATCCCTCCACGGCGTTGTCCGGATACGCGGTGTATCCAACCGCATTCGACGCGCGCAGCAGCATCTGGAAGCAGATGTTCGGAATGGCCTCCCGCAACTGCCGCAAGCGCAGCCAGGGATCTTCGTGCAGAAAGCGCATGGCCACGTCGAAGGTGGCCCCGCCCCACATCTCCAGGCTGTAGAGATTGTGCAGGCGGTGCGCCACGAAGTTGGCGATGCGCAACATGTCGTAGGAGCGCACGCGCGTGGCCAGCAACGATTGGTGCGCGTCGCGGAAAGTGGTATCGGTGAGCAGCAGCCGTTGCTGCATGCGGGTCCACGCGGCGAACTTCTCCGGCCCCATGGCGGCGAGCAGTTGGCGGGTGCCATCCGGTGGCGCGGCGGTATCGTGCAGCGGCACGGGCGCGGCGTCGATACGCGCGGGCGCGGGCTTGCCCGCCACGGTCGGATTCTGGTTGACGATGACCTCGCCCAGATAGGTCAGCAGCTTGGTAGCGCGATCCTTGCGCTGGACGAAGCGGAACAATTCCGGCGTTTGCTCCAGCCATGCGGTGGTCACGCGGCCGGCCTGGAAATCCGGGTGGTTCACCACGTTTTCGAGGAAGGGGATATTGGTCTTCACGCCGCGCACGCGGAACTCGCGCAGACAGCGGTCCATGCGTTGGCAAGCCTGCCGGAAGTCGCGGCCCCAAGCGGTGGTCTTCACCAGCAGCGAGTCGTAGTAGGGCGTGATAACCGCGCCGGAGTAGGCCGATCCGCCATCGAGCCGTATGCCGAAACCCGCAGGCGAGCGGTAGGTGTGGATCTTGCCGTAGTCCGGCACGAAGTGGTTGGAGGGGTCCTCGGTGGTGATGCGGCATTGCATGGCAAAGCCGTACAAGGGAATCTGGTCCTGCGGCGGCAGGTTCATGGCCGGGCCGAACAGATCGAGGCCTTGCGCCACTTGGATCTGGCAGCGCACCAGGTCGATGCCGGTGACCATCTCGGTGACGGTGTGCTCCACCTGGATGCGCGGATTCACTTCGATGAAGTACCAGGCGCCGGAATCGGCATCTACCAAAAACTCCACGGTTCCGGCGTTGTAATAGCCGGCGGCGCGGGCCAGGGTGACGGCAGCTTCGGCCAGCGCGCGGCGGATGGCATCGTCGAGACCCACGGCGGGAGCCACTTCCACCACCTTCTGATGCCGCCTCTGCACGGAACAATCGCGCTCGTAGAGGTGCAGCAGGTGGCCGGCGCGATCGCCCAGGATCTGCACCTCGACGTGGCGGGCGCGCTCGACGTAGCGTTCCAGAAACACCGCATCGTTGCCGAAGGCCGCGCCGGCTTCGCGCCGCGCTTCGGCGAGCCGCTCGCTGAATTCCGCAGCGCTGCGCACCACGCGCATGCCGCGACCGCCGCCGCCGAAGGCCGCCTTGACGATCAGCGGAAAGCCGATGCGGCGCGCGATGCGTTCGGCCTGGCGCGGGTCGGTGATGGGGTCTTCGGTGCCGGGCACGGTAGGGATGCCGGCGCGCTGGGCCAATTGGCGGGCCGCACGTTTGTCGCCGAGCAGTTCGAGCAATTCCGCGCTGGGACCGATGAAGGCGATGCCGGCCCGTTCGCAGGCGCGCGGCAGCGCCGGATTCTCCGACAGAAAACCGTAGCCCGGATGGATGGCGTCCACCCCTTTTTCGCGCGCCAGGGCGACGATGCCGTCCACGTCGAGGTAGGCTTCGACCGGCCCTTTGCCCTCGCCGATCAGGTAGGCTTCATCGGCCTTGAAGCGGTGCAGGGCGAGGCGGTCTTCCTGCGAATAGATGGCGACGGTGCGCAGACCCAGTTCATTGGCGGCGCGCAGGATGCGGATGGCAATTTCGCCACGGTTTAGGGCTAACAGCTTGTTCATTGTGGTTGTGGGGACGATTCGAGGATACCAGTGTTGAGATGTGTGGCGCAGCACCTTGAAACTCCGCTGCGATCGGTCCATAATCGAAGTGGTTTTATGCGTCCCCTTTTGGTTACGTCCTTAACATTACTGACCGCGTTTGCGGCGTCGTCCCAGACAACCACGCCGGTCATCGCGCTCTCGGGGATACTGAACGCGGCGTCTTACCTGGGAGAAATTGCGCCGGGCAGCCTGGCTACGCTGTTCGGCAACAATCTTGCGGATAACACGTACCAGGGCCCGCAGGTGCTCGACAGCGACAACCATTTTGCCACCTCGGTGGCCGGCGTCAGCGTCAGCGTCAACGGGTTGAACGCGCCGCTGATCTACATCAGCCCGACGCAAATCAATTTCCAGGTTCCTTGGGAAACCGCGCTGAGTACAGCGGTAGCTGTGCAGGTGACGCGCGCCACCGTGCAGAGCAACGTGGAGACCATTACGATTGCGTCCGCCGCTTCGCCCTCCATGTTCCTCAACGACTACACAACCGGCGTGGCGTGGGTGACCGGGACCGTGTCGGAAGGCTGCCCTACCACGCAGTGCGCGGTCCAGGCCGGCGGCGTGTATCAACTCTGGGCCAACGGGTTGGGGCCGAAGAACCTGCCCGAGCAGGATGGCGTGGGCGATGGCGCGACAAGCTTGAACGATTTATCGGTGGTGGGCGGCACGGCCAGTTGCCAGTTGACGATTGGCGGCATCGCCGCCACGGTGGACTACTGCGGAGCCGCGCCGGGCTTCATCATCGACCAGTTGAACTTCACGTATCCGCCGGGCATTCCGTCGGGCGCGCCGGTCGAGACGACGTTGACCATCAACGGCGCCACCGGCCGATTCTGGCTGCCGGCGCCGGCGACCGCGGCGCAGCTCGCGACGCAGATGTTCGCGCAAATGACGCCAGCGCAGAAAATGCAACTGATCGCCGGGGCACTGGGCCCGCTCAGCAACCCAGTGATCGCGCCGAATGGCGCGGGTGGCTGGCTTCGAGGCATTCCGGAACTGGGCATTCCGGATCTTTACTTCGGCAGCGACAGCATGGGTGTAACCGCGCAGCCGGCGACGGCACTGCCCTCCTCCATCGCCAGCGCCGCTACCTGGGACCTGGGCTTGGCGTCCCAGTGGGGATCGGTGATCGGCAAGGAGGCGCACGCTTACGGGATGAACGCGAGCACCGGCGGCAATACCAACCTGACCAGCCGCGAGCCGCGCGATGGCCGCACGTTCGAGACCGGGGGTGAAGATCCGATCCTGGCGGGCAAAATCGCCGCGGCTCACGTGAGTGCCGTTCAGGCGCAGCACGTGATCGGATGCGTGAAGCACTATGCGTTCAACGACCAGGAGACGGGGCGCACCGAGAGCAACGCGGTTATCGACGACCGGGGCGGGCGCGAGAGCGACCTGCTGGCGTTTGAAATCGCCGTCAAGGACGCCGGCGTGCAGTCGGTGATGTGCTCTTACAACCTGCTGAACGGAACCTGGGCTTGCGAGAACCCATACTTACTCACTCAGGTGCTGAAGGGCGATTGGGGCTTCACTGGATTCGTCATGACCGATTGGTGGGCGATTCCCGCCGCAGTGCCCAATGGGACGGTGGTGGCGGCGATGGCGGGGCTCGATCAGGAGGAGCCGGACAACCAGTATTTCAACGCCGACACCCTCGGGGCGGCCGTACAGTCGGGCCAGGTGCCGCAGTCGCGGGTGGATGACATGGTGACGCGAGTTTTGCACGCCATGTACCAAGTGGGAGTGTTCAACCAGCCGGCCGCCGTCGCGTCGCTTTCCCCGGCCATGGTCGCCGACGACGAGCAAATCGCGCAAACCGTGGAGGAGCAGGGCGCCGTGCTGCTGAAGAACGCGGGCGGGCAATTGCCGTTGAACGCAGCGTCGATCGGCTCGATCGCGGTGATCGGTTCGCATGCCGATATCGGAGTGCTCTCCGGCGGCGGTTCGGCGCAGGTGCATCCCACCGAGGGCGTGGCGCTAACCGAAGGCTATCCGGCGCTGCCCGGCTGGTCACAGGTGATCTGGGACCCGTCTTCGCCGCTGCAGGCGATCCGGGCCGCGGCGCCCAACGCGGCGGTGGCATACAACGATGGAACCAATGCCACCACAGCGGCCTCGCTGGCCGCTTCCTCCAGCGTGGCGATCGTTTTCGTCAGCCAGTGGACCAGCGAAGGGATGGACATGCCCAGCCTGAATTTCACCGACGTCATCCACGCGACGCCCATCGACCAAGACGCGCTGGTGGCGGCGGTGGCGGTGGCCAATCCACACACCATCGTGGTGATGGAAAACGGCGGCGCGCAAATCATGCCCTGGCTGGGCAGCGTGAGCGCGGTGCTGGAGGCCTGGTTCCCCGGCATCAGAGGCGGGCAGGCGATCGCCAATATCCTGTTCGGCAGCGTGAACCCTTCGGGCAAACTGCCGATCACGTTTCCCGCCAGCGTGAACGATTTGCCGCGCCCGGTGATTCCAGGTTCGCCTTACGCCACCTCGCCCTTTGAGACGGACTATTCCGAAGGCTTGCTGGTTGGCTACAAATGGTACGACTCCCAAGACTACACCCCGGAATTTCCTTTCGGCTTCGGACTGTCGTACACCACCTTCCAGTTCTCCAACGTGGCGCTGGTAAACAATCTGACTGCAAGCAATCCCAACATCCAAGTGACGTTCAATCTCACGAACACGGGCATGGTGACTGGCGCGGAAGTGGCGCAAGTCTACCTGGCGCTGCCGGCCAGCGCGAACGAACCGCCTAAGCGCCTGGTGGGATGGCAGAAGGTTTCGCTAACGCCCGGCCAGCAGCAGAGCGTGACCGTGGAAGTGGATGAGAACGATTCTTCGCATCCGCTGTCGTATTGGGACACCACCTCGAACAGTTGGCTTATGGCGTCCGGCACGTACACCGTGTATCTGGGCAACTCCGCCGCGCAGTCCAGTCTGCAGGTTGCCGGAACTTTCCAAACGGGCACCATTACAGGGTCCGCCTCCGCGGTCTCTGTGGCCCTGAGCACGCATGACCAAAGCGACCTTTTGGCCGCTCAGCCCACCGTCAACTTCGCCGCGAGCGCGGCGGACGCGGATACCAACACAATCGTCGTCGATCCGACGCAGCAGTATCAGTCCATCGAAGGTTTTGGCGCGGCATTTACGGATTCGGCCGCCTATTTGCTCATGAAGGTGGAGCCTTCGACGGCGCTCGCTGGAACTCTCAACGATCTATTCACGCGCGATGGCGATGGCATCGGCCTCAGCTTCATGCGCATTCCCATGGGCGCATCGGACATCGCGCTGTCTGTCTATTCGTTCGACGATATGACGGTAGGCGAAACAGATCCGAGCCTGACGAACTTCTCGATCGCCCACGATCAGGCTTACATCCTGCCACTGATACAGCAAACCAAAAGGCTGAATCCCCAGATGAAGCTCATGGCCAATCCCTGGAGCCCGCCGGGGTGGATGAAGGATCCAACCTCCATGAACATGAACCCGGTTTCCATGATGGGCGGAACGCTGCTGATGACTGCCGCAAATGAGACAGCGTTCGCAAACTACTTCGTCAAGTACATTCAGGCATACCAGGCAGCCGGCGTACCCATCGATTACATTACGCTGCAAAACGAACCGCTGAACATCACGACGGGTTATCCGAGTATGGGAATGAGTTCCAGCACTCAGCTAACCTTACTGCAGAACTATGTCCTGCCCGCGCTGACGGCCAACAACATCTCCACCAAGGTGCTTGTGTACGACCACAACTGGGATACACCGACTTATCCGGAGTCTGTTTTGGGAGGCCTGACGGCTCAGCAATTGACGCAGGTGGCCGGCACGGCCTGGCATGGCTATGGAGGCGCGCCCGGCGCGCAGCAACTTGTGCAGAACGAATTCCCGAGCCTGGGCACATGGGAGACCGAACACTCCGGCGGGACATGGATCGCCGATCAATTCACTTCCGACTTTCTGGAGATCACCCAGGTGCTGCGCAACTCCGCCAAGTCCTATGTAAAGTGGAGTCTGGCTCTGAACGAGAACCTGGGTCCGAACCTTACGCAGAACGTCCCTGGCCTGGGAGGGTGCAATACGTGCACGCCGATTGTGACGGTCAACAGCCAGACCGGCGCGGTCACCAAAGGCACCGAGTTCTACACGCTCGGCCAGTACAGCAAATACGTATTGCCCGGCGCCGTGCGCGTATACTCCAGCAACACGCCGGCTATCTGCAGCGTGGCATTCCAGAATCCGGACGGCTCGACGGCGTTGGTTGTTTTCAACAGCTCCAGTAACAGCCAGACCTTTAACGTGCAGTGGGGCAAGCAGTCGTTTCCGTACACCCTGCCGGGCGCCGCCGCCGCTACGTTCGCGTGGACGGGCACGGTGAGCGGCAGCACACCCCCGCTGGCGGCTACGGCCCAGATTCAGGGCTCCAGCTTCTCCAGCGAATCAGGGCTGGAAACCGAGACTACGGGCGATGCGACCGGCGCATACGATCTGGGTTACATCTCTCCTGGCGCCTATGCCGTTTACAAGAACATCGACTTCGGCACTGCGGTTAGCCAGGTCAATGTGCGCACGGCGAGCGCCGGCAACGGCGGAACGGCCACGTTCTACTTAGACAGCATGACCAGTTCGCCGATTGCCACCGTCAACTTGCCGGTTACAGGAGGCTGGCAAACCTGGACGAACGTTACCGCAACGGTGTCCGGCGCTTCGGGCGTGCATGACTTGTATGTCGTCTTTGGCGGCTCGACGGCCAGCATCTCGAACGTCAACTGGTTCCAATTTCAGTAAGCCGTGCGGCGATCACGCGCGGGATGCCGGCCAGGTCCGGCGCCGCTTCGAGATTCTGCCAGCGGCTGGAGAACATCGCGGCGACGCGTCCGCTAGTGTTGAATCCCAGTTCCATCACTAGCCACCCCCCGGGACCGAGGACTCGTTCGGCATCGCGCACCAGCCGTTCGTAGATTTCCAGGCCGGTGGGTCCGGCGAACAGCGCCTGGTGCGGCTCCCAATCGCGCACTTCGCGCTGCAGGCCGGCTTGGTCGCCCAGCGGGACATAGGGCGGGTTGGAAACGATCAGGTCCATCGACGAATCGGCGAAAGCGGACATCAGGTCGCACGCGACAAACGATACTGGCGCGCGGAGGCGCTGCGCGTTCCCCACGGCCACGCGGATGGCAGCCAGCGAGATATCCGTGGCCCACACGGCTGCTCCCCTTTCCAGACGCAGCGTGACGGCCAGACAGCCGGAGCCGCAACCCACGTCCAGAATGCGGTCGGCCCGTGACGCCAGACGCAGGGCGGTTTCCACCACGTGTTCGGTTTCAGGGCGCGGGATCAACACGTCCGGCGTGACGCGGAAGTCGCGGCCGTAGAACTCCTGGCAGCCGGTGATGTACTGGGTGGGCTTGCCCTCCATGCGCTCGTGCAAGTAGCGGCCATAGTGCAGCCATTCGAGCTCCGAGAGTTCGTGCTCGGGATGGCCGAACAGGTATGCGCGGTCGCGATGCAAGGCATGCGCCAGCAGCACTTCGGCGGTGAGCCGCGGCACGCCCACAGTGGCGTCGTCCAGGAGCTTAGCGCCCTGGAGCAACGCGGTTCGGACGGTCATGCGGGTTAGGCCGCGACTCCGCCCGCGTCGCCTTCTTCCTTGAGCTTCTCGGCCTGGTAGTAAGTGGTCAGCGCGTCGAAGATGGGGTCCAGCCGGCCTTCCATCACCATGTCCAATTGGTGCAACGTGAGGCCGATGCGGTGGTCGGTGACGCGGTTTTGCGGGAAGTTGTAGGTGCGGATTTTCTCGCTGCGGTCGCCGGTGCCCACCATGCTGCGCCGCTCCGCGCCAAGGGCGGCCTGCTGCTTTTCCAGCTCCATTTCGTAGAGCCGGGAGCGCAGCACGCGCTCGGCCTTGGCGCGGTTCTTGATTTGCGACTTTTCGTCCTGGCAGGAGACGATCAGACCGGTGGGCAGGTGCGTGATGCGCACCGCCGAATACGTAGTGTTGACCGACTGTCCGCCCGGACCGGACGAGCAGAACGTATCGATGCGGATGTCCTTGGGATCGAGCTTCACTTCCACTTCGTCGGCTTCGGGTAGCACCGCCACGGTAATGGCGGAAGTATGCACGCGGCCCTGCTGCTCGGTGACCGGCACGCGCTGCACGCGATGCACGCCGCTCTCGTATTTCAGCTTGCTGTAGACGCGGTCGCCACTCACCAGCGCGATGACTTCCTTCAATCCGCCCGCCGCCGAATCGCTGGCGGAGGTGACTTCGATGCGCCAGCGCTCGGCTTCGGCGTAGCGGGAGTACATGCGGAAAATCTCCGCGGCGAACAACGTGGCTTCGTCGCCGCCCGTGCCGGCGCGGATTTCGAGCACCACGTTCTTCTCGTCGTTGGGATCCTTGGGCAGCAGCAGGATTTTGATTTCCGCCTCGATGCGCGCCAGTTCGGGCTCCAGCCGCGCGGCTTCGTCGGCGGCCATTTGCCGCAGGTCCGGATCCGCATCCTGCAACATCCCGCGCGCCTGATCGTATTCGCTGGCGGCTTTCTTCCATTCGCGATACTTGTCGACCACTTCGGCGATGTCGCTGCGCGCCTTGGCGGCTTTGCGATACTCGGCGGCATCGGCGATCAGCGCGGGATCCGCCAGTTGGCGCGTGAGGTCTTCGAAGCGCACCTCGATCTGCTGGAGCTTGGGAACGAATTGCATGGAGGTTAAGCCATCTTTAGGCGATGATCAGCTCGCCGCCCTGGGCTTCTTCAAGGGCCATGGCGCCCTGGAGCGCGTGTATGGCCACGGCGGCCTGCTCGTCGGACGGCGGCTTGGTGGTGATGCGCTGAAGCCACAGGCCGGGGGCGGTGAGGGTGGCCAGGAACGATCCGCGGCGCTTGGCGGCGAAGCGGATCAACTCGTAACTGATGCCCGCGATGAAGGGCAGCAGAACGACGCGGCTGAGCAGTTTCATGCCGAAGCCGGAGAACGGAATCAGCGTGTAAACCACCATGGAGACGACCATCACCACCATCAGGAAACTGGTGCCGCAGCGGGGATGGAAAGTAGTGAACGCCTGCGCGTTTTCCACGTTGACCGGTTTGCCGGATTCGAAGTTGAACACCACCTTATGTTCTGCGCCGTGATACTCGAAGACGCGGTGGATGTCTTTCATGCGCGAAATCAAGAACAGAAATGCCAGGAAAATGGCGATGCGGATGAAGCCATCGGTGGCGTTGAAAGCGATGCGGCCTTTCAGCAGCGGGTACCATTTCCCGAGGGCGGTGACGGCGTACAGCGGTATGAACTTATAGAGGAAAATGAAAAACGCGAAGGAGAAGAGCAGGTTCAAACTGATGGCCCAGTTGGGGATCTCCTTGGGTTCGGCTTTGGGCGATTCGGTCTCCAGCATGGAGTTGGCCGAGAACTTCAGCGCCCGCAGACCCAGGGACATCGCCTGACAGAGCGTGCCGACGCCGCGCAGGACCGGGTATTTGAAGATGCGGTACTTCTCGGACATGCGCGCCAGCGGCTTTTCCTCGGTGACGATCTCGCCCGACGGCTTGCGGACAGCGACACAGTAGCTGTGCGGGGCGCGCATCATGACGCCCTCAATCACGGCCTGCCCGCCGACCAGCGTTTCCTCGCCGCTTTCGAGGATGGGCATCATTTGAATATGCGTGAAAAGACGAAAAAAGGTACGAAGGGACACAATTCCTCTCAGTGTGGACCTTCCTATTATAGCGGATGCGGTTGCCAGCACCAGCCCGCCAGTACTGTTAACGGAAGGCAGGGTAGTGGGTCAATTTGCGTAGNNTTGCAAACTGACCCACTACCGAAGGCAGCGGTATTGTAGGTGTTGTAATAAAGATATGATCTGGCTTTTGATATTCCTGATGTGCGGATGGGGCGCAGGGATTCCTGCCGCCTTCGCGCAGACCAGCCGCGCCAAGAAGACCGCCACGCAGCCTGTCCAGAAGCACCAGTGGCCCATCGAAAGCCTGAAGGTGGAAGGGAGCCACAACTACACGCCAGCCCAGATTCTGGCCGTGGCCGGCTTGAAGATTGGGCAACTTGCGGGCAAACCGGAATTCGAAGCGGCGCGCGACCGGCTGGTGGCCACCGGCATGTTCGAAACGGTGGGCTACAAGTTTGCGCCCGGCGGCGATAAGAACGGTTATGCGGCGTCGTTCCAGGTGGTGGAGGCGCAGCCGGCCTATCCCATTCGTTTTGACGATCTGGGTGTACCGGAAAAGGATCTCACGGAGTACCTGCGGGGCAAGGACCCGCTGTTCGCCCCGCGGTTGGCCGCTACCAAGGCGGTGCTGGAGCGGTACAAACAGTGGGTCCAGGAATATATGACGGCGCACGACAGCAAGGACAAGGTGATCGCCAAGGTCGCGCCGGTGGCGCCTAACGAGTTCGTGATCCTGTTCCGGCCGGCGCGGTTGGATCCGGCGGTGGCGGAGGTCGCGTTCGAAGGCAACCAGGTAATCCCGACATCCAAGCTGCAGAACACCATTGCCGAGGTGGCAGTGGGCTTGCCGTACAAAGAGGAGGCCTTCCGCCAGTGCCTGGACTCCAGCATTCGGCCCTTGTACGATGCGCGCGGGCGGATTCGTGTGGCATTCACCAAGGTGACGGTAGAGAAAGCGACGGACGTGCAGGGCCTGGCCGTGAAGGTGACGGTGGACGAAGGCGGGACCTACGATCTGGGCAGCGTGCGCATCGAAGGCGCGCCGCACTTCGAGCCGGTGCGATTGCTGAAAACCGGGAAGTTCAAGAGCGGCGATCTGGCCGATTTCGACGAGGTCGGCAAGGGCGTGGACCGCATCAAGAAGGTGCTGGCGCACGAAGGCTACATGCGGAACGACGTGCAAATCGTGCGTAAGATCGACGATGCCAAGAAGATCGTGAACCTGACGCTGCACATCGACGAGGGTCCGCAGTTCGTGTTTGGGACGCTGCACATTGAGGGCTTGGACCTCAATGGCGAGTCCGCGATCCGGAAGATGTGGACGCACAAGGAAGGCACGCCCTACAATCCCGAATATCCGGATTACTTTCTGCGCCACGTGCACGAGGAAGGCCTCTTCGACAACCTGGGCGAGACCCGGCCGGAGATCAAGATCGACGATAAGACGCACATCGTGGACGTGACACTGTTCTTCAAATACGCGCCGCCGCCTGTTAACCGGAAGAAGCCTCCAGCGTTTTAGCCAACGAGGAGGATTCAAATGGACGCTGAACATGCTTCAATCATGCTGGTGCTCCTGGCTCTGTTTGCCACGATAGGGTGGGTGATCTACCTGGCCGCCGATACGGCCAAACGGCAGCGGAGGATCAAAGCGCAGAGCGAACTGCACGGCCGGTTGCTGGATAAATTCAGTTCGGCAAGCGAGGTGGTCGAGTTCCTGCAAACGCCCAGCGGTGCGCAGTTCGTGGACCGCATCTCGAGCGACCGCGAGGAACCGGCCAGCGGGATTCTGCGCTCGACGCATCGGGGGATCATCCTGGTGATCGTGGGGGCGGGCTGCCTGGGCCTGAACTGGTACTACGCTTCGCGGGAGAACCCGCTGCTGGTGATCGGCGTGATTCTCTTATGTCTCGGAATCGGCTTCCTGGTTTCGGCCGCGGTCTCGCACCGTCTATCGAGAACCCTGGGCGCAACCGAGCGCACCGGCGATACCCAACCGTGAAACGCCGATGGACCAGGGCGAGTTCACGGCGTTCTATAACGAAACAGCGTCGGCTTTGCGCGGCTACATCCGGCGCGTCTCGGGAGACGGGGAGGCGGCGGACGATCTGCTGCAGGAGGCGTATCTGCGCTTCCTGCGCGCCAAGCCGGCGGCGGAAGACCGCGCGGCAATGAAGGCCTATCTTTACAAGACTGCGACCGCGGCGATCTACGACCGGTGGCGGAGGCAAAGGCGCGAGCGGTTGTGGTCGCTCAAGTTCCGGTTCCGCGAAGAGGCGCCGCCGGCCGCCGGGACCGGCGATGTCACGCGCTGCTTCCAGAAGCTGAAACCGCGGGAGCGGGCGCTGTTGTGGCTGGCATACGTGGAAGGATACGCGCATGACGAAATCGCCGGGACGCTGGACCTGAAAGAGAAGAGCGTGCGCGTGCTGCTCTTCCGGGCGCGCCACAATCTGGAGCGTATTCTGAGGCAGAATGGTCTTAGCGAGGTGCAGCCGTGAACGAGCCTGAAGCCGCGGCCTGGATGAGCCGGCTAGTCGAACTTTCCCGCAGCGCAGGCACACTGCCAGACCCCGCGCTCATTTGGTGGCGGGCGCAATTGCTGGAGAAGCAGGACGCGCAGGCGCGCGTGGCCCGTCCGATCGCCATCGCGCAATGGCTATCGCTGGTGGTGGCGGTGGTCACGACGATCGTGCTTTGCGCGGTGAACTGGTCCGGCATTCAAGGCGTGCTGGAGCCCGCCGGTTTCGCGCTGTGGGCGGTCGCCGGCGGGGTCGTCATGGCGATGGGGTTGGCGCTGCGGTTCGTGTTCGGCGAGTGAGGGATTACCGAGGGGAGGGGGGCAGACTCTGTCTTTGTTCGAGCGTTGTGTTGCTCCACCTGTGAAGCTTCTCTATGTCGGTCGCCACAATGGAATGGGTCATTTCGTACCGTGATGAGTCCAAGGATCCGACTCCGATGGTTTCGAGGTATTCGGAAAGCGCTGTGGCCTCGACGACCACTTTGCCCGACCCGGCCCAATGGCGTGTTTGTTGAAGTAGAGCGTCCTGCCGGCTCTGGATGGAGTCACAAAGCCGATCCACGCCGGGCCATTGTCCGAGTACCCACTCTTTAGCTCTATGTACCTGAGCATCTTCACGGTCTTCATTTTGCCACGGGTTTTCAGACCGGGTCCAGCAGGCGGCCTGAGAGGCCGCCGCAGGCCGAGGGCCTGCCCCACGGCGATTATCCTGTCAGCATAATGTGCACGGCGGCGAAGATCCGTTCGACAGCCGGGCGGCGGTAGGCCCACCGTTCGCCGGGCTCGGGCGGATTGACCACCATAGTGGCATTGGCTTCGAAGAGCAAAAGATCCCCGGTGGCGCTCAAGCCGAAATCGATGCCGGCATAGTCCAGGCCGAGTGTGGCTTGAATGTGGGCGAGCGCCTCCATGGCGCGCGGTCCGAGCACCTCCGGTATATTCTCCAGAAACCTGGCGTCCTCGGCGCGATGGTCCGCCCGTTCCGCCATGTCGGCGGTGAAATAGTGGATCTTCCAATGGCTGGAAATGGCCACGTGCAGCGGATAGAGTTCGCCGCCGATCATCATCACGCGATACTTGCGCACCTTTCCATCGGCGGCGCGGGCGTTGAGGAACTCGATGACCGTCAACTCCCTTCCGGGCAGCGCCGCCACCGCCGCGGCCAGCGCGGCCGGATTTTCTACCAGCAGAAAATGACGTCCGGTGTGAAAACCGGGCGTGCGCAACAGCAGCGGGTAGCGGAAGCCGTGGCGCGCCACCGTGGCCGCGGCGTCCGGGGAGGAGAGCAGTTCCCGGGGCAGACTGACGGTGGCCGGCGCCACCACGCCCGGCAGGCGCGAAAGCCGCGCATGATCGGCGCGTCCCGTGGCCAG
Source organism: Bryobacterales bacterium (assembly GCA_003166475.1). Lineage (GTDB taxonomy): Bacteria > Acidobacteriota > Terriglobia > Bryobacterales > Bryobacteraceae > Bog-159. The sequence goes on along the minus strand of PMVV01000400.1, from coordinate 53,375 downwards.
CACCGCCGCAGGCTGATTGATCACCCGCGCCGCGGTAAGAGCTACGACGGATTGCGCGGCAGCCAGCGCGGGCGCGGCTCGGTCGGCATCGCCGATGGCATTGAACACCACTTGATGCGGCGGCAACGGCACTTTGGGATCGAAGAACTCGGGCAGCACCACGAAGATTTGAAAGACGCGGTCGTCCAGCAAGTTTCGAGTCGGTATGTTGCCGCCCCGCGACGAAACCAGCAACAGCAAAGACACCGGCGGCGCCGCTCCACGATACGGCAGCTCTAAAGCGGGGCGGCCCTCGAAAGCTTTGCGCCGGTGCCATTGAGCCCGCTCTTCGTCGCCGAGTTCGGCCAGCACATTCGCGAGTCCTTGATGCGCTTCCGCATGGCCGGGGTCGAGGCGGAGAGCGGTTTCATAGTGCTCGCGGGCGGAGGAGAAGTCGCCGCTTTCGTGGAGGACGTTGCCCAGATTCACGTGGCTCATGGGATCGCCGGGATGGCGCGCCACGGCTTCCGCGTAGGCCGTGCGGGCAGCGGTTCGATGTCCGGCGGAATGCAGCACCGTGCCCAGATTGTTCAACGCCAGGCGGTGCGAGGGCTCGCGCGCCAGCAGATCGAGATACGCGTCTCTGGCTTCGGGAGTCCGGCCCATTTCGGCGAGTAAACAGGCGCGCTCAAATCGCGGACTCACCGCGCCGGGATCGGACGCGATGCGGGCGTTGAGATCGCGCAGGGCGGACTCCCGCGCGCGGTGCGGCGGCCAATCCGCGCTGGCTTTGGCATTGGTTTCGATGGCGCGTCCCAGTGCCACGGTCTTTTCCACCAAAAGGTCGATCTCGCGAGCGCCGGTCCGGTGATTTACAACGGCCGCGCGAATCGCCAAGCGCCCGCCGACGATGGTAGTGGACGGCGCCACAAGCCCGGACTCCTGGAGTTCGACGACGATCCTGGAATTGATGCGCTGGGCCTCCTCCGCGCGATAACGGAAACAGACCACGTTGAGTTCCACCGGGGCCAACAACTCCAATTCCGGCGTTTCGGCGATCCGGTTTTCCAAATAACGGGCAAGGGCGCAGGTGCGCGAAATGACCGATCCCAGCGCCGCTGTGCCATACACCTTGAGGGTGAACCAGGTCTTGAGCGCCCGGAAACCGCGCGAAAGATCCGGCCCGTAATCGCAGGGCCAAGGCGCGCCCGCAGCCAGGCCGCGCAGCTCCTTTCTCAAATAAGCAGCCGGGACGGCGAAGGTCTTGCGATGCAGCTCGCCGTCGCGCACCAGAATGAATCCGGCGTCATAAGGCACCTGGCCCCACTTATGAAAATCGAAAGCCCGCGAGTCCGCGCACTCGATGCCCTTGAGCCGCGGCGCCAGATCCGGAGCCAGAATCGCCAGCGCGCCACAGGCGCCGTCCACGTGGAACCAGAGCCGTTCGCAATGGCAGATGCCGGCCAGCGCGTCGAGGTTGTCGATGGCCCCGGTATCGACAGTGCCGGCGGTTCCCACCGCCAGGAACGGCGTGAAGCCCGCGCGGCGATCCGCCTCGATGGCTTTCTCCACGGCGTTCAGATCGATCCGATGGCGCTCGTCTACTGGAATCAGGCGGAGCGCATCGCTGCCGATGCCGGAAATGTCCATGGCTTTCCCGATACAGTTGTGGGCCTCGACCGAGGTGTACGCCACGAGCCGTTTCGAACTGGCGGCGACGCCCGCGCAGCGCACCTCGAATCCCAGCTCGGCATCGCGGGCAATCAAGACGCCGATGAGGTTGGCCATCGAGGTTCCGGTGACAAACAGACCGGTCGCGCTTTCCGGAAAGTCGAAGATGCGCTGCATCCAGCGGACAATCTGGCGCTCCACCTCGATAGGAGCGTGGTCGCGTCCNNCCCGGCTGCGAGCATCTCCGCCAACACGCCTACGGGAGTGCCGCCTCCATGCACCCAACCCATGAAACCGGGATGCACATTGCCGGTGGTGAAAGGCAGGATGTCGCGCATGAATTCCCGGTGAACGGAGGCCAGATCGGACGGCGCCTCGGGAAGATCGCTGCGGAAGCGGGAACGGACATCGTCGGGAATCGGCTGCCAGACGGGACGTTCGCGGATGTTTTCGACGTAATCGAGGATGTCGTTTAGCATCCGATGGGCCTGGGTTCGAAGGGCCGGCCACTCGGTGGGATCGAGCGTGTTGCCTTCGGCAGGTGGCGGACCGCGCGCATTAGACTCCTGCCCTGATATTAGGAGTTCAGGAGGAAAAGTCTTGCACAAATGCGACAGGGTTTGATCGCCCTCTCGAACACCCAAGTGGCCTCGGGTACAGGACGGCGTGGAGGATGTCGGAGATGCGCAGGGGGGTGCGCGGGGCGTAGCGGATGCTCCGCCGACGGAACATCAAGGGTGGGGCGCGAAGCGGGTCCTGGAGAACTTGCACGAAACGCGTGCGGGCGGCCTGAGAGGCCGCCGCAGGCCGAGGGCCTGCCCCACAGGGCGGCAGGCTACCCCACAAGAACAGGAACTATGCCGGAACCGGCGCGCCCAGCTTGGCGTACCACGGCGTGGCCGACTTGATGGCGTCGTTCACGGCGTTGATGTTCTTCACGCCTTCCTTAGACAGCCAATCTTCCAGCGCTTTGACGCCGCTCTTGGCGTACACCGGGATGCCTTCTTTCCAGGTGGCGCGGCCGCAGAGTACGCCGGAGAAATCCGTGCCGGCTTCGGTGGCCATGCGCAGCGATTCCACGAACTGGGCGTTGCTGACGCCCGCGCTTAAATAGATGAAGGGCTTCTTGGCGATCTCAGCGGCCGTCCGGAAATGCGCCTTGGCTTCCGCCTGGGTATAGGCGGTTTGTCCTTTATATACTGCGCTGCCTTCAACGAACTCGGCGTTGATGGGCACTTCCACCTTCAGCACATCCACGAAATACTGCGGCTTGGAGAACTCCTCCATGCTCTTCTTGACGATCTCGGGTTTGGCCTTGGCGTACTCGAAGCCCTTCTCGTCGCCGCCCTTGGGATCGTAGCCCACAAACTCCAGGAAGAACGGGATATCGTAAGTCTGGCACTCCGCGCCGATGCGCTCGATGAAGGCGTGCTTGATGTCGTTGATCTTGGCGTCCTCGAAGGGCGTGTAGTAGATCAGGATCTTGACGGCATCCGCGCCCCAATCCACGATGCGCTTCACTGAAACGTGGGGCAGCAGGTCGGGCAGGCGGCCGGGCTGGGTGTTGTCGTATCCGCTCAACTCATAGGCCAGCAGCAGGCCGGCGTTCTTGCTGCGCGCGAGGCGCGCTTCCAGGCCGAATTCGGGGTCGAGCAGGATAGCGCTGGCATGCGGTGTCAGCACCTTGGTGACGGCAGTCTTGAACTCGCTCATCATTTCGTGGGTGATCTCTTTCTTATCCACGCCGCGCGCCGATGCCAGGGACTTCTGCAAGCTTCCGCGCTGATCCATGGCCGCCGCGGCGATGACGCCGGCGTGGTTTGAGAGCGCCTTCAGGTGTTTTAACTTACCCTCGGACATTTTCATTAGTGATCTCCTTCAATTGGGGAATAAAGTGGTAACGCGATAGTTGCCGTACAGGGGCAAATAATGAATCGTTACACTCTATTATGACATATTGCGGGGCGAATCGACCGGAGAATCCGACCGGCTTGTCCATTTCTTCCGGCGCCGGAAATAGGCCTGGGCTACTCCTACATCGCGCAGAATCTGCTGTTTCAGCGCTTGCGGGTCCGGGAACTGACGCTCGTCGCGCACGCGCCACAGGAACTCCACGCGGATATGGCGCGGGGTGTCTCCGTCGAGCGGCTCCAGCAGAAAAGTCTCGATGGAAATCTCCGGGCTGTCGCCAAACGTGGGCCGGTAGCCGACGTTGGTCACCGACGACCACGCGCGCCGGCCGTCGAGCGAGTGTGTGCGCGTGACGTAGACGCCGGTAGCCGGCAGCACTTCGGTGTTCGCCGCCAGATTCAGCGTGGGCACGGTTTGTTTCGATCCCACGCCGCGGCCGGCCACCACTTCGCCCTCCAGCGCGTATGGCCGCTCCAGCCAGCGCGCCGCCTGCGAGACCCGGCCTGCTTCAATCAATTGCCGCAGCCCCGTGCTGCTCACCAGCCGGCCGCGCACAGTCACGGCTTTGACCTCTTCCGTGGTGAATCCGTATTTGCGGCCCAATTCACCGAGCACGCGCACGTTGCCAGCCTGCTTGTAGCCGAAGCAGAAATCGTGACCCAGCACCACGGCGCGCACGCCCAACTTTCGCACCAGCACCTGCTCGACGAACTGCTCGGGGGTGAGACGCGCCACGTGCAGGTCAAACGGCATGATGAACACCTGCTGGATGCCCTCGTCCTGCATCAGCGCACAGCGCTCGACGGGCGAGTTCATCAGGCGGGGCGCCCGCGCGGGAGCCACCACTTTGCTCGGATGCGGGTTGAAGGTCAGCGCGGAGGCTTTGAGCCCGCGCTCCAAGGCGACTTCCTTCACGCGTCGCAGAATTCTGCGGTGTCCGGCATGCACGCCATCGAAATTGCCGATGGCCAGAGCCGAGGGACCGAAATCCGGAGGGGCTTCGTCGAGACTGCGATAGACACGCATGGAGCCTACGCCGCGCCTCCCAGGCCGCCACCTTCGCTTGACAGCGGCTCGATCTTTCGAACAAAGAGCGGGTCCGGGGGACCCGCGCAGGCTGGGAGCCTGCCCCACAACAGCCGGCTAGGCACGCGCGCCCTCCACTTCGATTTCGAGCCCGTCATAGGCCAGGCGGATGTGCGGTGGCAGGCGCGCCTCGGTGCGCGCGTGCGCCAGGTCGTGGCAGATGTGGGTGAAGAAGACGCGCCTGGCCGCGAGACGGCCGGCCGTCGCGATGGAACGGTCCACGGTGGAATGCGTGGGATGCGGCTTGTAACGCAGCGCGTCGAGGAAGAGCACATCCAGGCCGCGCAACCGGTCGAGAGAGTCCTCGGGAATCTCGCTGTGGTCGGTGAGATAAGCGGCATTGCCGAAGCGGAAGCCGTAGATCGCGGCCTTACCGTGCAGTAGCGGGATGGGCGTGAATTCCAGGCCGAACAGGTCGAACGAGGCCCCGTTCAGCGTGTGGGAGTCCAGTTGCGGAATGGCTGTGCCCTTTTCGTCGCCGTCGAAGACGTAGCGGAACGCGGCGTGGATGGCGGCCATGGTGCGTTCCGAGGCGTAGATAGGAATGCGGGCCCGCTGATGAAAATTGAAGGGCCGCACATCGTCCAGGCCCATGATATGGTCGGCATGCTCGTGGGTGAACAGGATGGCGTCCAAGCGTTCGAAACCCGTGCGAAGGGCCTGCGCGCGAAAATCCGGCGTGGCGTCGATCAGCACATGGTGGCCGCCGTAACTCACCAGGATGGACGGGCGCAGGCGCTTGTCCCGCGGATCGGCGGAAGTGCATACGTCGCAATGGCAGCCGATGGTCGGCACACCGGTGCTGGTGCCGGAGCCAAGTACGGTGATCCTGACGGCACACTCCGCCATTCAGGCAGTCTTCTTCTTGGCTTCGTCGGCCACTTGCACGTAGCGGAACCGCAGTAAGGTGAGCGAATTCTCCAGCAGCCGTTGTTCTTCCAGGGTGAGGTTGCCGCGCGTCTTTTCCTGGAGCATGGCCATGAGATCGATGGTGTGGCGGGCAAGGTCCAGATCGGCCGGAGGGTGCTCTTCTGGGCCGAGACGCATCAATCCCAGTTGCATTTCGGCCTGCAGGCGGAGGGATTCGGCCAGGAATTCGAAGGAGGCGGGCGGAAGGGGGAACGGCCGGCCTTCCTGCTGTTCTCGTGTGTCGGTGTCGATATCGGTCATCCTAGTTTATTTTACAACGGGCTGGAGGATCGGATCAGACGCCCTTTCTCACCGTCCCATGTGAACGTTGCCGCTCAGGTGGGCATTGCCTTCCAGGGACTCCGCGAACCACTTCCCCAGCATCTTGTAGGTCGCCGCCGAATCCGTAGCCGCCAGGTTCGCCATGGCCGCGGCGGCGGCCTCGGTGGCTTCATTATCGTCGCTCTGATTCGACGAGTAGTAGAACAACGGCGCCGAAAAAAAGACCGCAAACGACTGCACCCCGTTGGCGCTGGCCCAAGGAACCATGGTTGCCAGCCACGTATTGAACATGCCGCTGGTGTCCCAGACGATGTCGTACTGGCCCAGGAAGTCGTTCGGCTGAAACGCTATCGCGCCCTGGGGACACCACATCGGCGCATCCGATTGACCAATGCGCACAGGCTTTCCGGCGGCCTTCGCGGCCGTGATATAGCCCCACTGTTTGTTGGCCGGGTTGGCGCTGAACGGGCCGACCCAATTGGCCAGTTCCGCGGCATAATAGAGCTGCCCTGGAAACATGGTGTTAGCGGTGCTCAAGTCGCAACTCGCCGAGAACAGGTCCACTACGTAAAAGTCCAAAGCAGAATAGGTGCTCCCCGATTTGTTTGTCCAATCCGCCCAATACGCATTGTCGTATTGCTGGGGCCAACTCATACCCGTGCCAGCTGCCCCAATCATCAGCCCGTTGTTATTGATGGCTTTAAGCGCGGCGGATTCATTCTGGATAAACGCACTCACGTCCGCCACGCTGAACACCTGCTCGTTAACCATACCCGCGGTGGGTTCTTCGATGACCTGGAACGCGGTGATGCCGGGCCAGCGGGCGATCTCCGCTTTGTGCAGCGAAGTAATGCAGCTTTGGTACTGCGCGATCGCGATCGTTGGGCTGGCGAGGGTGCCTCCCGGAGTGAGACCGCATGCGATCAGATCGTCCGTCATCTGCGGATCTCCGGCCCTCAATGTCATCCCGTTGGCCGCCATGTTGGCGAAGGTCAGGTCATAGTAGTGCAGCGCCATGCAGTGCGGACCGCTGCCAGTTCCAGGCGTTTGGTTGAGGGCCAGATACGGCGCTCCGGCGTTGCCGACGCAATCTCCCGCAATGTTGAACTGCCCGGCGATCCCCTCGGCTTGGTACTCCGCGGACGACGCCATGGCCAACTGCCAAATATTGAAATCCTGCACGGTCACACCGGCGCTTTTCAGCAGGTTCGAGTATTCGACGCAGTGCGGCCCAAACAGCGGGACTGAAGTCGCCAGCGCGGAACCCAGGCATGGCCAACTCTGCGCGGTCACTGTGATCTTCGGTTGCGGCAAACCCGCCGTCGCGGCATTAATGGCCCGGAAGTTAGCCCAGGCGTTGGACAGAAACGAAGCCAGGGTGGGGTTGGGAGTACCGGCGTAAACGGAGCCACAACCGGTCTGATTCCACAGCGTACACTGCCCGCAGGCCGCGCCCACCACCACCAGAGCGAGTAATAAGAGTCTCTTCATCTTCATCGCCTCATATGCAGATGTATGACAAATAGTAAGTCGTCGTCGCGGCCAGTGCCGTCGATCCGCTATAGATAAACCAGGCGGTTGCCGTGGGAATACCAGCAGCGGTCATGTACGGAGTCTGCGCAATCGTAGTTATTGGCGAGCCGACTTGCTGTATGTGGCATGCCCCGGGAGCGGCCGTGTGAGTGTTCCCGAAGGTGAACGCAAGCAGCTTGGCCCCGGCCGCGGGGGCGCCGCCCGTGGTTAAAGTAATGAGGCCGCTAACATCCGAACTGGTGCCGGAAAGCGTACACGTTGGCGATCCGGTAGTGCCCGCGCCAGTCTCGTTGGTGGTGTTGCAAGCCAGTGTGGGAGCAGTCCCCGCTTGCGTGCCAGTGATGACCGGCGCAGCCACATTGAAATTCTTGTCTACCGTGACTTGGTTGGCCGCGGAGCTGTTCTGAATCTGAAGAAGCGCCGTGGCTTGCGACGATGCCGCTACCACCGTAAACGTGGAATTGGTCCCGGTATTCTTGACCAGCCCACCGGTCATGATTGCCGTGCCGTTGAGGTACGCAGAGTAGTTGTTAGTGGCTCCGGTAGGTGCATCGAACCTGGCACCATAGGCCGTCGTAACCCCGCTGCCCACCGCATTCGTCTGCACCCAAAGTCCCAAGCCGGTAGCGATGGTAGCGTTAGTGCCCGCCGAGGGAGGGCCGGCGATGGCGACGGTAGCCGCGTTTGAAATGGTAGTTGGCGATGTGAATGAGTATGCGGGAGACGCGAACAGCGCCGCGCGCTGACTCGCGATGGTGGTCCCGCCGGTGAACTGCACGGTGCGGTTCAAATTGAAGTAAAGGTCGTTTGCCTCTGTGCCGGCGGCCAACATAGTGTGAGCCGGGGCCGTTACCGTAAGCAGCGTGGGAGTACCCGACGTTGCCGGTGGCGGCGCGAAGGTAACCAGGCCGGTCAGGTGCGGCATGGTCCAATAGCTGGACCACAACAGGTTGTGGCTGCCGTCGGCGAGCAGGGACTGCCCGTCGGAGTCGGAGGTCGCGGGCAGATTCCAAAGCACGTTCACCCCGGACGCCGGCGCGCACAAACCCGTTGTATGCACCGGGCCGGAATCGCCAAATTGCACGCATCCAGCCGTGGAGCTGCCGTTGTTGGCGTAGATGTTGCCACCCGATGTAATGTTACTGGTAGTGGCAACGGTAGTCACGCTAGCCGGGAGCGTACCGCCATTCAACGCTGCCGGGGAGACAAAGTCCGTACCATCGACCGCAACGGACGGAGCGCCCGTACTGGTGGTGTTTTTGAGCAGCCCGGTGGCAAGCCCAGACAGTAACACGCCGTTCACCCCGGCGGCGGTTCCCGTAGTGCTCTGGTTGAAGGTCGGCCAATTGGTCAATAGCGCGGCGCTCACCGCCGGGAGCTGGCTGCTGCCATTTAGCTGTACCAGGTTCCCCGCGCCTGTCCCAACCGTGTAGGAAGTCCCCCACGCGCTGCCGGTGGAAGTGGGAATGCCCGCTCCCGGATAGCTCGCCGGCGTAAATCCGAGAGAAGCTTGCACGCCGCTGGTCTGGGCGTAAGGGATCGTAGGTAAGTTCGTCAGCGGGATTTGCGAGGAAGCATTCAGCGGGGCATATCCTCCAGCGGCGGCCTTGTTAGCCGGATTTTCGGGGGTGAATCCGAGGGTACTTGTCACATCGGAAGACGCGGCCACGCTGGGTACGCCGGTACCGGTGGTAATCTTGAGCAGCCCGGTCGAAAGGCTGGCGAGAGACACGCCGCTGAGTTGATTCGCATTGACTTGACCTGCGCCGCTATAGCCCAGGCTCCCACCGACCAAAAGCGCACTGGAATTCGTGCCGGACCCTACTCCGCCAAAAGAGACGCTGCCGGCCGTGCCGCCAGTGTTTCCGCACAGGAATCCGTGCGTGACCGAGCTATAGTTGAGGTGGTTCCCGCCAGTATCGGGGCACGCCGGAAGTGCCGCCCACGCCCCCACGGATGGGGCCGTTGTGACGACGGTCTGGTCCGATGCGTTGTTACTGGGCACGCTGGTGCCGTTGATCGCCGGGATGGCCGGCAGATTCGCCGCGGGTAAGAGCGCATTTGCGTCCAGCGGCGCATAACCACCCGCCGTACCCTTATTCCCCGTGTTCTCGGCAACATATCCGAGTTGACGGACCGAGGAAACGCAGGTGGAGGGCCAAACCCCGGCGGCCTTCGGACCATATAGGCAATAAGTGCTGGTATTGAGATAGTAATCCCCATTTGCCCCGACCGTGTTCAACGGCGGGGCTGCGGCAGACCAAATGGTGGCGCCGGCTGGGATTCCCACGTTCACTGCTCCACCGCCAACGATGATCTGCGCGGGCGCGGCAATCGCGGTGACCGCACACACGAATACTGACAAAGCGATGCTTCTCATAATGTAATGAGCCTCCCTGATTTCAGACGATCCGGACTACCGTCAATGCTGTTCACTTAATGATGTTCGGGTGAGGCAGACGATCGTTTTATGTCGTCTGCCAGCGCGCCCCGAAGGCGGCAGACCACGAAGTGCGATGGTCTGCCCCACCAAAGTGAACAGTATTGCGACTACCGTTGGTAGAGCATGCCCGTGACCACCGCGGCGCCCGACGAGCTGTCCACGGCGAACGCGGTCGGATCCAGCACGTTGGAATCGCGCTCGTCTCCGACCACCACCGACTGGCCGGCCTGCAGTACCGCTATGACTCCCGCGCCGGTGGTCTTGTTCAGGCCTTTCAATCCGACAAAGACGGAATCGCTGGAGGTCGCGGTCTTGAAGGCCTGTACCAGAACCTTGTTGCAGCGCAGGGGAAGTCCGGACGGAGCCGGAACATTTGCCGTCAAAGCCGCATTAGTTGCCGTAACAAAACCGAGAGGAATTATTTGTGCCACGTGAAGCGCTCCTTTTTCACTCACAATATAGCAGCCGGATTTTGCCATTCAGGGATACCAGAGTGACTCGGAGGGGCAAGATCGACGCCGTCCGAGCCATGAGCTCTGGCTGGCGCACCGGGAGCTCGGGACCCGCTGTTAGGTTGGCTGCGCAGTGCCAGGACGTATGTCTAACTGCTTGTTGGAGTGTTAGTTAGTGAGCGGCGGCCGGTCGCAGGCGGCAAGCTTTACGGCAGCCGGTGAGGCCGGGCGAGACATTTTGAAGAGCCGGCCCCGGCGCGGCCGTATCGGGCCGATGAAATTTTTGGCAAAACGTGTGACTGGCTTCGAGCCAGCCGCAAAAATCGCGCGCCCTACTGCACCGAATTCAAATACGCCACCAGATCCGACATCTGCTGCGGACTGCTGAACCGCGGCCATGCCATCTTGGCCTGCCGCATGCGCGTGAACATCTGCGGGCCGTGCTTCCACAGCGCCGAGACGATCGTGATTTCCGAGTATCCCCGGCCTTGCCCCGGCAGCGGGGGTGCGCCGTGCTCCCCGCCGTTGTGGCATTCGGCGCAATGCTTGGCGGCAAACACCTGCTTGCCGCGCCCCACGTCTCCCTTGGCATACACAAACTGACGCATCCAGAGATAACTGAGCAACTGGCGCATTTCGTCCTCGGAAAGTTGCGGCACCGGCTGAATCATCCTGGGCGCGTGATTCCACATATCCACCGCGATCTCGGTCAGGTCGAGATTGTGCAGGCGGTCCTCCAGGGCCAACTTGCCCACATGGCATTTCACACAGCCTTTGGCTTCGAATATGGCCTGCCCGCCTTCCCCCGTGGTAAACGAGAAGTGCGTATTCACACCCCGCGTCTCCGGAAGGTTGCGCAGATAGGCCAGGATATCGCTCAAATCCTGCGCCGTCAGCTCCTGCCACGCGATCTTCTTGCGCGCGAAGGCCTCCCGCATGCGGCTGCTGTGGTCCCACATCTGCTGCACCAGGACCATGGGCTGCCCCAGCGAATCCCACTTCACTACCGGCGGCGCGCCCTCCGCGCGCGACTCGGTAATCCCGTGGCACTCCGCGCAGTGCCTGTCCGCGAACGCCTGCTTGCCGCGCGCGGCGTCGCCCGGCTTGTCGAAGAAACGCGTCGAATACAAGTAGGCGAACAGATCGGCGGCGTCCGACGGACTCAATTGGGGCCGTTCGATGCCGGCGCCTTCCATGGCCGACCACATCACCGGCGCGTGGTTCCACATGGCACTGGCCAGCAGGGCGGGCGTGAAGCCGCGGTCCACCCGCGCACTCAGATCCATGCCCATCTTGCCACCCTTGCCATTCACGCTGTGACACGCCACGCAGCGTTCGTTTTCAAAGAGCTTGGCGCCTCGCTCGGAGTCGCCTGGGATCACCGGCGGCACAGCGGCCCCCGCGCTCCAAACCGTCAAAACACAAATGCACAACTCCCGCATCATGGCCTTTCCCCTCCCTAAACTTCATTCTTCCGGAATCGCTCGATCAGACGATCGCAGGCTCGCACCGTCAGCGCCATGAATGTCAGCGTGGGATTCTGGCACGCCGACGATGGGTAGCTGGCGCCGTCCATCACGAACACGTTTTTCACATCGTGCGTCTGGTTATAAGAGTCCAGAACGGACTTCTTCGGATCGGCACCCATGCGCGCGGTGCCGGTTTCATGGATCGCCATGCCGGGCTCCGCCAGATCCGAATTCACCTTGATGTTCCTGGCGCCGGCGGCCTCCAGCATCTCGGCGGCGGACGAGGCGGCGTCTTCCATCATGGCCTTCTCATTGTCGCCGTGGGTCATCCGGATGCGCAATGCGGGAATGCCCCAGGCGTCCCGCATTTCCGGATCGATATCGCAGTAATTATCGAAGCGCGCCAGGGATTCGCCGAAAGCGCCCAGATCAATGCTGTAGGTTCCCGCCAGCACGGCTTTCTTGTAGTTGGCGCCAAATCCCTCCGCGCCAAAGTTGAAGCTCGCGCTGGCGCCGCCCTGAAATCCGTACCCGCGAATAAAGCGCGGATGCCGCGGCCCGTTCGCGATATTGCGAAAGCGAATCACGTAGATGCCGTTGGCGCGATGCGGCGCGCTCGGGGAACTCGGCGTTGGGTCGAAGCCGGGCAGATCGCCCGCGGCGCCTCCGCCCACCGCGTGGTCCATCAGGTAATGCCCCAGCACGCCGCTCGAATTGGCAAGGCCCTTGGGATACACGCGCGTGGACGAGTTCAACAGGATGCGCGTCGATTCCAAGGCCTGCGCGCACAGAATCACGCTCCGGGCGCGCGCCTGGTAGGTCTTATGCGAAAGCCGGTCGACATAGGTCACGCCGGTGGCGCGGTTGTTGGCGTCGTCCATATCGACACTGCGCACCACGGCGTTCGTGACCAGCGTGCAATTCCTGGTCTTCAACGCATCCGCCACCGTGGTGAACGGGCTACTGAAATACGAGAACGTCACGCAGCCGCGCTCGCAAGGCCCGCAATAGTGGCACGCGGCGCGTCCATTGTGATTCTGGGTGAGGATGGCGGTGCGCCCGATGGTGACGGTGCGGCCGAACTGCGCCTGCACGCGCTCACGCAAGCGCACCTCGCCGCAAGTCATTTTCATGGGCGGCAGGAAGTGGCTGTCCGGCAGCGTGGGATTTCCTTCCGCCGCGCCGCTGATTCCCACGTAGCGCTCCACGATCTCGTAGTAAGGCTCCATCTCCTTGTACGAGAGAGGCCAGTCTTCGCCGTAGCCATCGTGGCTGGCCGCCTTGAAATCCAGATCGCTCATGCGATAGCTCTGGCGTCCCCAGACCAGCGTACGGCCGCCCACAATGCGCAGGCGCTGCCAGGTGAACGGCTTGCCCGCCGGAGTCCTGTACGGATTCTGCAGGTCGTCCACGAACCAGTCGTAGTTGTATTCCATGCAGGCGTAGCACTGCTTCTGCACCGGACGTGTACGCGCGATTTCCGGCGACATGTCGCGGTACTTCAGCTTGTAAGCCGGCATGTGCTCGGTGAATTCTTTGGGCGAGATGTTGCGGCCGGCTTCCAGCAGCGCAACCTTCAAGCCGGCTTCCGCCAGCCGCTTGGCCGCCCAACCGCCGGTCGCGCCCGAGCCTACCACGATGGCGTCGTAGATTTCGGAAGCTTGTGCTGCTTGCATCGGTAAAGGTATTATAGTCCCCAAATGAACCGCCGGGATTTATTTCGTCAAACCTTCCTGGGAGCCGCCGCAGCCGTATCCGGCCGCGTAGCCACGGCGCGCGAGTTTCCGTCCGATTACGACGCCTCGAAGGAACTGGCGCGCGACGATTGGAAGCCTGTGTTTCTGGACGATCATCAAGACCAGACGCTTATCGTCTTCAGCGACATCCTGATCCCCGCCACCGATACGCCGGGCGCCAAAGCGGCGTTGGTGAACCGTTTCGTGGACGCGGTGCTGGCCGTCGAAACGCACGATACGCAGCGGAGTTTTCTGGACAGCCTGGCGGCGCTCGATGGGGAATCCTTCGTCCGCTACCGCGCTGCGTTCGTGTATCTCACGCCCGAGCAGCAAACGGAGCTGGTGACCTTCATGGCGTATCCGCATACGCTCGAGACCTGGGACGAGAACGCGCCCGGCAGCTATCGCGGCCACGCGCATTTCTCCAATTTGAAAGACTGGGTCTCGCGAGCATATTACAGCTCACCGGTTGGCATGCAGGCGCTGGGCTACACCGGAGCGCCGGGCGGCGTTTTCGAAGGGTGTAAATAGCTTTTAGCTTTCAGCTTTCAGCACTCAGCTTTCAGCGGATCGCGATGCGCTGTCCGCTGATCGAGCGTGCCTGGTGCGAGGCCAGGAAGACAATCAACTCGGCCACCTCTTCGGGCTGCGCGATGCGGTAGGGCGGCGTCGCCTGCGCCAGTTCCACGGCGATTCGCGGCGAGATCCAGCCGGTATCGGTGGGCGGCGGGGAGAGCACGTTAGCCGTGATCCCCAACGGCGCAAGCTCAGCGGCGGCAGCCACCGTGTAGCTCTCCACGGCGTTCTTGCTGGCGCCGTACGACACTTCGCCGGGGAAACCGGGCGCGCCGCCCGTGGTCAACGAAACGATGCGGCCCCAGCTTGCCCCGCGCGCGGCGTGCCGCCGTGCGAACTCCGCGATCAGCATCGCCGGTGCCCGGCCGTTCACCGCGAAATGCCGGTCGCAGGTCTCGGGCGAGACCGGCATCAGGCGCCATCCGAAGCGCTCCGCGCGATCCGGCACGAAGGTGTCGCCGTGCCAAAAGGCCGCGTTGTTGACCAGGATCTCGACCGGACCGAAGGCCGCCTCCGCCCGGTCGAACAGTTCGGGAACGCCAGCGGGATCAGCCAGGTCGGCCTCCCACGCATCCGCGCGGCCGCCCGCCTGGCGGATGGCTTCCACCACCGCCTCGGCCGAGCGCGCCCGGGCGAGGATAGCGAAAGTACTGGTGCCGTTGTTCTCATCTGCCACCGTTACTCCACCAAGTGTTCCAGCGCCAGATGCACGGAGTAAAGCGCATCTGGCTGCAGGATCGCCGCCGCCAGCGAGCCGGCCATCAGCAGGATCGCGCTCAGCGCCAGGATAGGCCGCGGACCAGCCGGAAGTTGGCTGGGCGGGGCCGGGCGCAGCAGGCGATCCACGCGCGCCGCAAGCTGATCGGTGTCGCCCAATAGGCGCGCCAGGGAAGACGGCGGCGCGTCCGCGCTCATGCGCGCAACCCGCACCAATGCCGCGGCCAGCGCGAACGAGCGGCGCGCGCTGCCGTCCACCGCGCGGTCGTCGGCGGCCCATTCGGCGAACTTTCTCCAGCCGCGCCCGAGCGTCCGGCTGCTGCCCGCGAACGGCAGGATGCCGGGTGTCAGCAGGATACACAGGCGCTTGAGATTGTCGCGCGAAGTCCAGTGCGCGCGTTCGTGCCGCAAGGCCGCCGCCAGTTCCTCCGGCGACAGCGCGCTGACCACTCCGCGCGAGATTACCAGCCGCGGGCGAACGATTCCGCCGAGCGCCAGCAGTGGCGCGGTGCCTTCCACGATCCAGGTATCCATGCAAGCGTTCGCAAGTTCTCCCGGCAGGCGCGCCCGGCGTCCCTCGCGCTGGCATTGCCGCAGAAAGCGGCGTGAGCCGGCCGCGGCGCGCAGCCCCCGCGCGAGCGAAATGCCCCACATGGCGATGCCCAGCAAAGCCACGGCCAGGCACCCAAAACCCACCCGTTCGGTGGGGGCCTCCGGCTCAAGCCACAGGTAGCTCGGCAGACAAACCACCACCACAATCAATGCGGCGCCCACGGCCGGCAGCAAGCGCAACACCAGCAGGCAGCGGGCAGCCAGGTGCGGCCGGATGCGTTCTCCCAGGCGGGCCGCCGGCCGGGCAATCAGCGAAACTCCCAGCCCAAGTGCCAGGTGGATCAGAAAGAAGGTTGCCAGGCTGATGCACAGTAGCCGCGGAAGATATGGGAGAGTCATGTTTTCCCTCGCCGGCCAAGCTCTCTGCGCTTGCTGCGGATCTTCCTTTCCAACTCATCCAGCAGGGCGGTGTCATATTGGCCGACCGCGTCGACCAGGGAGGAGATCAGCAGATCGCCGGAGGCCGCGGGCGACGCCAGGAAGCCGGCTACGAAATCGCCCGCACGTTTCTGTTCCCATTCCCGGCGCGTCCAGCGCGGCGCATATAAGAACGCCCGCTCCGATTTGCGCCGCAGCAGCAGATGTTTCTTGAAGAGCCGGTCCAGCGTGGTCATCACCGTGGTGTACGCCAGCGGCCGGCCCAGCCGCTCGACGACATCGTGCACGTTGCTTTCGCCGTGCGCCCAGAGAACCTCCATCACTCTCAGTTCCAGGTGGCCCAGGGCGTCTCGCATCACTTGGACGACCCCGCGAATTCCAGTTCCTCCCGCTTCGTGACATGGTTCTCCAGTTCCTTGCGGTTCAGAAAGTAAGTCGATTTCGCGCGGCTCTGGCTGAACAGCTTTTCCGCCTGATCGTCGAAGTGCGGCGAATCCGGGTGGTCGCTTTCGCCCAGCGGGATCACCATGTACGATTGGGGCGGCTTGGTCAGAATCACAATCTGCGTGGAGGTCTGGCCGGTATGCCCGACCATCTCCTGTCCGTTTTTCGCGAAACTGATGGCGCGCGGGGTGGCCATGCCGGCATCCCGCAGCGATCCGCCGCTAACCGGCCAGGTGTGCGCCGCGCCCTGCCGACCCACGCGGAACAGCGTTCCGAAGACCGCATCCGCGGCGAACTCGGACTTCAGCCGCGCTTCCGCGTTGGCCAGCGCCGCACGCACCTGATCGTCGGTGAGATCTGCAGGCGGGTCCACCGCGCGCTTCGGCCCCGCGTCGAGCGACATCTTGAAGAGGTAGAATGCCAGGGCAGCGCGGGAATCCGCGTCGCTGCGGCGGTTCCACGCGGCGAGCATTTTCGCGAATTCACTCTCCGGCGCAGCTTTGCGGATGCGCTCCTGCCACAACTCCGCGTGCCAGACTTGCGGCGAAAATGCAATGCCGATGGCCTGCTCGGCGGTCACATCGTGGGCCGCGTCGAGCAGGTCCACCATCATGGCCGCGCGCTGATGCGGGGGAGTGCGCCCGTCATTGTAAAGGTAAGGATGCGCCGCGTATTCCTCGGGTACCAGCGGCGAATTCTTCGGCATTTCTTTCATCATGGCGAACGGCGAGACGTTGCAATTCTGCATGTATCCCTGCGGCGGATTGGTCACCTGCACCAGATCTTCGAACGAGTGCAGCCCCTGCCATTCGCACGCGCCGGTTGCGCCGGGCATGGGTTTCGACGGGTCGCAGCCACTCGGCCGCACGGGCACGCGCCCGTTGCGCACGTAATAGATGTCGCCATCCACCGTGCCCACCATGATATTCTGCGCCATGAACTGCAGCATCGCCAGGGCTTTCTTCATCTCGACCAGGTTGTGGGCGGTCGCCATGCCCCAGCTCTCGTCCATCAGGCGAACCTCGTCGGCATAAGGGATCGCCACCGAGTACGACTTGCCGTTCTTGTGCGCCACGATGGGCCCGTGCACGGTGGAGTCGATGGTGACGTCCTTCCAGTCGATCTTGTCTCCCACCTTGACGCCGATCTTTTCATGGCGGGTTTCGAGCGGCCGCCATTCGCCGCGGAACTTGTATTTGCCGTCCTGGACTTCCTCTTCGTAGACATCGGAAGTGTCCGGACCGCCGGTGGTCATGGCGATAGAGGCATAGCGGCTGTGTCCCAATACCGGGAACGGAAGGCCCAGGATCGAGGCGCCGGAGAAGGCCAGGTCGCCGCCATAGATGCGCATTTCGTAGAAGCGGAATGGGCCGTACCAGCTCAGGTGCGGGTCCACCACGGCGATGGGCGCATGCATGGCGGTGCGCGACGGCGCCAGCAGCATTTCGTTCGAGCCGTGATAGGCGACGGGATCGGGCTGGATGCCCGCGTGGATCAGCTTCTCGGCAGCTTCGCCCTCCGGCCAGCCCCAGATGATGTAGCGGCCCAGCGCCACCAACTGCCAGGGCTCCAGCTTGGGCGCCCATGCCGGCACTTGCTCGGGATGCTCCCGCATGTATTGGCGCACACCCGCTTGGAACGCCTCGATGATTTCGCGGCTGCGCGGGCTCAGTTCCTGGTAACGGCGCTCGGCCACCAGCCGGTGGCGCCAGACTCGCTGGCGCCAATCGTCGCGGAAGAACTCCGTGCCGAAGGCTTCCGCCATGGTGCCTTCCGCGCGGCGGTAGTTCTTCAGCAGCTCCTCCAGGCGATCCTCGGCCTGCGCGTAACCCGAGCCGAAGGCCGCGCCGGCGGCGTCCTCGGCGAAGATGTGGGGGACGCCGTATTCGTCCCGTAGGATGGTCACGTGCGCGCCGTAAGCGAGCGGCAGGCAGCACAGCAGTAGCAGGCAGAGCTTTTTCATGTTTGAGGCGGCGCGGGGCCGGATCTTATTCTATCGCGGGAATTCGCTCTGTACGAAAGAGTCTCGGCGCCCGCTCTGCTAAATTGGTGGAACAAGTGGACGTCTTCGTTGCGCGCCAACCGATTTTCGATCGACAGCGGCGGCTCTACGCCTACGAACTGCTCTATCGCGCCCAATCCTCCCAAAGTGCCTTCGATGAGATCGATCGGGCGACCGCTACCGCCCAGGTGATTGGCAATACCCTCCTGACGATCGGGCTCGAGAACTTGCTATGCGGCAAAAAGGCTTTTATCAACTTCGAGCGCGGCCTGCTGCTCGGTGGATTGCACGCCGTTCTCTCACCTGAGGTTCTGGTGATCGAGATTCTCGAATCGGTCAAAGCGGATGCCGAGGTCCTGGCTGCCTGCGGGAAGCTCTGCGAGCAAGGCTATGCCTTAGCCCTGGACGGTTTCGTCTCCGATCCCCAACGCGAACCGCTCGCCCGCCTGGCAAAGTTCATTAAGGTGGACCTGGCGGCCACTCCGCGACCGGAGCAGGAGCGGCTTCTGCGGACCTATCGGCCTCTGGGAATCGCCATGGTCGCTCAGAAGGTCGAGACTCAGGAAGAGTCCGATTGGGCCCTCGCGGCCGGATACGACTACTTTCAAGGCTACTTCTTCGCGCGTCCGGAGACCGTGACGGGGCGGCGTATACCGGCGGCAAAACTGACATGTTTGCGCCTGCTGGCGGAGATTCAGCAGGTCGGACCCAATTTCGAGCGGCTACAGACACTCATCTCCGCGGACGTGTGGCTCCCGTATAGCCTGCTACTCTATGTAAACTCAGCGCTCTTCGCGCGCGCCGCTGAAATTCGCTCGATCGCGCATGCCATGGCGGTGCTCGGCGAGGAGGGCATCCGGCACTGGGCGGTGCTGGCCGCACTGCCGGTGCTGGCGAAGAACAAGCCGGGCGAACTGGTTACCGTATCCCTGGTACGCGCGCGCTTCTGCGAACTCTTGGCCCGGCTGGCGCGAATCGTTCCACACGATCTCGCGTTCCTGATGGGCCTGTTCTCGCTGCTGGACGCGCTCACCGACTTTCCCCTCCCGGAGGCCCTCGATAAAGTGCATGCCGCTCCGGCCATCACCGGCGCCTTGACGGGAACGGCACCGCCCGGCGATCCGCACCTGAAGCTCTACCAGTTGGCTTGCCGCTACGAGGCGGGCGATTGGGACGCAGTGAAGGCGCTGGCCGCGACATTGGACATCCAGCCTTCTCCGATCGTCGAAGCTTACGCGAGAGACACGTTTTGGGCGCAACAGGCGCTTCACGCCACATTTCGAAGAATCAATACACGGCGGTACGTACGCCAGTCCGCCACCGGCGAACTGCGCCTCCTGTGGGAAGATCGCCCTGGTAGTGAAGGATTCATTCCGGCAAAGCTGATGAACGCCTCGGCGGAGGGTCTACAGTTGCTGATATCCGAGAAATTACCGGTTCCCTCGTACGTCAGTTGCAACGACCCGAAATTGGGGATATCCGGGCGGGGGCGCGTACGCTACTGCAATTACGTCAAGGGGAAACATCTCATCGGCGTGGAATTCCGGGGCGGGATCGGTTGGCGCGGGACCTCGGCTCTCCGCTAGTGTAGTGTCCAAGAAATAACTGTACGGCAGATTAGCTGTGGGGCAGGCCATCGTTTCTCGTGGCCTGCCGTGTTCGAGCACGTCTGCGCCACGCCGGGATCACTCCCGGCCGGCGAGGATGGCCCCCGCGTCCAGCGCGCGCCGCACCAGCCCGGCAAGCTGCTCCGGCGCGAATGGCTTGGGGATGAAGTATCCGCCGGTGCCCTCGATCAGCGGCGCCAGCGACGCTTCCGGCAGACCCGACATCAGCACCATCGGCAGGCCGGGCCGCAGCACCCGCATGCGAGCGGCAAACTCGCGCAGCGGCACGCCGGGCATCATCACGTCCCGAATCACCAACTGCGGAGCAGCGGCGCCTTCGCGCACCGCGGCCAGCGCGGATTCGGAGTCGGTGTAGGTGGTCACACGGTAGCCATAGTGCGCCAGGCACGCGGCGACAAAAGCCGCCACCTCCGGCCGGTCGTCCAGAGCCATCAACGCTTCGCTACCCTCCACCTCGTCGGTGTCGGCCCGATCGGCCGCGCTGCCCGCCAGCTCCGCTGGGTCGCAGGCGGGTAACAGGACGGTGAAAACGCTGCCGCGTCCCGGCCGGCTGGCGACGCGGATCTGTCCCTCGCTTTGGTGGATGATGCCATAGGCCATCGAGAGACCCAGCCCGGTCCCAGTCGATCGGGTGGTGAAATACGGATCGAAAATATGTTCCAGTACGTCGGACTCGATGCCCGAACCGCTGTCCTCCACCTCGAACTTCACCAGTTCGCGCGTGTCGCCGGCGGGCGCCTCTTTGGGATTTGCGCGGCTGGTGCGCACCGCGATCCGGCCCCGCCCATCGATGGCTTGCCGCGCATTGAGCACCAGGTTCATCAGCACTTGTTCGATTTGTGCCGCATCGGCGCGCACCGGCAGCGGAGTCTGGCAGAGGTCAAAGCTCAGCTCCACATTCCACTCGGCGAGTTTATCCAGCGTGGCGCGCATCAAGTCGACGAGCGCATTCAGATCGAAGGCCTCTACACGTAGGGTCTGGCGCCGTCCGAAAGCGCGCAACCGGTCGGTGATCGCTGCGGCCCGCCGGGCGGCGGCGAGAATCTCACCGATGTTCTGCCGCAGCGGTTCGCTAAGGCCCCCCTCGAGCGCCAGCGATGCGTAACCCATCATGACGGTCAACAGGTTGTTGAAGTCGTGCGCGATGCCCCCGGCCATGCGTCCCAAGGCTTCCTGCCGTTGGGCCTGGCGCAACTCCTCTTCCAGCCGCACCCACTCCCGCAGGTCCCGCCCGATCAATCCGGTGGAGGCGGTATCCCCTTTCCGCGCGCCCATGGCGAAGGCCCCCACCAATACCGGAATCCGCTCGCCGGTGAGGCGATTGCGCCACTCCGACTGGCCCTCCCACACGCCCGCAGCGGCGATAGATCCGTCCATCCGCGCGCGCATCGGATCCTGGCCGGCGATGCCGCACACCTCGCCGAGTGGCTTCATGAACAGCGAAGGGAT
Source organism: Bryobacterales bacterium (assembly GCA_003166475.1). Lineage (GTDB taxonomy): Bacteria > Acidobacteriota > Terriglobia > Bryobacterales > Bryobacteraceae > Bog-159. Next base: position 32,098 of record PMVV01000400.1, on the reverse strand, counting down.
CTGGTCTGCGGTATAGCCCAGCAGATTCGCGGCGGCGCCGTTCAAGTATCGCAACTGCCCCTCCGAGACCACCAGAATCGCGTCGCGGCTCTGCTCCACAAGCTGGGCCAGCCGGCCGCGTTCGGTCTGGGCTTCCTGCAATTCGCGCAAAGCCGCGCGCGTGCGCCGTTCGCTCCGCTCGGCGGTTTCGGTGAGCAGCAGGCCTACCCCGATGCTCATCACGATCCAAACCACCGAGTTCGTCACGAAGACGATCAGCGCTAGCCTGACGAGCTCCGGGTTGTTCTCCGCACCGCGAACCGCCCACGTCGACGACTCGATCCACTGCCAGCCGCGGACCAGGTTGAGCAGGCCAAAGATAGCCCAGGCGGCGGCGGTCACCAACGAACCGGCAAGCCGACGTTGCAGCCCGTGCCTGGCAAAAGCCGCGGCCGCTAGCAGGCTTGCCAAACCATAGCAAATATATCGGGGAATGTTGTGGATGCGCAAGACTTCTACGCCATCGATTGGATAGGGCAGCCCGGCTGCAAATGTGATGGCCGCGGCTGCCAGTCCAACCAGGTACAGGGCGGCGATCCAGGTCCGCGACGGCGCGCGGCCGCGCAGCAACGCAATCCCGGTCAAAGCGAACGTCGCCGGCACGATAAATCCCAATAGCGAAGCCGCCGCACGTACGGTCAACCCCCGGCCATGATTGTCCAACGCCAGCCAGAGCGAGGCCGCGTAGGCAGCCTGCGCCACCCAGGAAAACGCAAACCAGCGAAGCCATGCTTCGCGGGCCACGCGCCGGTAGTAAAACTCGAGGAGGCACACCAACAGACAGGAAAACGCCGTCTGCATGGCCAGGCTGGCTTGGGCCAACATCAGGAACACGGTGGATCCCTCCCTAAATTGAGCATAAACCGACTTGGTTCAAACTGCGAGGTTCAATTTGCAGTATTCTATTCTGCGGGAGGAGACTGTTGATTCGTTCCACAACGGCGCTATGCCTGGCCGCGGTCGCGGCGGCCTCTGTGGCACCGGCGCAAACCTGGATTGCGCAATCGAGCGGCACAACGGCATCCTTGCGCGGTGTGAGCGCCGTCAGCCCAAGCGTGGTTTGGGCCAGCGGCGCGGGCGGAGCCTATCTGCGCACTTTGGATGGCGGCGCTACCTGGCACGCCGCCGCCGTACCGGGCGCCGGCGATCTGGACTTCCGCGGCCTACGCGCGTTGGATAGCCATACCGCCTGGCTAATGAGCAGCGGGCCGGGAGAGAAGTCCCGTATTTACAGGACCGCCGATGGCGGCGCGCATTGGTCGCCGCTCCACACCAATCCCGATGCGGGCGGGTTCTTCGACGCGCTGGCATTTTGGGATGCGCGCCGAGGGATCGTGCTCGGCGACCCGGTGGACGGGCAGTTCGTCATCCTGACGACCGCGGATGGCGGCGCCACCTGGCAGCGGCGCAAGCTACCGCCGGCGCTTCCGAACGAGGGCGCATTTGCCGCCAGCAACTCCTGCCTGCCGGTGCGCGGCAAACGCGAGGTGTGGTTCGGCACGGGCGGACCTTCGGGCGCACGCGTGTTTCATTCCCATGACGGCGGCGAGAATTGGGAGGTTGCCGGAACGCCGCTGCGCCACGATTCCGCCGGCTCGGGAATCTTCTCGCTGGCTTTTGCAGACCCGCTCGACGGCGTCGCGGTTGGCGGAGATTACGGCAAGCCCGGCGAAGCCGCCGGCAACGTGGCGGTAACCTCAGATGGCGGGCGCACTTGGGATGCGCCCGGCGGCACGCCTCCGAACGGCTACCGTTGCGCCGTTGCGTATCTGGCTGGGCGCAAGGTTTGGATCGCCGTGGGAACCTCCGGTTCCGATATATCGAGCGACGGAGGCCGGAGTTGGGCGCGTTTCGATGGCAGCTCTTACAATGCCATCGGTGTAGTCGGCGACGACGCGGTGTGGGCGGTGGGTCCTGCTGGCCGCATCGGCCGCCTGCGATGGCGATAATCTATTCGCACTTTGCGCTGGGCACGCCGCGCAGCATCTTCTGCGGAACCCCTTCCATGCCCTCGGCAGTCAACTGCCGCAATTCTTCGAACAACTCCTCGTCGACGGCCGTGAAATTGAAACACGCTTTGCCCTGCATCCGCTTGCGCAGCCCTGGCGAGAGGCTCTTGCGCATCTCCGGATATGCATAGACCGGCATCAGATGAAAGCTGACGTAGCCCTTGCCTTTCCGCACAGCGGCGAAGAAGACCGGCCTGCCTTTGTAGAGCGGGGCCTTGGTTTCCAGGTAATAATAATCCGGCCTATCGTGCCTGGCCACGAGCGTTTGCGCGTGCGGAGCCAGGATTGCGCGCAGGCGGGCGAACACAGCGTCGAAATCGGGCGGTTTCTTGGGCGGTTTCTTCGATGGTGCTTTGGCGACTGGCATTCACGCCTCTTGGTTTTCCCGACAGTATAGCGGATTCCGGTGCACGCAAAGGGGCGGCCTGGGAGGCCGCCGGGCCCAAAGGGCAGGCCCCCCGCCGCCCGCACTTTCAACAAACCTAGTACATCGTACAGATAGCTCCTCATAGAATAATGGCAGTTCGGTTGCACCGGTGAGGCGGCCAATCATGGCCGCAGCCGCTCAGGCGGCGCCTGCTTTCACGGCGCCTCGTCACGGTCGCGGAGGCCCGCCTGAAATCCGGCTGCGGGCAGGATTGCCTGCCAGGATTGCCCGCCCCACAAACGTCATACCCACTTGTAAGCCGACGCGGATATGGCGTCTTGGCCGCACCGCCAATCCGTAAAGAACTAACTGGACGATGTACTAACAGAACGTCCACGTCGGTTTCTCGCCATAAGATGTATTCATATCGTTTCGATAGACAAACTAGACATTGTATAGTATTGTGAGGAGTGCAGCGTCGGAGGGGGGCATCCGGCCAGACTGATCACCACCATGTTTGGCGAAGTTGACTCGCGACGCTCAACTCAAAGGAGAATACTTTCGCGTGCGCACCGACCTCAATAGGCGTTTGTGGGCTTTTACCCTTACCCTGCTTTTGGCCGCGCCGATGTTGGCGACCGACGGCTACTTTTCGACGGGCTACGGCGTTATACAACAGGGCCAAGGAGGTGCCGGGATCGCGTTTCCGCAGGATAGCCTGGCGGCTGCAACCAACCCGGCGGGGATGGTTCTGGTGGGTGACCGGTTTGACTTCGGCGTGACCTTGTTTCGTCCGATTCGCGGCGCGACAATCACCGGGAACGGTTTCCCGGGCGCGGATGCCGCCTACGACGCCAGCGGAAAGAAGAACTTCTTCATCCCCGAGTTGGGATTTAACCACCTCCTCAATTCAAAGGTTTCCGTCGGCATCTCGCTCTACGGGAACGGTGGTATGAACACCCAGTACACCACTCCCATTCCACTCTTCGGAAGTCGCCCGGCGGGCGTGAATCTCGAGCAGTTGTTCGCGGCGCCGACAATTGCCTTCAAGGCCAACACACACAATGCCTTCGGTGTCTCGCTGAACGTCGGCTACCAGTTATTCTCCGCCACTGGGCTGCAGAATTTTGCGAATCCTAATTTCTCTACCTCCCCGGGGAACGTGACTGATAATGGTGCCAGCCACTCCTTCGGCGCCGGATTCCGCGCGGGCTGGGTGGGAACCATCGACAAGTATCTGAACCTGGGCGCAACGTTTCAGAGCCGGACCTACATGCAGCACTTCACCAAATATGAGGGGCTGTTCGCCGGACAGGGCGGCTTTGATATCCCGGCGAACGTCGCCGGCGGCGTAGCGCTGAAGGTCCATCCCAAAGCGACGATCCTGTTCGATGCCGAGCGCATTTTCTACGGACAAGTAAACTCGATCGCCAATCCGGGCTTTCCAATCGTAGCTCCGCTGGGCGCAAGCAACGGGCCAGGCTTTGGCTGGCACGACATCACCGCCGAGAAGGTGGGCTTCGCTTTCAAGGCCAGTCCCAAGGTGACGCTGCGCGCCGGATACAACCACTCGAGCCTGCCCTTCGATGCCAGCCAGACTTTCTTCAATCTGCTCGCGCCCGCCGTGGTTCAAGAGCACTTGTCGGCCGGGGCAACCGTGGGCCTCCACGGAGGCAAGGAGATCAATGTCGCCTATCAGCACGCCTTCCAGCGGACACTGAATGGCGTCAACTCGATCCCGGCAGCCTTCGGCGGCGGCGAGGCCGGCTTGAGCATGTATCAGAACTCGGTGGGCGCCAGCTTTGGATGGGGGAAGTAGACTAAAGTTCAAGGAGGCAGTCGGTATGATGGCTTTCGCATCCGGCCCCTGGCGCTGGTACGTAGCCGGTCCGGCGATCGGGTTGTTCGTGCCTGCGCTATTGATCGTGGGCAACAGGGTCTTTGGCGTTTCCAGCAGCCTGCGGCATATGTGTTCCGCCGCCCTTCCCGGCAAGCTGGATTATTTCCGTTATGACTGGAAGCGAAGCGGCCTTTGGAACCTTCTGTTCGTGGCCGGCATTCTCCTGGGCGGTTTCCTGGCTTCGCATTTGGGGAGATCTGAGAACGTAGCTATTTCCGAACAGACCAGGCTCGCCCTGACCAGATTGGGCATTCACGACTTCTCCGGGCTTGCACCGCGCGAGGTGTTCGCGTGGTCCGCCCTGCTGACGTTGAAAGGGTTTGCCTCGATTATTTTGGGCGGCTTCCTGGTCGGGTTCGGCACGGCCTATGCGGGAGGCTGCACTTCAGGTCATGCGATCTCGGGGCTGGCGGACCTGCAGTTGCCCTCGTTGATCGCAGTGGTGGGCTTCTTCGCCGGTGGCCTGCTGGCGACGTATTTCATTCTTCCGCTGATCCTGTGAGCGCATCTATGTCCACTGAACAAGCGCAGAACCGGACCGGCGTCGCCTTGCTGGTTTATCTTCTTCTCGGTGTTGCTTTCGGAGTCACGCTGACGAAGTCGGAGGTGCTTTCCTGGTTCCGCATCCAGGAGATGTTCCGGTTTCAGTCTCCGCGCATGTACGAGATCATCGCTTCGGCCGTTGTGGTTGCCGCCGCGTCAGTGGCGTTAATCAAGCGGCTTGGTTTGAAGACCGTCTCGGGCGAGCCCATCGCGATTCCGCCCAAGACCCTGGGGCTCGGTATTCGCTATGCTGCGGGCGGCACGATCTTCGGCCTGGGCTGGGCGCTCACGGGAGCCTGTCCGGGACCGCTCTTCGCGCTGGTGGGCAATGGCGTCACCGTGATGATCGTGGCGATCGGCAGCGCACTGGTTGGGACCTGGGTGTACGGGTTGCTGAGGGCCAGACTCCCGCATTGACCCCAAGCCTCGATCGTTGTTTGTCGTCTGCGCACCGCGCTCGAACTCGCCAGGCCACGAAAAACGATGGCCTGCCCCACAGCGAATCAGCTGTTAGGCGGCGGGTTGGGGTAAAATGGCAGTATGCGATTTCGGCGCTCACTCACGGCTTTGGTTCTGCTTCTGACTGGTTTGTCGGCACACGCTCAACAGGTGCCGCGTCCGGCGGGCGAGTTTGCAATCAAGATGCCTAACGGCCAGATCACTCTGTTGAGCCAGTATGCGGGCAAGGTGGTGGTGCTGGCCTTTATCTCCACCACGTGTCCGCACTGCCAGCACACCACGCAGGTTCTGAGCGCCCTTCAAAGCGAGTATGGCTCGCGCGGCGTGCAGTTCCTGGCGGCGGCCTTCAATCCCGATGCGGCGGCGTTGGTGCCCGGTTTCATCGCCCAGTTCAAGCCCACGTTTCCCGTGGGATCCGCGGACCGCGAGTCGGTGCTGGAGTACGAACAAGCGTCGCTGGTGAAGCCGAACTTCGTTCCCGAAGTGATCTTCATCGACCGCGGCCGCGTGATCCGCGAGCAGCACAAGGGCGAAGACAGCGCCTTCTTCAACGATCAGGAGAAGAATATTCGCGCGACGCTGGATACGCTGCTGAAAGAACCCGTGAAGAGCGCCAAGGCCACGCACAAAGCGCGGTCGTGAGAGGTACGGGGAATACCGCTTACTGACGTGCGCGGCTCAGAAGTGGTTAGCCTTGCGCCACGGGCGCGGATTCACCCGTGAGATCTTCGAAAGCCACGGGCGGATTGTAGTAGAGGATGCGGGCGCAGCTTTCGCAATACATCACCTCATCCCCCTTCTTCAGGTCCTGGAAGAACTGCAGGCGCAGGGCTATCTGGCAGGCGCTGCAGCGCCCCTCGATGGCCTCGGCGATGGCTACGCCCCGGCGGCCTTTGCGAATGCGTTCATACTGCCGGTACACATTGGGATGCAGGTCCGCGACGATCCGCGCGCGTTCCTGGTGGATCTGGTCCAAAGCCTTCTTGTCCTCCGCCGTGCGCGCCATGGCCTGCTGCTTTTCCGCTTCCACTTGGGCCTTTTCCTCTTTGAGCGCGAGTTCGGCGGCCTTCGCGTTCTTGTCCAGCGGCTCGGATTCGCCCATCAATTCGAGAATGTGATCCTCGGCGCGGCGAATCTCCTTCTCGCAGAACTCGATTTCGTTCTGAAACGCGCGGTACTGCTCGTTGGTCTTGGCGTCCAGCATCTGGCCGCGCAATTTGGAGATTTTCTGCTCCTCAAGCTGGATGTCGGTCTCGTTCTTCTTGCGATCCTTTTGGTTCGCGTTGAGGGCGGCGCGATCCGCCTCCAGCTTGCGCGTGTGACTCTCTAATTTCTTTTCGATTTCGGCGATGTGTTTTGGAAGCGCGGAGATCTCGCGGGTCAACTCGGTCACCCGATTGTCAAGCTCCTGCAACCGAACCGCCAACTCCAGATCGGGAAGCATTTCTTATGGCAGTTTAGCACGGTGACGCGGATTGACGGAGAACCGGCGCGCGAGCGGCGCGGCCAGCGCTACCCAGGCGGCTTCCAGTTCCGCCACCCGCATGGCGCGGCATAACGCATAGTACACCGTCGCGCCCAGCGGGATGGAGATCGCCACGTCCGCGATCTGCGCGAGTTTGCGCGCGCCCAGCCAGTGATGCACGCCGCTGCTCGACAGGTAACACACGAGGCCCATGACGGCCGACGCGCACAGAATCTTGGCTACGCTGGCGGCCAGCGCGCGGCCGTGCATGCGCTGGATGCGACGGCGGAGCAGCAGGAACAACGCCACCGATCCGAACAGCGCGACGGCGGAAGTCGACAGGGCCAGGCCCAGGTGGCCAAGTCCCGCCAGTTTCACCATAGTCGAAGCGGCGGCCAGGTTCACCAGGATGGAGACCAAGCTCACCAGCATGGGCGTGCGCGCGTCGTTGAGGGCGTAGAACGCGGGCGCCAGGATCTTGATGGCGGAGTAGCCGGCCAAGCCCACCGCGTAGCAGGCCAGCGCCATGGCGACCTGGTGCGTATCGGCGGCGCGAAACCGGCCCCATTGGTACACCGCTCCGATCATACTGGGGCCGAGCACGGCCAGGCCCACCGACGAAGGAATGGTCAGCAGCAAAACCATGCCCAGTGAGCGGGAGAGCGTCAGGCGGAATTCGTCCATCTTCTGGAGCGCGGCGCTGCGCGAAATCGAGGGCAGCGTGGCGGAGGCGATGGCCACGCCGAACAACCCCAGCGGCAATTGCATGAAGCGGAATGCATAGCTAAGCCAGCTTACCGGACCGTTAATGACATGGCCGGCGGCGTCCGCGATGCTGGAGGCAAAGTTGGTATTCACCAGCACGTTGATCTGCACAGCGGCGTTGCCCAGAATGGCCGGACCCATCAGCCGCAGGATCTTGCGCAGGCCGGGATGCGCGAAGTCCAGGCGCGGGCGATACGAGATGCCGGCGCGGTAGAGGCTGGGAGCTTGAAACAGCCATTGCACGGCCCCGCCCGCTACCACCCCCCAGGCCATCGACATGATCAGGCTCACGTCCATCCAGCGGCCCACGGTGTATCCGAAGCCCAGGCCGAAGGCCACCGAGCCGATATTGAAGAAAGTCGAGGAAAGCGCCGGGATGCCGAACTGGTTCAGCGCATTCAGGATGCCCATGGTCTGCGCGGCCAGCGCCACCAGCAGCAGGAACGGAAACATGATGCGCGTCAGCGTCACGGCCAGTTCGAACTTGCCGGGCACGCGCGCGAAGCCCGACGCCAGCAGCCACACCAGTTGCGGGCTGAAGATCATGCCCAGTATGCAAATGCCGCCCACCACCAGCAGCAGCGCGGTGGCCACCAGGTTGGAAAGCTCGGCGGCTTCGCGTTTGCCCTTGGTGGCCAGGTACTGGGTGAAGACGGGGACGAAGGCGGAGGAGAGCGCGCCCTCGGCGAAGAGATCGCGCGTCAGATTGGGGATGCGAAACCCGAGCAGGAACGCGTCGTAAGCCTGTCCGGCCCCGAACAGGCGGGCCATGATCATTTCGCGTACCAGTCCGCTGATGCGGCTCAGGAAAACCGCGGCGGAAACCACGCCCGCCGAACGCATTACGTTTTCGCTTTTGGATGGCCCGCCGGTGCGGGAAGCGCCGCGGGATGAAGTGTAGGCCACCGGATTCCTATTCGATGCGGCGCACTTCCACCTGCCGGTACATTTCCTTGGTCTGCTCGAGGGAGGCCGAGCGCAGGCCGGGCAGCGTGGACGATGCCGTGCCGGTGGCCACACCCCAGCGCAGCGCATCCGTGAAATCGCCGTTCCGTTCCATGGACCACGCCAAAGCCGCGGCCAGCGCATCGCCTGCGCCGATGGGACAGAGCACTTCCACACGCGGCGGAAGGGCCTCGATGATGGTCCCTTCAATGGCTCCCATTGCGCCGCGGCTGCCGAGCGAAAGCGCGACCATCTCCGGTCCCATCGCGCGTATACGGGCCACCGCCTCAAGAAAGTGATTGCGCGTGACCAGGGCCCGGTTCAGCAGGCGCTCCGCCTCGTGCTGATTGGGCGAGACGACCGTCGGCCCGGCCTCGATGCCTTCGCGCAGGGCATCGCCGTCGGTGTCCAGCAGCGTCTTCACCTTCTTGCGCCGCGCCATGCCGATGAGGCGGGCGTAGAAATTCGCGGGCACGCCGGGTGGCAGGCTGCCGCACAACAGCAGCCAGGCCGCGCCATCGAGACTCTTCTGCACGGCCTTCTCGATGCGATCGACTTCGGCCTTCTCAAGCTGCGGGCCGCGCTCGTTCAGGCTGACGGTGAGGCCCTGCCGGTCGGTGATGGTGAGATTCGTGCGGATCTCGCGGCCGATGGGTACGGCCAGCGTGGAATATCCACAAGCCACGAGGAATTCTTCGAGGCGCTTCCCGTTGTTTCCGCCGCTGGGAAAAATGGCGAGCGGCTTCCCGCCAAACGAATGGATCACGCACGCGGCAATGATGCCCCGTCCTCCGGCGGACTCGTGCCGGGAGTCGATGTAGGACCGGTCTTCGAACGCCAGCCGGTCCACGGAGATGGTGCGGTCCAGTGCGGGATTGACTGTCAGGGTTACGATCAAACAACCATTGTACGCGACCCTCTCTCTGTACCAGTTGCCGAGCTTCTTGGTAGGGCAGGACTCCAGCCCTGCGGCCGACGTCCACGTCGGCCTGGAGCGGGTCCTGGAGGACCCGCGCAGACCTGGAGGTCCGCCCCACAGTCTGCGAAAAATGAGCGTCGAAACGGCCAAGCGGCCCTTTAATCTAAAAAGGTATCTTGTATTCGTTCTGGAGCGGCGAAGTCCCTTGCAACGCTTCTGCTCGCATACTTGCCGGCGTGCGCTGGAGCGCGTCCAGGAGCGGGAGCGGCACTGGAAACAGGCGCGGACTTAATCCGGAGATATTGATCCACCGGCTGCCGCATGGCCCTGCGGGTCACCAAACTTAATCAAAACTTACACAGCCGGCTAAAAGCCGTCCCCAAAGGGGACCCCGGCCAAGATTGCCCGCCCTCCAATCAATGCACCAGGGCATTGATCTCCTGTAGCTTGTGCGCGTCGAACTTGAGCTTGCGGTCGTAGGTCATCAGGCCGTTGATCTCCTGCTCGACGTCGGTCAACTGGGTGTAGCAGAGACCGGCAAAGCCGGGGATGCGGGCTATGGCAGTATACAGCCCGCGCAGGCGGTCGAGGGCGGCATCCGTGGTTTTTTCCACGCCCGAATAGCCCCACGCTTCCTGCGGCACATCGTGGCCGGGCGGGATGAAGGCGATGCCCCCGAATTCCGTGAGCGCCACCGGCGAGCCATTGTAATGGTAGCCGGGAATGAGCGATGCCTTGTAATTGTCGGGAACCCCGGCACCGGACTTGCCCAAGTCCTTGTAACGCTCGTAGAGCAGATCGCCCGAGCGCGCGTAGTCGTGGATGGCGAAAAGGTCGGTCATATCGGTATGCTCCCAGCCTTCGTTGTCGATCGCGAGGCGGGTGGCATCGAGGGAATGCGTGAGGGCGTAGAGCGATTTCAGGTGGTTCTGCTGACGTGCGTCGCGCAGATTGGGCACGCCCCAGCTCTCGTTGATGGGCACCCAGATAACGATCGACGGGTGATTGTAGTCGCGCTCGACAGCGGCGGCCCACTCACGGGTGAAGCGGTCCACGTAGGCGTCGTCGAATTCGTAGGCGTTGGCCATTTCGCTGGAAACCAGAAAACCCATGTGGTCGGCCCAATAGAGATAGCGGGGATCCTCCAGTTTTTGGTGCTTGCGCGCGCCATTGAAGCCCATCTCCTTGGTCGCGCGAATATCGTATTGGATGGCTTCGTCGGTGGGCGGTGTCAGAATGCTCTCGGGCCAGTAGCCCTGGTCGAGCACCATTTTCAGGAAGATGGGGTTGCCGTTCAGCAGGACTTTGCCGTTTTCGGCGGTGACGCTGCGAATGCCGAAATAGGTTTGCACGCGATCGAGCACCACGCCGCCGCGCCGCAGTTCCAGCGCGAGGTCGTACAGATTGGGCGACGACGGCGACCAGCGCTTCGGCTCGTCGATGGACAGCAGCGCAGTAGTGGGCGCGGAGTTGGTGTGGGCTGTGGCGGATGCGGCCGGTTGTCCGGCGAAACTGGCCGATGCGGTGACTTCCAGGCCGGGCTGGGGACGGGCGATAGCGAATTCCAGGCGCACGGCGCCGTCGGTGGAGGGTGTAATCTTGACGCGATCGAGGTAACTGGCACCAACCGGCTCCATCCACACAGGCTGCCAGATGCCGCTAGTGCGCGTATAGAAGATGCTTTTCGATTTGGGCTCCCAAAACTGTTTTCCCCGGGGGATGTAGCGGTCCGTGGGCGGGAAGTGGGCGCGCACGGTGAGGACGTTGGAGCCCGGCTGGAGCAACGGTGTGACGTCGAAGGTGAACGGCGTATTGCCGCCTTCGTGACTGCCGGCCAACTTGCCATTCACCCAGACCATCGACCAGTAATTCACCGCGCCGAAATGGAGGAGCACGCGCTGGCCTTTCCATTCGGCGGGCAGGTTGACGGCGCGGCGGTACCAGATCCAGGGATGAAAGGATGTATCGCCGATACCGCTCAGGCGGCTCTCGAAACAATACGGGACGGCGATGTTTCGGGTAAATTTATGGGTGGCGGATGCCCAATCGGCATCCAGGCCCGCGTTGGCGTCGTCGAATTCGAATTCCCAGGAGCCATTCAGGCTGAGCCAGTGTTCGCGCTGGAATTGCGGCTGCGGATACTCGGGACGCGGGATGGCAGCCGCGTACAGACCGCCGCAGGCGAGGAGGAAAAAGGCCGCCGATTTGTGCATGTGACAAGTCTATTGTAGCTGTGGGACCGGGCGGTCTCGAGAAAAACGGAGAATTGCCGCTCACTTCGGCAGCGGGTCGCCCCGGCCGATTACCCAAGGGTTGGCGTAGGCCGTCTTCAACTTGTCTGCCTGCCATTGAATTCCGTCGGCCCAGTCCATGAACCAGACCCACTTGGGCTGGGACTTCAACACTTCGGCGGGCGGCGGACTGCCAACCTCGCCCAGCGCAATAGGCTTTCCGTTGGCCAAGTCGAGGATCTCCCAATAATACCTGTCATCCAGCGAGCGGTAGTTGTCGTAGCTCACCACATCGACGAAATTCTGGCCCGGGAAGAACTGGTGGAACTCGCCGAAGGGGGCCGGGCCGTTCTGGTTCCACACCCAGAGCAGATTGTCGAGATGGTGCACGTTGACCAGACGGTAGTAAACCTCGCGATAGAGTTGCGCCGTACCGGACGGGCCTGGCCGGCCGCCCCACCAGAAGAAGTTGCCGTTGTTCTCGTGCATCGGCCGCCAGAGCACTGGAATGCGGGCCTCCTGAAGCTGTTTCAGGTAGACGGCCACGGTGTCGATGTAGCGTTCCCAGCGCTGGTGCAGCGGCGAGTCGGAGGCGATCAGCTCCTGCCACTGCTCATCGCTGAGGCGCGCCTGCACGCTGCCGCGCCAGCTCTCGCTAGGCCGGCCGTTCTCGCCCGCTTTGCCTGGCTCGTCCTCGGTGGGACGCAGCATGTGCCAGCACAGGGTAACGATGGACCCGGCGGCGGCCTGCTTTTTGGCCTCCTCGATCATCAGGTCGCGGTGGATGATGGAGTCTTTGTCCTCGCCGTCGAGGAAGCCGAAATCCGAACCCCAGACGGCGGGGTACTTGCCCGTGATGGCCTGGACGCGGTCGGTATCCTGCGCCCGATGATTGGGGAAGTTGTGCTGGCCCGAAAGAATCCCCTTGCCCGAGAGCGCGCAGAGGCTCTTCAGCAGCGCGCGCGCTTCTGGCGAAGCGTTGGGATTGACCGGGTCACAGGCATAGGGCGCCGGCGCCGCGGCCGGTGGCGCAGCTTGAGGAATCGCAATCGGGGCCGCGCCGAACGCGAGAGCCCAGACGACCAACATCGATTTCCGCATATGTTTATCCGCTTCCCAAGGTATATCACAAAGGGCTGCGGTCCAAGGACGGAATTGGCTCAAGATTCCCTGGGCCCAGCAGTTCGTCCCAGGGCGCGTCGGGCCGTTCCGACCGTAATCCTCTACAGTCGGTTATTGACTGTTGTTGATTAGTCGTAAGCGAAACGGCGATAATAGCGGCAGGAGAAACGGGCGATGGCCATCGAGCAGATGAACATTTCGCTGTCGCCGCAGATGGCACGGTTCATCCGCGGCAAGGTGAAAAATGGCGAGTACACCAACATGAGCGAAGTCGTGAGGGATGCGGTCCGGCGCCTGCAGGAGGACGAAGCCGTTAAGAGCGCCCGGGCGCGCCTTGCAGACTTCGAAGCTGGCCTGACGAGAGGCGAGCGCGAAGGCATCCGGCGCGGTGTGCGGCGAGGGATTAAGGACATCGACGAAGGCCGTTATCAAGAGTACGACGCCGACGGCCTGAGGAACCTGGCGAAGGAACTGGTTGCCGCGTCCGCCAAGAAGCCTGCTGGCCGTTCGACGGCCAAATGAGATTCAACTACAAACTCTCCCGCTCGGCGCGGCGGAACCTGCAAGAGATCTCCGACTACTGGATGACCGAGGCCGGCGAGGGCGTAGCGTTGCGGATTGCCACGGACATCCTGGAGACCATCATCACGCTATCATCGCAGCCGAGGGCAGGCGCGCCAGCCGAGCAATTCGGTGAGGGCGTACGGAAGTTCGCCGCTGGTAAGTACATCATTTACTATCGCCTCCGCCCACCCAGGGCAGTCGAGGTTCTGCACGTGTTCCACGGAGCGCGAGATCAACGGAAAGCGTGGCTGGGCGAAGCCAAACTCTGACGGGCTGAAGCCTTCCCCACCAGGAACTTTCGCCCCTCGCCACCTGTCTAAATCTTCAATGCTTGAACTGCGTGCGCTGACCAAGCGGTATTCCGGCACCATGGCCGTCGATGACGTATCCTTCACCGCCCTGCCCGGCGAGGTAACCGGTTACCTGGGACCCAACGGCTCCGGCAAATCCACGACGGTGAAGATGATCACCGGGCTGCTCGATCCTACCGCGGGCGAAATCCTGTATCGCGGGCGGCCCATCCGCGACCACCTCGTAGAGTTCAAGCGCATTCTCGGATACGTGCCCGAAGAGCCGTACCTCTACCCTCACCTGACCGGCGCCGAGTACCTGGAACTGGCTGGCGAGTTGCGCGACCTGCCCGCCGCCACGCTGCCCGGCAAAATCGGCGCGCTGCTGGAGTTGTTCTCGCTGACCGGCGACCGCCACGCACCCATCTCGTCCTACTCCAAAGGCATGCGCCAGAAGATCCTGATCTGCGCCGCGATTCTGCACGATCCCGAGGTGATCGTCCTCGACGAGCCGTTCTCCGGGCTGGATGTGCACGCGGGCCTGGTGTTGCGCAGCCTGATCCGGTCGCTGGCGGCTTCGGGCAAGACCGTGCTGTTCAGCTCGCACGTGCTGGAAGTCGTGGAGAAGGTCTGCCACCGCGTGGTGATCCTGCACAAAGGGCGCGTAGTGGCCAACGACTCCATCGAAAGGCTGCGCGACTTGATGGCCCTGCCCACGCTGGAAGACATCTTCGCGCAACTCGTCACCCAGAGCGATCCTGACGCCACCGCGCGCCAGATCGCCGAAGTGGTCCGCCAATGACCGCTCCGCCGGGCCGCGAACGGCGCCAGTTTCGCGCGCTGGTGCGCCTGTTCGCCGGCCGCTTCTTCGATACCGACATTATTTCCGTGCGCGGCGATCTGCCGGCGCTGCTCTCGCAGTTCGCGGCGCTGCTGGCGGCGCTCAGCCTGGTGCTGGTGCTGATGACGGCCGGGAAGTACGCGGGCCTGTATCAACACCTGACGCCGAAGCAGCTCCACGCCGCGGCATGGGCGGACCAGGAGTTCCTGATTTCGACCTCTATGGCGATCATCGGGGTGTTCACGCTGCTGCTTTGGGATGCGTTGTTTCCGGACCGGCGCGATTGCATGATTCTGTGCGCCATGCCGGTGCGGACTCCGGCGTTGTTTGGCGCGAAGCTCGCCGCACTGGGGGCGGCAGTGGGACTGGCGGTGGCGGCGGTGAATTGTTTCACGGGACTGGTCTGCCCGTTCTTGATGGTACCCGGCGCATCGGGCGTGCTGGATGCGGTGCGGGACTTTGCGGCTTTCTGGATCGTGATTCCGCTGGCCTCGGGGTTTGTCTTCCTGCTGCTGCTCGGCGTGCAGGGAGTGGCGCTGCATCTATTGCCACACGCGCGATACCTGCGGTGGTCCAGCCTGATCCAGACGGCCGCATTCTTTGCGGTGCTCACGTTGTATTTCCTGAATCCCCCGCTGGCCGATCCGCGCACGCTGGCCGCGCCTGAAAACCGGCTGTGGTATGCGCTGGTGCCTTCCTATTGGTTCTTCGGCCTGTTTCAGGTGCTCACCGGGTCCACGAATCCGGCGCTAGTCGCGCTGGCGCGGCGAGCCTTGTCCGGCGTTGGATTGGCCGCGCTGGTGGCGGCCGCGACTTACCTGCTGGCCTTCAGACGCCAGATGCGCCGCACGGTGGAGCAGTCCGGCATCGCTCCTCCGGGCCGCGCCTTCACGCTATGGGGCGCCCTTGCCAGGATGCTCGCCCGCCGCGGGCCGGAGGGGGCCATCCTGAAATTCATCGGACGCACGCTGGCGCGCAGCCGGCAGCACCGCCTGCTGCTGGCGATCTATGCCGGCCTGGGGATGGCGTACGTGTTCAGCCAGGCGGCCTACGTGATGTATCGTTCCAGGGCGACCGATTTCGGCGCGCTCGCGGGTCGTGCGCAGACGGCGCTGGGCATCCCGCTCATCTTGCTCTTCTTCGTGATTATCGGCCTGCGCGTTTCCTTCTCAATCCCGATGGAGGTGCGGGCCAACTGGCTTTTCCGTTTGACCGATCCATTCGCCCGCGGCGCTTACCTGCGTGCCACGCGCACGACCCTTTTGTGGTTGGCGCTCGCACCGGTGGTGGCGATCGCGGCGCCGATTTACATGGCCGTGTGGCCGTGGCCGAGAGCACTGGGCCATGTGGCGTTCCTTGCGGCTTTTGGCCTGCTCGTTGTCGAACTGGCCCTCACCGGTTTCGCCAAGGTGCCCTTCACTTGCTCGTATCTGCCGGGCAAGGCGAACCTGAAGATCATGTTCGGTGTGTATTGGGGGCTGCTCATCATCGTGTCGGAGATGGTCACCGAAGTCGAACAGCGGGCGCTTGAACATCCAGTGGGTTACGCGTGGCTGATGGGGATCACGTTGGCGGCGTGGCTCGTAGCGGCCTTGCGGGGCCGTTGGGCGCGCGCCCGTATTCCCGCACTCAGCTTCGAAGACCAACCGGAACCGGCCGTGGTAGGCTTAGGGCTGGCTGGGCCAAGCTAGCAGTCCCGGGCGAAACCGCCTGCACCCCCAAACTAAGCCTTTCTACGTCGCGGTCGAGAGACCTTACGTGCAAACGGAGATGGGATTCCCTTCGGCTCTTCAAAACGAGCGCGGATTTCCTTCACCAATTCGGCGGCCTGGTAAGTCCGGCCCTTTCGATCGCCGCTGGCAATCAGCAGCTCACAGTCAACCAGGCGTTTGAGGTCCTTGGTCGCCACTTGATCCGATATGCCGGCCACATTTCGATACGCCGCGTTCCGAACTCGCAGGCCCGACGCTGCATCGGATAGCACCAGAATCGTCCGCTCGGGTAGCTTCCTCTTCTTGACTTCTATCTCAAGCGCGTCCCAGACTTGCTGCAACTCTCTCGTCCTTCGCAATATGGTGGCCGCCTGTCGAAAATGTGCTGTCAGGCAAAACCTGACCCAAGGGCGGGCATCCCGGCGTGGGTTCCAACTGCCGGCTCCGACGCGGAGCAAGACATCGTAGTAGTCGCGCGTGTTCCGGCCAAGATACTCCTCAATGCTTGAGAACTCGGGTACCAAGGTGCCCGCCCTCGCCAACACCAGAGATTGAAGGCAGCGCGCCATTCTTCCGTTGCCGTCCGAAAAAGGATGAATCATCGCAAAGTTAAGATGCCCTATCGCCGCCCGCACCATGCTCGGCGCTGAATCGCCGGACTGATTCAGAGAAGCTACCAGTTCCTCCATTAGCTCTGGAACAGCCTCTGCGTCCGGTCCCCTGTACACGACCTCTCTTTTCGCCTCGTCGACCACCTGAATCGGGCCGTTACGCCATCTTCCGGGGTGCTTGCTCAGATCGTGCTCCATCATCATGAAATGCAAGCTGCGCAGAAAATCGGTGGAGTGCTTGAAATGCGGATCGTCGGCCAGTTGCAGCACGTAGGTCATGGCGGAGCGGTATCCGCGCACCGCCTTCCAGTCGGCGTCGGCAGCGTCAAGCGGTTCGTCGCCCTCGACGGCGGCTATCGCATCCTCGATTGTTACGTTGAAGCCTTCAATCGAATTGGATGCCCGGATCGCGCGCGCGAACAGGGCGCGGCGCAACAGTCCGGGCCATCGCTTGGGGGTTTGCACTGCGTACTTCAGATTGCGCTGGAGATCCTCGGTGCGGGCAACCACCCCAAGCTCCAGATCGTCGAGTTTGGGGGCTTCAAAAAGCATACTGATATAATGTCGTCAGCAATACAATATACTGATGTTATCAATACGATATATCGTTGTCAACGATATATCATTCCGCGCCAGTCGGGGCTTGGCGGCGCTGCTTGCTCCTGGCGGCCGGTTCCGTCCCAGGCACCTTGGCCGCCTTGCGCAGTTCCACAAACGAAGCGTCCAGAAACTCTTTCATGCGCTCGCCATCGGGCGCGGCTTGCGCGTCGATGGTGAAGCTGAAGAAGAGCTTCCCATCGTAGCTCTGGATGGCCAGAGTGACGCCGAGGTCCCAGCCGGCGGGCACGTAGGGATACATGGTCAACAGGCGCGTTCCATTAGCGTAGAGCGGGACCTGCGGACCTGGAACGTTGGTGGCCACCATGTGCATGATGGGCACCGGCGTGGAAAAGAGCGACAGGCTGCCGGCGAGCGCCTGCAACGGCGGCGGAAGCGCTCCCAGCCACTGGATTCCCGCCCAAATCAACTCCGCCACACGCGCGTCCTTCATGGCGCCGGTCTGGGCCGCGATGTGGCGCAGGCGTTCGACCGGGTCCTTGATGAACAGCGGCAGGGTGACCGGCAGGATCGAAACGCAATTGCCGAACGTGCCGCGGCCGCCGGCCGGCCGCAGGTTCACCGGCACCATCACGCGGAAGTAGCGGTTCCGGAGCGACTCCTTGTGCAGCTTCAGATAGCGCATGACTGCGCCGGCCAGCACGGTCAGCACCACGTCGTTCACCGTGCCGCCGCAGGCCGTGCGTATGGCGCGCGCGTCGGTGAAGGAGTGCTCGCTCCAGGCCACCTTGCGGTCGCCGGAACAGGGACG
Organism: Bryobacterales bacterium; assembly: GCA_003166475.1. Lineage (GTDB taxonomy): Bacteria > Acidobacteriota > Terriglobia > Bryobacterales > Bryobacteraceae > Bog-159. Next base: position 13,947 of record PMVV01000400.1, on the reverse strand, counting down.
ATTGAACGGCAATCGCTCCAGCGACCCCAGCACCTGGGGCAGCGCGTCCACCAGGCGCTCGAGGCCGGCGACTGCTTGCGAATCGTGAAACAGCGATGCGCCGTAGGCGGCCAGGCTCTTGCGCGCGCCGGCCAGTTGATCCAGGGTGGACTGGAACGCGCCCCTCAGTGCACTGGTGAATATTTGCGTCTCATCCGGCGGCGGCGGGCGGTTGCGCTTTCGCCGCGGCGCGCCCTTGGGGACCGGGGGAGCATCGGGGGACGGATCGAACATGACATTCAGCAGCCCCACTCCAGAGACGCCGTCGACCATCGCGTGATGCACCTTGGTGACGATTGCGGAGCGGCCGCCGGCCAGACCATCGACGACATAGACTTCCCACAAGGGCTTGTCGCGGTCCAGCAGGCTGGTGAAGATGCGGCCCGTCAATGCGCGCAATTGCGCGTCGGTGGCGGGCGCATCCAGCGTGACGTGGAAAATGTGGCGGCGGATATCGAATTTCGGGTCGTACTGCCAGGTGGGCAGCCCGACGTTCAGGAAAGGCCGCACGGCCTTCTGCCGGTAGCGCGGGAGCAGATCCAGTTTTCGCTCGATGCCGGCCACAAACCCGGCGAACGGAACTAGGCCGTCGCAAAGGGAGACGCTGCCGATGTGCAGCGGCATTTCCCGGCGCTCGAAATTCAGGAACGCGGCGTCGAGCGGCCCGAACTGAGGGGGGAGTTCGCGTGGAGGCATGCGGTGGCGCGTCAACGCTTGCGGGCGGCCGGGCGCGGCGCGGGCGGCGGCGGCAGGAACGGTTTAACGGCCACCTCGAGCAGCGCCTTTTGGGCGTTTACGAGGTTCTCCACGCCGCGCCGGGCAACTTCGCCCAACGAAGTGGAAGGCGCGGCGGACTTGGGCCGGGCGGCCTCTACGGTGGCGGAGATCTGCGCGGAAGCCAAATCCAGAAGCTGTTTTTCGGCCGCCACGAAGGCGTCGATGCCCTGCTTGGATAGCTCCGCCAGTTTCTTGCGCTGCGCCGGCTTGGCGGCTTTCTTGCCCTTCTTAGCGGGCGGCTTCGAAATCTCTTCGGCGACCAAGTCGAGAAAACGCCTCTCGGTGTCGACGAAGGTCCGGAGGCCTTCTTGAGCGGTCAAGGCCAGGCCCGCCACGGCTGCCATGGGCGAGCCGCCCATAGCCGACCCGACTACCATCTGGCCCTGTTGGACGGCCAGATCCAGGAACTTGTTTTGCATCGCAACAAAGGCGTCCACGCCGCCGTGGACCACATCCGCCAGGGACGCCGCCGGGCCTGTCAGGCCCAATCCATCTTTGGCTCCCTGCAGGACGATGGCGTTCTGCCGGACGGCCAGATCCAACAGGATTTTTTGCGCTGCAATAAAGTTAGCGGCGCCCTGCCCGGCGAGCTCCACCAGTCCGTTGACAGGACCAGAGGGCAGGGATCCGGTGCGCTCCCGGACGAAGCCTAGGACCAGGGAATTCTGTTGTCCGGCCAAGTCCACGAGGATCTTTTGCGTGGCGGCGAAGCTTTCGGCTCCCTGCCGCGCCCACTCCCCCAGCCAGGAAAGCGCGGCGTTGGAAGCGGGGATCGATTTGGTAGTATGGGTCGCCATGGTGCTCCTTGCCATGCTGCATTGCAGCATAATCTCAGTGTAACGGGAACACGCGGTGGCTGTCAAGCGGATTCGAGGCGCTCAAATCGGCGGTATATACTAAGGGTGGCTCTAACGCGCTATGCGGCTCCGTTTATCGTGTGCTTCGTTCCTCAGTCCCGGCATGCTGCTTCTGCTGCTGGCCGCCGGCGCCGGCATTGGGCTGACTGACGACCTGCCGCCCGAGGCGCTGCTGCTGGCGCGCTTCAAACAACAAGTGCGGCAGGATGTCGGACGCCTCGCGGATTGTACGTGCCTCGAGACTATCGAGCGCTCAGTGCGCGAACCAGGAGCGAACTCGTTTCAGTTTCTGGATCGAGTGCGCCTGGAGGTGACCACCGCGGGCGAGAAAGAGCTCCTCACCTGGCCCGGCGGAGCGCGGTTTGAGGATTGGGCGGTGACTTCGTTCGTGAAGGGCGGACTGGTAGCCAGCGGCGTGTTCGGATCGTACGCGCGAAACCTATTCCTGAACGATGGCGCGACTTTCCAATACGGCGGTCCCGAGGAGTTGGAAGGCCGTGGCGCCGTGCGCTACGATTTTCGAGCTTCGAAGCTGGTGAGCCTTTACAAGCTGCATACCGGAAGCGGCGCGGCCACAGTCTCGACGAAAGGCTCGTTCTGGTTCGATGCCGGCTCGCTCCAGCTCATCCGGCTCGACGAATTTGCGAACGAGATCCCCGCGGAACTGGGGCTTACCGGAGCGCTTACACGGGTTTACTACGGGTGGCTGCCCCACGCGGTCCCGGGCGTCCTGGTGCCTCAGTCCGCAGATGTCGAGTTGAGGCATTCTTCCGGCGAGGTTCGGCGAAACAAGACTCAGTTTGCGCAGTGTCGCGAGTACCGCGCGGAATCCTCGATCAGTTTTGGTTCGGCGGAGCCTACCCCCGAAGCGTCGCCACGCGAGCCCGCGCGCGTGGATTTGCCAGCCGGTCTCACGGTCAAAATGGAACTCGAAAGCGGCTTCGAGTCGGCGACAGCCGCGATCGGAGATCCGGTACGGGCGCGCGTAGTTGAGAATGTTCGCCGGGGCGGCAAGCCGATTCTTCCCAAGGGCGCAATCGTCACTGGGCGCATCCGCAGTATGGAGCGTGAAGCGCGGGCGGGAGGCTTTCTCCTCGGAATCGAATTGACCGGGGTGCGCTGGGAAAACAACCGGGCGGATTTTCGCGCCGATATGCTGGAGGCCAGTGGCGCCGCCCAACTCAAAAAGCCACAGGACCTGCAAGGCGGCAACATCATCCCGCTCGAGGGTTCGGCGCCGTCCTCCATGGAGGCTGCATCGGGGGAGCGCGCCGTCGCACAGATCCGCGTGCCGTCGGCAATCCCCGGTGTCGGCAGGTTGTTGGTGAAGGGCGAGCAATGGCGCCTGGCCCCGGGGCTGCGGACGGTCTGGCGGACGCTGGGCCCATAAAAAAATCCGGCCGGCGCTGTTCTCAAGCGCCGGCCGGATCCCCAGATCCGCTCCCTGACGGTCGCGGCTCGGTAGTGTTTGGTTTAGAACTGCAACTTCGCCGAGAGCTGGACTACGCGCACTGAAGAGTCGAAGCCCAGGAAGCTGCCGTAGGGGCTGGTCGGCGAATTGACCGTGCCGGAAATCAGGCCAAACGTCGAGTCACCCAACCCGCTGTCGGGATTACCAAAGTTCGGGTGATTGAAAACGTTGAACGCCTGCACGCCCACGCCGATGTTCCGGCCCTCGCCAAACCTGAAGGTCTTGAACAGCGCCATGTCCATATCGAAGTAATGCGGTCCGCGGTATTGGTTGCGCGTTTGCGACGACCATGACGTGAAACCGTTGAAAGTTGCCGCGCCGCTATTGAGGAACGCATTGGCATTCAGGCAGGGAGTGCCGTTACCGTTGACGTCCTGAATATTGCCCCCGCCGCAACTGCTGGCCTGCGCACCAGACCCAATGGGCGTGGCCAAAATGAGCCCGCCGCCATTCGTAATGGCGCCATTCCAGTAGTCGTCCACGACGGAGTAAGGCAGTCCCGTGCGCCAGAACCACTTGCCGGAATATTGCCAGCCGCTGAACACCCCTTGCAGGAGGTGGTTGGTGAAGTGGAACGTCGGATTGACGACCCACTCCGCGTTGAAGCTCTGGCGAATATCGTAATCGGAGTTGCCGTAGTTGTCGGCGCGGAGGCTAAGCGGATTAATCTGAGATTGCGTCTGGGAGTCGCCATAGGTGAAGATGCCGCCATTGGAGACTTCATCCAGGTTGTGTCCCCAGGAGTAGTTAAACAGGGCGGAGAACTGGTGCGAGAATTGCTTTCGCACCGTCACGTTCAGGGCGTTGTAGTTCGAGATGGCGCCGCTTTGGAGCACGTTCACCTGTCCGTAGTTGGGCACCGCCGCAGACCCGGCCTCAAGGATACCGGGGACGCCGGGATAGATGCCGTAAGGGTCGTAGGCGTTGGGCCAGGAATTCGTGTAGGGAATGCGAGTGCCCCTGTTGCCGACATAGTTGGCGAGCACGACGACCGAGTTGGTCAGTTGCCGCTGAATCTGGATGTTAAACTCCTTCCACTCCGGCGCCTGGAAAGTACCCTCGAAGGCACTGATTGCCGGGGACGCGAAAACCGATCCCAGAGCCGTCAAGTTCGACGAGATCTGGTTGTAGGAGTCGTTAATGTTAAATGCGGCTGCCGAGGCGGCCCAGGTGGCAGCGCCGCCAGCCGGATCAAACGGCAGCGTGCCGGCCTTTGGCCGCACGCGAATCGCTACCGCAACCGGAGGGTTGGACAGGAAATCGTCCACCACGCCGGCAGCGGGGTTGTCATAGAATATGCCGAAGCCGCCGCTGACCACGGTCTTGTTGTCTTTGAAAGGAGACCAGCTAAATCCAATGCGCGGTGAGAGAAGGGCGGCATTCACACCAGGGTATGCCTGGTGTTGGCCGTAGGCGATGTCGCTGCTGTAGGGGACGCTGCCGGGATCGGAACTGGTCACGCTGGCGAGGCCAGCCCAGGGTCCCTTGAAGTTGGCGAAGCAATTAAACTGGCACACCGGATTGGAATTCCGCTCGAGGCGGAGGCCCAAAGTCATAGTCAGATGAGGAGTGACCTTCCATTCATCCTGCGCGTACGCGCCAATGCCCCACAGGGCAACGGGCACGTCGCTGGCGGTATTTAAGGACATGCGGTATTGGTACGCGAGGCCGTCCACCATTTCCTGCATTCCGGAAGTCACGTAACCGAAGTAAACGGCCGGCGAGTTGAAGAAGAAGTTGTGGTCGCTCACGTCATAACGGCGGAAGTTGACCCCGAACTTCAGGTTGTGGTTCCCCGCAATGTGGGTAAAGTCGTCGATGAACTGGTACTGCGAAATGTTGCGCCCCTGCGGGAAGCTGCCCAAGGGGTTAAAGCCGGTGAACGGCACGGCTCCCGACGTGGCGACCTGGTACGGGAAGGCGGCAACCGCCGCTGCATGGTCCTGCGAGAACTGGGCCACGTAGTGGCTGAACGTCGCCGTAAAGGAGTTGGTCGAGCGGGCGCCCAATATGTGCACCTCATTCAACTGCGCGTCCCACGCCGGCTGGTTGGAGAGCGCATTGAAGGCGGGGCTGATGGCGTTGATAGAGGTCGGCTGCAGGCCGTGATCGAGCTTGTAGCGGAAATACACGTTGTCGTTGTTGCCGATCTTCTGGTCCACTCTGCCGGCCACGATGAACTCCGAACCGAGCGCGTTTGCCGAACTCCGGAATTGGGCGGCGCACGACTGCGTGGTGGGATCGAATCCCGGCAAGTTCAGGGCGTTGCACTCGCTGTTGTTCGGTATTGTCTGGGCGCTGCTGGCGCCCGGCGCATTCTCCCAGAGGTTGAACATCTTCTGGTAGGTGGCTACTTCGTTCGGCTGCATGGCTTGAATATTGTTCATCGCCGCAGTGACAAACGCCTGGGTCGGGATGGTCGTCAGGAAGTTATTAGGGAGCACGAAGCGCAGACCCTCGACGTCAAAGAAGAAAAAGGTCTTGTTCTTGCGGATCGGACCGCCAATCGAAGCAGCGTACTGATTGGCGTTGGAGAAGGGGCGCGAGACGCCGTACTCATTGTTGAAAAAGTCGTTCGAGTTCATGTCCCGCCCGTTCCACCAATACAAGGCGTTGCCGTGAAACTGGTTGGTTCCGGATTTGGTCACGTAGGTAACCTGCGCGCCGGCGAGCTGGCCGTATTGGCCGCTGTACGGATTGGCGATTACCGTGGCTTCCTGCACCTCATTCTGGCCGATGGTCAGGTTGCTGGCGCCCGTATTGTTGATATTGAAGTACGGGTCCATGTCGTTCTCGCCGTTGACCGTGAACAAGTTCGAAGTAGCCGGCAGTCCGTTGATGGTGAAGTTGCCGTAGCCGCCGGTGTTGTTCATGATCACGCCGGAAACGGTCTGGGCGATATTGGTCATGTCGCCGCCGGGGCTGGGCAGTTCCTCCACTTCAACTTGAGTGAACGCCGTGTTCATGCTGGGTTCGGTATTGACCAGCGGAGCGGCGGCCAAGACCTCGACGGTCTGCGTGTTCGAGCCGAGCGTCAGTTGCAGATCGGCGGCCACAATCTGGCCGACCGCCACCTCAATGGCCCGTTCAACCTTCTCAAAGCCGGGCTGGCTTGCGGTAACCGTGAAGTGGCCTGGCTTCAACAGCGAGAAACGGTAGGCGCCAGACGGGTTGGTCGTGGCAGTCTGGACGGCGCCGGTGTCGGTGCTCTTCAGCGTCACCGAGACACCGGGCATAACCGCGCCGCTGGGGTCGGTAACTGTTCCGGCGATGTCGCCCGAGAGCAGAGATTGTGCGAAGACTGGTGTGCAGAGCGCGGCGAGCGCCGCGATTAGCACAAACGAAAAAATCCACCTTCTGATCATATTCACCTTCTCCTTAAAGATTCGAGTTCCTTTGAGATTCGCGGCTGCGCAGACAAACCGCGTGCTGACTGTTTCCTGATGGAACTGCATATATTTCGATGACGGCAGTGCGTCTTCCAGAGCAATTCGTCAACCAAAGGGTCGCGTAGGCTAACCCTATGTAAAAGCTGCAATTTCGGAGTTCAGGCTACACGATACCATAATGCATACTGGAGTTCACTCCGGATTTTGGGAGGCGTACGGCGTTTTGGAGCCTCTCCTCACGCACTTCAATCCATAAAACTATTTTCGTAGTAGGGGACGCGGCTTTTGGGGCTGATGTGGGTACCGTGCGGATTCGCCCAGAATCGGATAAAGAATCCGCGAATTACTGCTCCGAGCGTGCGGTGCGCCACCCTTCGAGAGGATCGCCGCTCTGCTACCATCTGATGTAGAGTCCCCACCGTCGAGAGTCAGGAAACAGAAATGCCGCGGCTGTCGTCTCCAGTTCGTGAAATCAAGGACCACTACACCGTTCTGGTCATAGGTTCCGGTTACGCAGGCGCCATCGCCGCGTCCCGGCTGGCGCGCGCCGGACAGCAGGTCTGTGTCCTGGAGCGGGGCCGCGAGTTTCAAGACGGCGAGTACCCCGATACCGAAGCGGAGGCGCTGGCTGAAATGCAAGCCGAGCTTCCCAGCGGGCACACCGGTTCGCGCACGGGGCTCTACGATTTCAATGTCAACCCGGATGTGAACGTATTTGTGGGGTGCGGTCTGGGCGGCACTTCCTTGATCAACGGGAACGTCGCGGTGAGAGCCGAACCCCGGGTTTTCGACGATACACGCTGGCCGCAGGCGTTGCGGGACGACATGGACAGCCTGGAGGAAGGCTACCGGCGCGCCGAGGAGATGTTGCGGCCCGTGGCGTACCCGGCGCGGTATCCGGCGCTGCCGAAATTGCTGGCGCTGGAACAATCCGCCGCGCACCTGGGGCAGACTTGCTCGCGCCCGCCGATCGCGGTGAACTTCACCGAAGGCGTGAATCATGTGGGCGTGGAGCAGCATGCCTGCATGCTGTGCGGCGACTGCGTGACGGGGTGCAATTACGGCGCCAAGAACACCTTGCTGTTCAATTATCTGCCGGACGCGCGCAATTTCGGTGCGGAGATCTACACGCAAGTTTCCGTGCGCCGGTTGGAGCGCAGGGAGGGCCGCTGGCTGGCGCACTACCAGACGCTCGAAACCGGGCGCGAGGACCTCGACGAGCCGGTCTGGACGGTTTCGGCGGACATCGTGGTGCTGGCGGCCGGCACGCTGGGATCGACCGAGATTCTGCTGCGTTCGAAAACCGCCGGCCTGCCCCTTTCCGGCCAGTTGGGACAGTACTTCTCGGGCAATGGAGACGTGCTGGGGTACAGCTACGACTGCGCGGAGGAAGTGCGCGGAGTGGGTTACGGCCACCGCGATCCGCGCGATATGGAGGCGGTGGGTCCCTGCGTCACGGGAATGATCGATATGCGGTGGCAGCCCGCTTTGGACGACGGAATCGCGATCCAGGAATTCGCCACGCCGGGCGCGCTGGTCAATTTGCTGCCGGAAGCCTTTGCCAAGGCGGGCGCGGCCTTGGGCAAGGTGGCAGGCCAAGGTCTCGAAGAAGCTCTGGAGATGGAAGGCGACGTCGAAAGCCTTTCCGTGGGTCCCTATGAAACCGTGGCCGACCATACGCAGGCCTACCTGGTGACGACCCACGAGGGCGGCTCCGGAAGTATCCGCCTGGAAGACGGCCGGGTGCATATCGAATGGCCGCACGTAGGCGACCAGCCCATCTTCGAGAGAGTGAACCAGACGCTGGCCGAGGCAACGCGCGCCCTGGGCGGCAAGTACCTGATCGACCCGGTGTGGAGCGGCATCTTCAATAAGGACTTGATCACCGTGCATCCGCTGGGCGGCTGCGTGATGGCCGCCGACGCCGCGCATGGCGTAGTAAACCACAAGGGGCAAGCGTTCTCGGGCGGCACCGGCGCAGCGGTGTACGAGGGACTCTACGTGTGCGACGGCTCGACGATCCCACGCTCGCTGGGCGTCGCTCCGCTGCTGACGATTTCCGCGGTGGCGGAGCGGTCCTGCGCATTACTGGCCAGGGATCGCGGCTGGCGTATCGATTACGCGCTGCCTTCGCAGCCGCCAGCCAGCCGGCAGCCCGCCAGTCAACCGCCGCTGGGCATTCAGTTCACCGAGACCGCGCGCGGCGATGCGTTGGAACTGGACCTGACCGTTGTCTCCGACGATCTGGACGATCTGATGCGCAATCCGGACCACAAAGCGCGCGTGGCTGGCCGCGCCCTGGCGCCGGCGCTCTCCAGCGAGCCGCTGAAAGTCGTGGACGGCGAATTCAGTCTCGGGCGAATGGTCTATCGTATGAAACTAGCCACGCGGGAGGGAAAGACTTTCTACCTGCAGGGGTTGAAGGAAGCCAACGCGCTGCATACGACTCTCTATGACGGAGCGAGCGATCAAAGCGCCGTTCTGGCCGAAAGCAGCCTGCGCATCCTGCCACAGGACTTGCTGCGCCAACTGACTACCCTGCGAATATCGAATGCCCCCAACGTGCGTGCGCGTTTGCGGGCTACCGCGCGTTTCGGACACGCGCTAGCCGGCGATTTGTACGACATCTATGGCGGCGTAGCGGGGGAGCGCAAGAAGCGGCCCCTGCGCGTCAACGCTCCTACGGTGTATTCGCTACCGGGCGGCGGAGCGCGGCGTTGGCTGATCCGCTACCAGGGTGGTTCGCATGGACCGGTTCTGCTGACGTCGGGCGCAGGCATATCGAGCCAGATCCTCTCGATCGACACTATCGAGACCAACCTGCTGGAGTTCCTTTTCGCGCACGGCTACGATGTGTGGCTGCTGGATTCGGCGGATGGCCAGGATCGCGAAGCGGCGCTGGCCAGCGTGAAAGAGATCACCCACACACCCAGCGTGCAAATGCTGGGCGCGGGTTGGGAATCCGCCGGTCCGGTGGAACTCAACGCGGCCACGCGCGACGCCGTGCCGGAGGAATGGCGCGGCATCCCACTGATCGGAAGCAACGCCGCGCGGGATGTGTATCCGGGGATGTTAGCAGAGCTCAGAAGTCAGAAGTAAGAAGCCCGGCGTAAGGGGTCATTCTGTCTTCTGACTTCTGTCTTCTGTCTTCTTCTTCACTTCACCTTTCCTTGGCGCGCCTCGCCGAGCGACACGTGATTGGCCGACAGGATCGCGCCCGTGGTGCGGTCCAGGCCGATGCGCGCGGTAACGTAGGCGACCAGCGCCGCCATCTCCGAATTTTGGGCCGTCATCAGGTCGCGCTGTTGTTGGGTCACGTTGTACGGAATGGACGCTCCCAATTCGAAGCGCCTGCGCTCGCTCGTATACAACTGCTCCTGCAACGTCCGGTTGCGGACTGCGGCATCGTACCGGGCGCGGGCCTGCCGCAAGGCGATGAGGTAGTTCTGAACATCCACCTGCACCTGGTTGAGGTCCTTGCGGGTGGTCAACTGAGTCTGACGGAACTGCAACTGGTCGACGGCATAGTCGGCCAGCGCCGCCCTGTTTCGGAACGCCATTTCATACCCCCCATAGATGCTTTCGGAGGGGAAGTCGCGGCGGAACACCTGACCGAGCGCCGTGCCTATGCCGCCCACAAAGTATGGGTTGGGTGTCACCGCCTGGCCGTTGAAGATCACCGTCTTGCCGGTTCCGGCTATGCCGGCCTGGCTCTCGCTGCCGCCTACCACGGCGAACGGCAGGACTCCATTCCTGGTCCCCAGATTGTTGACTACCGCGGCGGCTTCGCTCTCCCGTTCCGACGCCAGATCCGTGCGGTTGGCAAGCGCCTGCTTGACCAGTTCCTCCAGCGGAGGGAAGTCGTCGTGTTCGGGAATGCGGATGGGATCGACCGGCAGGATGCGCGCCCCAGCCAGGACCGGATCGGCGGTCCCATTGCGGCTGAGCAGGTTCTTCAATTGAATCTCCTGCTGTTTCAGGGTGGTCTCGGAGTCCACCAGAGCCTGTTGGGCGGTAATGGCCAGACTCTCGGCATTGATCGTCTCGGAAGGCGCCAGCGATCCGATGCGCACTTGCTCCTTCACATTCGCCAGAAATGTTGTGGCGGTCTCGGCGGCGCTCCGCTTGGCTTTCACGTCTTCACCAGCCGCCTGCAAGGCGTAATAGGCATTTAATACCTGGGAGACGACGCTGGTTACGGTTGTCTGGAAAGCCAGGTCGGAGGCGTCCCGGTTCATCTTGGCCACAGTGATGAAACGCGCATTGACCGCGACACCGCCGCTGTTCAGCAGGTATTGTTGCGCCGAAATGGAGAGCGACGGTGCCGAAGTCGGGTTCAGCACATCCGTGGGGGAATTCTCATTCAAGTAGTGGTCGCTGTAAGTCAGAGTGACGGTGCCGCCGGTCAGGAACCCTTCCTGAATGCTGGCCGTGTGCGCTCGCGTCGCATCGACCAGGTACGGCGTGCCGCTGGCCGCCGAATCCGGATACAGGGAAGTGGTATGGCTGAACGTGCTGGCTTCCTGAATGATAGGATCCAGCGTAGGCGTGACGGGCCCAATTTGCGAAACCGTGGCGTTGGTCGACTGGACGTGGCTTGAACTGGTTCCCGGCGCGCTGACACCGGCGGCCTGTTGGCTGCCCGCAACGCCCTGCCCGGCGGCCACCGATCCGGCTTGCGAGGCATTGCTCGGTACGCCAGGCAATGTGCCACCCGCCTGGGATCGCGTGACGTTCCACTCGGAGATGAGCGGATTGTAGCGGGCGACCTCTATGTCGATGTTGTTCTCCAAGGCGAGCGCAATGGCGTCCTGCAAGGTGAGATAAATCGTCCCGGCGCGGACCGTCTCGCTGAGCCGTGGCGAATTAGCCAGGCGTACCGGTGGAACTTCGGGAGCCAGGTACGGACGCAAGATGGCCGGCGCGTGCGGCGCCACGGGAGCTATGGAGGAAGCCTGCTGCGCCCAACCTAGCGGCACGGGGCCGCAGAGCAGGATAGCGGCAAGTAGCGCAGCCGCAGCCAAAAGAGGCGGCCTGGGAGGCCGNNAGGCCGAGGGCCTGCCCCACAATAAAAGTCCAAGTCTGTGGCATTGGCCGTTTCATGGGCGCTCCTCCTTGGGTAGATCCGCGGGCAACGCCGATGGTTGCGAGACCTGCCCCTTGAGGGCTTCATCGATCGAAACCTGACTGACGTCCAGCGTCGTGCCCAACGCCTGATCCAGGGCAATGCGCGCGTGCGTGTAGTTCGCCATGCTCTGCACCTCGGCGCTATGGGCGGTGGCCAGATCGCGCTGGTCTTGCACCACCTGGAAGGCTACCGTGGCGCCCAGCGCGTACCTTTTCTGATCTCCGGCCAGGGTCTGATCCTGGAGTACCCGGGATTTCACGGCGGCCTCATAGCGCGCGCGCGCCTGCTCGAGGCCCACCAGCGCATTCTGCACATCTACCCGGATCTGGTTGATGTTCTTGCGCAGGTTGAGTTCGTTTTGACGCAACTCCAGGAGGCTGGTTGTATAGTCGGCCTGGGCGGCGCGATTGCGCAACGGTATGTTGAGCGATATGCCCGCAGAATAGTTCGGATAATCCCTGCGGAAGAGCTGCGAGAGCATGTTGCCGTATCCGCCGACCAGCGTACTGTTGTAACCCTGGAGGAGTCCGAAGGCCGTCAGATCCCCCGACAGGCCGTTGTTAGTCAATTCCGCAAAGGCGTTTAAGGTAGGTTTGAGAGAATTTTTGATGCCCACAAGGTTCATCTGGTTGCTTGCCAGATTCAGGCGGGCCTGCTCCATCTCCGGGCGTGCGGCCAAGGCTTGGTGGATCAGATCCTCTAACGGGTGGACTTCATCCTTCTCGGGAATCGCAAACTTATCGAGCGGAACGATATGTAAATTAGTCAAGCCCGCGTCCGCCACACCGTTGCGGCTCAGGTAGTTCTTCAGAATCGTCTCCTGCTGCAATAGGTTGGTCTGGGACGTGACCAGATCCTGTTGGCTGGCATACAACTGGGACTCCGCACGCGTGATTTCGATGGGCGCCGCGGTTCCGAACTGCACCAGCTTCTTGTTGTCGTCGAGAAGCTGCTGTGCGGTGCCCACTTCCCGCTGGCGCGCGCGTAGGTCCGCGTCGAAACTCACCAGGTCCCAGTAGAGGTTCAGCGCAGCGGATACGGTGGCGACGAGCTGCTGCTTGAATTGCAGCGCGCTCACCTTCACGTTGTTCTTCTGCACGCGAATGTTGCGCCCGTTCACGGCCCGTCCGAAGCCTTGCAACAGGTTCTGGGTCAAAACCAAATCGAGGTCGCCGGAGGTGGAGGGATTCAGGCTGTAGGATGCGCTATTCACGTTCGACCGCGTGCTCACGTAGGTCAGTTGAGCGGCCAGGCCGAATTCGAAATTCTGCACATACTGGGCCTGGAAGAAGCGCGTGGTGTCCACCAGAACGGGGGTGTTGGTGAGCACCAGATTGCTCTGCGGGTAAGTGGTATGCCCGAAACTGACAATGCCGAGGAGGGTTGGATCCAGGGAAGGAATCGGGGGCCCCAACTGGGTGACGATGCCGCCGCCGGAGCTGACTCCATTGCCTGCGCTGAGACCGACGCCGCCGGACGTATTCACGCTGACGCCCTGCAAGCTGACGCTTTGCGGTCCGGTGGCCACGCCCAGCCCCACGCTGCGCAGCGCGCCGCCCGCTTGCGCGCGCTGGAGTACTTGCTGTGCCAGCAGCGGGCCATATCGCTGGATTTCCACGTCGATATTGTTTTCGATGGCCAACGCCACCACGTCGCGCGATGTCAGGTAAAGATTGCCCGCTCGGATGAGCGAAGCGAAGCGTGAGGAGTTCTCAAGCCGGATGGCGGGCACGCTTCCGGCCCGATAGGGACTAGTGACGAAGCTCCATCCGCCGGTAGCCGGCTGGACGCTGATCTCCTGCTGGGCCGCCGCGCCGGCGCATAAAACCAGAAAGACTCCTAAAGCTCGAATCGGCGTTTGAAATAGTTTCATTGAAATCTACCGTTATAGATGCGGGAGACACCGGTGGGCTGGCGCGCTCCTGGGTCGCGCTATTGGTGACGCGCGAACCACTAGTTTATTACGCATACGGGGCGGTTTTGTTCGATGGAAGGACGAAGGGCGCCGCGCCGTCTTGGAGAAACGCACCTTCAGGCTGGCCTTTTTGACCCAACGAAGCCAATTCGGCCTTTATTTTCTTCATCTGTTGCCGCTGCCGCTCTGCTCTGATGCCAACCGAAACTCGACTATCGGTTTCGACGTCGAACTTGCCAGGCACCCTTCAGGGCGCCTCGCAACCGGCTGCAGCGCCCGCGCGGCCGGACCCGAAAGAGTACGATTGATACTGGAGCAGCCTTATGAATACCCGTGTGTGTGGGGATTTGGCGCGTTCTCTCGCCGTTGCG
>PMVV01000261.1 GCA_003166475.1 Bryobacterales bacterium | reverse complement strand
GCCGGAATCAACGGCAAGCCGCTGGTCGGCGCCGGCTGCGGCGCCTGGCAGCAGAACGGGCCGGACTACGTCCAAGCCCTGCTGTCCACCGGCATAGACTACTTCGACATGCACACCTTTTCCGTCAATCTGGGCCTTCTGAACACGGGCCAGACGTACCTGGATATGGCCATCGCGGCAGGCAAACGCGCGGCCATCTCGGAGGCGTGGGATCACAAGCTGACCGATGCCCAAATGAAGGCGCCCACGGAATTCGGCATTATCAATATGCTGTCCGCCGCCGAACCCTACAACGCTTACAGCTTCGGGGCGACGCAGGATGCCGAGTTCCTTGGCGAAATGATCGGCCTGGCATATTGGAAGCAACTCTTATACGTGTCTCCCTTCGAGAGCGAGATATTTTTCGCCTACGTGGACTATAACCAGACCTCCGGCCTAAGCGGGACCGACCTGACCGCCACGGAGACTAAAGCGGAGTCGACCGCATTGGCCAACGGCACGACGAGTTCCCTGGGGCAATGGTACGCCGCGGCCATCAAGCCGGTTAATGCGGCTACGGTTTCAGCCGCCAGCGGCAGGGCGCCGGTGGCGCCTGGCTCCATTGTGAGCATCTACGGCGCCAGCCTGGCAGCCACGCCAGCGGTGGCCACTCCGGGCTTGCCGCTGCCCACTAATCTGGCCGGGGCCAGTGCTACCGTTACCGATGCCAACGGCGTCGCGACCCCGCTGCCATTGTTCTTCGCCAGCCCCTCGCAGATCAATGCGGAAATCCCGGAGAGCGCCAATTTGGGCCCGGCGGCGATTACCATCACCACTCCCTCCGTCGCTGTCAGCAGTCCCGTGGTGTTGAACCCGGTGGCGCCGGGCCTGTTCACGGCGGACGAAAGCGGCACGGGAGTGGCGGCGGCCTATCTGGTCACCAACGGACCCAATGGTCAGCAGTTGATGCTCATTGCCGATTGCGTGGCTGGACACTGCACGCCTGTTCCTCTGGATGTCAGCTCCGGCGAAACCGCGCTGGAACTGTGGGGTACCGGCATTCAGAATCGCGCCTCGCTTTCCGACGTGGTTGTGATGGTCGGAAACCAGACACTGGCTGCGGCCTATGCCGGCCCGGCGCCCGGCTTTATCGGAGAGGACCAGGTGAACGTCTTGCTGCCGGCGACTTTGGCCGGCAGCGGAACGGCCAACATAACGATTTCGATTTCCGGGTCGGTGTCCAATGTGGTAACGGCGGCGTTTCAGTAGTCGACTGGAGGGCGGGCAATCCTGCCTGGCAATCCTGCCCGCAGCCGNNCTTTCAGGCGGCCAGAGCCGGCTAAGAAGCCGGCTGCGGCCAAGATTGGCCGCCCTCCATTTCGCTCCCAATTAGTTACGGAGCCGCGATCAGCGCCGGAATCAGCAGATTGGCCTGCGGGGATCCCAGGCCGGTGACGAAGTCGTAGCCGACACCGGCGGTGCACTGCGCGCCGCAACTGCCGTTCGTGCCGGACGTGATGTCGTGGTAATCGGCTTCGGCATCCGGATACAGCAGAATCTGCGGTTGGTTGAGGTTCTTCTTACCCGCCGCCACACGCCCGGAATTGGCGATGGCGAACAGAGCGGCCCACTGGGGAGCGCCGATGCTGGTGCCGCCCCACTGATTCCAGCCCGTATAGCAAGAGCTGCCGCAATTGTAGCTGCTGTAAGACGGAACGCCAGTGTTGGGGTTGCCATCGTAGGCGACGTCCGGTATACCGCGCTTGCCGCTAGTCTGTGCCGTGGCCTGATAGCTCGGCTCGGTCTCGTACTGGCTCTCCCCGCCGCTACTGCCGCTCCAGGCCGTCTCCTTAGTCCAGACTCCGGTCGAGGAGACCGTCAGGCTGGTACCGCCGACACCGACCACGAAGGGCGACGCCGCCGGATAGCCGACGCCGTGGCCGCTGTCGCCGGAAGAGGCGACGAATGTAACGCCGGTGGTCTCGAAGTGGGAATCGGAGGTTCCCTCGTTGGAGGCTTCAGGGCCGCTCCAGCTCATGGAGACCACTGTGGCGCCGTATGCAATGGCTAAGTCCACGGCGTGGTACAGGTCGGCGTTGCTGTTGCTTTTGGCTTCCACCAGGATGATCCTGGCGCTTGGGGCGATGGCGTGCGCCCATTGGGTATCAATGGCGATTTCGTTGGTCCAGCCGGTGGTGTCCGCGGGTGTGCCAGCCGCCATGATCTTCTTGAAACAGCCATTAGCCGTGGTGCAAGCGGGCAACTTGAACTCGGTACTGAAGGTACCCAGGTCCGCTTCCGCGTTGGGGTCGTCGTAAGCGTCCACTATGGCGATCACCTGGCCGCCACCGTATCTCGCGATCTGGTTGAAGCCATAGGCCGCTTTCATCTTGCCGGGGAAGGTCCCTGTCGGGCCGGCGTCCGGCGAGGCGTCCGGAACGATGATTCGGTGGAGTGGAGGATACGAGTGTCCTTTCAGAATATCGGTGTTGTCTTGTGCCGCCAGCGGAAGCGCCACAACCAATGCAATCGCCAGCAGGGCGAAGACGTTGAAACGAGCGTTGTGCATACGTAAAGTTCCTTTTTGGGTCGGGTTAGTGAAACGATTGGTCCCGTTGAGAGTATCACGCCATCGCTAGCAGCCGCAATGCAGTTGCCCGACGTCTATCGACTTTTGTACTATTCGTACTGGACCAGCCGCCACCGGCCGCGGGCAAGAATCGGCGTGTCGTAACACGTGGTGGCGATGGTGAATGTAGCCGACGCCGCGCCGGGCTGCCACCGTCACGGTGACGGATGGCGTGGCTGCGGCGGTGACGACGAGTCGAGTACGGTTGTGCCGACTACTGCCACGTTGGCAGGGGCATCTACGACGGGGAACCTGACGGTGACGCCATAGCTACTCTCGCTGGCGTTTCGCCGCACAGAGCCGATCCGCCTACCGCTCCGCAGGTCCCCCGCGGGGCTTCGCGCACGATTGGCCAGATATTCGACCCAAGCACTACCAAGGCGAGCTTCCTGCCCGCGAGGTTCTGCTGGTGCCTGATGTTCCGATCCGCCGTAACCATCACGTCGAACGCCGCCATTTCAGCGGCATCGGAAGCTCCCCGTTTTCAAGCTGGCGGCCAGCCTATTTCGTCGACGGTGCGGACTTCGTGCCCCGCGAGGAAGCCGCCCACACCAACCGGGACATTCTGGTCAAGCAAGATGCGCAACGCGATGGCTCTTGGCGTAAGACAGAATCGCCTGAATACGATCTTCGGGCACCTCGAACTGCTCCGAGATTTCGGCCACACTCACGCCGAAGTCGAAGTTATCGATAATCGCGTCGACTGGCATTCGCGTGCCGCGCAGCACGGGAGCGCCGCTCAACACGCGCGGGTTGACTTCAACCAACGGGCATAGGGCCCAGTCGATTGTTTCTTCCGCTGGCATGGCGGTACCTCTCATCTCAGACAGCATGGTCCCATGCTTCCCGGGGCGAATCGAAGCGCAGGTCCTGGAGGACCCGCGCAGGCCTGGAGGCCCGCCCCACAATCACCCCTCCAGCTTGTACCGCGTCTGCGCCAACCTGTAGAGTGGCCGCCACAGCGACCGGTTCACGGCCACCACCAGCGCCGCCATCACGATGGTCGAAAGCAGCAGCAAATCCCAATTGCCGGAATCCGTCGCGGAGCTGATTTGCGCGCCCAGCCCGATGGTCTGCAGCGTCTGGCCTTTGAAGTGGAAATACTCGGCCACGATGCTGGCATTCCACGCGCCGCCCGACGCCGTCACCATGCCCGTCACCAGGTACGGGAAAATGCCCGGCAGGATCACCGTGCGCCAGCGCGCCCATTGCCCGAAATGAAACACATCGGCCACTTCGCGCAGATCCGTGGGAATTGCCATGGCGCCCGCGATCACGTTGAACAGCACATACCATTGCGTGCCGAGCAGCATCAGCAGGATCGATCCGACGCCCAATCCGCCGCCCATGCGGATCAGCGCCAGCAGCAGCACCGGGAACAGCGCCGTGGCCGGGACCGACGCAGCCAGTTGCGCGAACGGCTGGGCGAAGCGCGCCAGTTTGGGGTTGAAGCCGATGGCCACGCCGGCCGGTATGGTCCAGGCAGCCGCAATCAACAGCGAGGCTATCACCCGCGCCCACGTGGCCCCCGCACCCTGCAGCGTGGAAACCAGCTCCGGCCTAGTCAGCGTCTTGAGCGTCATGGCCGCCTGGAACAGCGAATACAGGATCGCGCCGCCCAGCAAAGCGCCCACCACCATCCCCACTACCATCTTCCAGTGCGGGGTCGGTTGCGGCGCTTCCGCGACCTCCGTCTGCCGCGCCGCGCGCAGGCTGATGCGTTCGGCCAGCGGCGCCATTACGGCCGTGCGGAAGCGCTCCAGCAGGTTCGACCGGCGCAACAGATTCAGCACCGCCGAAGTCGGCTGCGAACCGCTTTCCACCTGCTCGAACTTGAACTTGTCCGACCAGGCGATAGCCGGCCGCCACACCAGTTGATCGATCAGCAGGATCACGCCAACCATGGTGCCCAAGCCCCAAAAGATAGCGGACGTGTCCCCGGCGCTGGCGGCGGTTTGCAGATACGAGCCTAGCCCCGGCAGCCGGAAATCGCGCTTGCCCAGCACGAACATTTCGCACGCCATCAGGAAGAACCAGCCGCCCGCCACCGACACCATGGAGTTCCACACCAGGCCGATCGCGCCGTAGGGCAGCTCCAGTTCCACGAACCGTTGCCACTTGCCGAAGCCGTAAATGCGCGCGGCCTCCCGCAGCTCGCGCGGGATGGACTTCAGCGACGCATAGAAGCTGAACGCCATGTTCCACACCTGGCCGGTGAAGATCAGCAGGATCGCGCCGAATTCCACCCCGATCTGGCGCGTGGGGAACAGCGCCACCATGGCCAGCATCACGCCCGGCAGGAAGCTGAGCACGGGAATGGATTGCAGCACGTCGAGCACGGCCACCATCAAGCCTTCCAGCCGTTTGTTGTACGCCGCGATGTAGCCGTAAACCAGGGCGAAAAGCAGGCTCAGCAGGTAGGCTACGGCGATGCGCACCACGGAATAAAACGCATAGCGCGGCAGGGCGCGGGGCGAACGGGAGATCTCCGCCGCCGGCGTCATGGCGCCGAACCAATAACGCGTCATCA
Source organism: Bryobacterales bacterium (assembly GCA_003166475.1). Taxonomy (GTDB): domain Bacteria; phylum Acidobacteriota; class Terriglobia; order Bryobacterales; family Bryobacteraceae; genus Bog-159. The sequence continues at coordinate 12,223 of PMVV01000261.1, read as the reverse complement.
CCAGCAAGCCATACATTCCCGCCAGCACCGCGGCGAAGACCACCAGGTCCAGTAGCGCGGACCAGGTGCGCTCGCCGATCACGGTGCGGGAAAGTTGGGGACGCAATGTCAATGCGAAACCGCCTCGGGCGGCGGCGCCGCGGCCGCCTCTTCCGGAAGGAAGAACCGGCGCGTGTCGGAGTCGTGATCGAACAACTCCGCGTAGCGGCCCCACCCGATGGCCGTTTCGAGCTGCGACTTGGCTTCCTCCTCGCTGAAGTGTTCATCGAGCAGGTCTTCGAATACTCCATCCGGCAGGGTATGGTCGGCGCGGGCTTCGAGCGACCGGGTGATCTCGCGGATGAGCGCGATGTTTTCGAGTGCGGCGGTGCGGAACAGTTCCTTCCGCCGCAGGATGTCGGCCTCGGCAAACGCGCGGCCCGCCGCGGTGATTTCGACGTCGCCCTCTTCCAGCTTGGCAAACCCCAACAGCACGGCGCCGTCCACCACCGGCAACAAATCGTCGATCTCAAACGACAGGGCGGCGGCCAGCCGGTACATATCGTCGCGCCCGTTGTGGTCCGCCAGCATTTCGAGCAGGCCGGCGATCGCGCCGCGCCGCGCATGCGGCAGCATCTGATACTTGGGCTTGGCGCGGGGGGCCATCGCGGGCACCGGCTGCAGCGCCGGCGCCAGGTCGGGCCGCGTCAGGACGCGGTAAATGTAGTCGACCAGATTGGTGAAGCGCGCATCCTTGCGGTCGCGCGGGCGCTCCAGCGCCACCTGGAAGTCGGTCCGGATGGTGGCCGGATTCTTGCCCAGCACAATGATGCGGTCGGCCAGCAGTACGGCTTCCTCGATATTGTGCGTAACCACGAAGACCGCGCGCGTGGGCATTTTGTGGCTCTGCCAAAGCTCCAGCAGTTCACCGCGCAGGTTCTCGGCGGTGAGCACATCGAGCGCGGAGAATGGCTCATCCATGAACAGCACCTCGGGCTCCACCACCAGCGCGCGCGCGAAGCCTACGCGCTGCTTCATGCCTCCCGAAAGCTCCTTGGGATACGCGTTTTCGAAACCGTCCAGGCCCACCGTGTCCAGAATCTTGGTGCTGCGTTCGGTCCGCTCGGCCGCGGGCACGCCGCGCGCCTTCAGCGGCGCCGCGACGTTTTCCAGCACGGTCAGCCACGGGAACAGCGCAAAACTTTGAAACACAATCGAGACATTCTCGCAAGGGCCACCCACTTCATGCCCATGATGGATGACCTCTCCGCCGGAGGGCCTCGCCAGACCCGTCAACATGCGCAGCAGCGTGGATTTACCGCTGCCCGATGGCCCCAGCACGGCGAGGATTTCACCGGGATAAATAGCCAGATCCATGGGCGCGATGACTTGAATCAAGCCATCGCCTTCCGCACCGTAGGATTTCTCGACTTTGCGGGCTTCGATGATTGCATGCATGGTGGGATCTTCACGAATCTACCACAAAAGCAGAAGTCAGAAGTCAGAAGTCAGAAGTCAGAAGACAGAAGGCCGAAACCGAGATTCTGACTCCTGAACTTCTGTTTTTCGTCGCACCCGGCGCTATGATGAACTCCGATGCGCCTCTTCCCCGCTTCCCTCTTCCCCCTAGTTTTCGCCCTGAGCGGCTTCAGCCAGCCCTACCGGGTGACCATTCACTCTGGTGTCGCCGTGGCCATGCGGGACGGCGTCAAACTTACCGCCGACATTTACCAGCCCGAGGCGGAGGGCAAGTTTCCCGTGCTGCTCGAGCGCACGCCGTACAATAGGGCGGGCGGCGCTGGTTCGGCGTCGGCAATGGCCGCCCACGGCTATGTCGTCGTCATTCAGGACACTCGCGGACGCTTCGATTCGCAAGGCGAATTCTATCCTTTCCGCTACGAAAGCCAGGATGGCTACGATACCGTCGAGTGGGCCGCCAGCCTGCCCTACGCCAACGGCAAAGTCGGCATGTTCGGCGGCTCTTACGTGGGCGCGACGCAGATGCTCGCGGCCATCTCTTCCCCGCCCCACCTGGTTGCCATTCAGCCCTATGTAACGGCGTCGGAGTATTACGACGGCTGGACCTACCAGAACGGCGCGCTCATGCAATGGTTCGCCAGTTCGTGGTCGAGCGGTCTGGCGGTCGATACTTTACGGCGCAAAGCGAGCGGGCTCCAGGACCCCAAATCGTGGGTGGCGCAATTGCCCGTGGATACCTATCGCATGCTCGAACTGCCTCCGGTTTCCGCGCTGGCGCCTTACTTCCGCGATTGGGTGGCGCACGAACGCCACGACGACTACTGGCGGCCGTGGAAGATCTCCGACCATTACGCGACGATGAACGTGAAGGCGCTGCACGCCGGCGGCTGGCATGACATCTTCCTGAAGGGCACCATCCAGAATTACGTGGGGATGCGCAGCGCTTCGCCCGCGCGCGCCGATCAGCGGCTGCTGCTGGGTCCTTGGGCGCACGCCGACACCTCGCCCGAAGGCAAAATCGGCGACGTCACCTTCGGCAAGAGCGCGGTGCTGGATTCCGACGGCACCATCCTGCGCTGGTACGATTACGCGCTGAAAGGGGTGCGCAACGAGTATGCCACGGGTGCGCCGGTGCGCCTCTTCATCATGGGCGAAAACGCGTGGCGCGACGAGCGGGAGTTCCCCCTGGCGCGCACCCGCTACACGAAGTATTATCTGCGCAACGGCGCACTCTCGACCGATGCGGCGGGCACAGAGGAACCGGCGGCGTACGAATACGACCCGGCGAACCCCGTCCCCACCATTGGCGGACGGCTATGCTGCGGCAACAATCAGCTTCCGCCCGGCCCCGCCGATCAGCGCCCCAACGAAGGCCGGCCGGACGTGCTGGTCTTCTCCACGCCGCCGCTAACCAGGGACGTGGAGGCGACCGGCTGGGTCAAGGCCACCCTCTACGCGTCGAGTTCGGCGGTGGATACGGATTTCACCGCGCTGCTGGCGGATGTGGAGCCATCGGGCTACGCGCGTTTCCTGACCGACGGCATCGTGCGCGCGCGGTATCGCAATTCGACCACGCAGGCGGAGCCGATCGAGCCAGGCAAGATCTACGAATACTCGATCGACCTGTGGGCCACCAGCAACCTGTTCAAAGCTGGGCACCGCATCCGGCTGTATGTATCGAGCAGCAATTTTCCGAGGTTCAATCGCAACCTGAATACGGGCGAGCCCATCGCGGGATCGACGCGCCTGGTGAAGGCCAGCCAGCGGATTTATCACGACGCGCAGCACCCGTCCGCGCTGGTGCTGCCGGTGATTCCGCGGTAAGGCGCCGCGACGCGCTTTGCACGTTGTTCTTAGCGCCGGAGGGCCGCGCGGACTGTCCGCAGGTCGAGAAACATCCTATGTGGTCCGGCCCCCTGGACACGGCGGATGCGCAGGCCGGCATGGTCGCACCGCTCCGACCCAATCCCCTGGGAAATCGAGTAGACAGTCGCGGCTCCGGTCGCGCGGTGGCTGCCGCTGTTATGCCGCCGTCAAGGGACCTGCAACTGTATCGACACGCCTCCGGTGATGAACTTGCCGTCTTTGCGTTCCGATATCCGCACTGTGGCGTTCTCTTGCAGCCCGTGGGGCGCCGTGAACGTAAGCGTCAGTTTGCGTATCTCGCGAGCGGCGACAGTGAAACCCACGACCGAGCGTCGCTGCTCGAGTTGCCATGTTCTGCCTTTGCTTCGAGCTTCCAGGCCCTTCCCGCCCGTGGCCGGCGCAGGCAGCGCGGCAGGCTTGTGTTTCTCGGGACAGACTGCCCGCCATACCGTCCCGGGAGTGGTAATGATTTCTCCCGCTTCGCATTTGCCTACGCGAACGATCACGCGGCATTTGCCGGTAAAGACGATCTCGCCTGGTTCGCAACATGGCGGCTCTGGCTTGACACCCCCTCCGGCCGTACCCGGAAGAGTCACACAGTCCATCCGCAGGGTCATCGGAACGGCCGCCAACTCGCGGCCCTTGTCCACAATCACTTCGACAGACCGAGGCTTGTTGTCCCACACGCTCCCCACAATAAATGGAAGTTCGACTCTCGCCTCGCCCCTTTTTTTCTTCGGCAGCGGGTCGTAAGTCAGGTTGCGCTGGCAGACATTATTGTTGCCATAAACGAATGAGCCATGGGGACACGTATCCGACGGGTCCGCGGGAATATCCGCACCGTTAAAACCGCCTGCCGAGTCGTCGTTTCCGCATCGTACTTCGCCCAACAGGCACGGATGCCAGGTTCCCTCCACGGGAATCTGTGCCGCCGGCCACAACACCGGTCCCAGAATCACAGTCCCGCCGTTGGGGATCGCCAGCGGCGCGCTTTCGCCTAAATACAAATGATTGTTGCGCAGCGCCGGCGTGTTCCAATCCTCGCGGTACCAGTCCTGTGGATACCAGAATTCGGAACCAGGCAAACCGAGCAATGACGGGAAATTGCCTACCGTTACGGCCAAGGTAGCGGCCGCCGTGTCATTCGGTCCGCGATTGGTTGCCCGGCCGTAGACATAGTGATTCGTGACGCCATCCCTGAGCAGGCCCTGGTCGACAAAAGTGGTGTCTCCGTCCGGTTGGTGCCGCACCACGATATTCGGCGATTCCCAAAAGACGGCGTCGGGCGACGGCACGTCGCCGGTGTCCCCCGGCCCGTCTCCGATATACAGATCGGCTGGATACAGCGACAGCCGCGCAATGAACATTTCCTGGATGCCCGGGCGCGTATCTGTCCAGAACGGGAAGAATCCAAGCGAACTGGCGGCCAAACCGAAGTAGTCGCCGATGAAAGTGACCTCTGGTTTCGCGTCCGCATTGGGAGCGTCGATCGCGGGATTCCAGGGCTGATCCGAGACGGTGACCCGGTTTGTAAAAGTGGCGCCGCCGTCAGTCGAAACAGCCAGAACCACGTCGATCAGGTTCTCGGTAAACCCCTCTCCTTCACTAAACGGGCCGTATTCGTAGAAGACACAGCCGACCTCGCCAGTTGGCGTGGTTGCCAGTTGCGGGTGGAAATCCTGCATCTTCCCGCCAGACGCTACCCCGCCCGTCAGTAGCGGCTGACCGGATGCCGGGCCGTCCCAACTGCTCCCCAGGTTCGGCGAGTGCCGGTAGTAAATGCGGCAATTTCCTTCGCGCGAATCCGCCCACGCAACGGTAAGGTTGCTTCCGCTGGTTGTATCCGTGCCGTAGGTTATCAGCCGGAACGAGGCGCCGGGAAAGACCGGAAAGCCGCCCAGCGTAGGCTGCGTCTGAAACAGGTTTGAGATTCCGCTGGCGACCACCCCTGGCGCTGAAAACGTGGATCCGCCGTCACTGGAAGTCACGATTTTTACGGTGTCTTCTGTCTCTCCCGCCACCCAGACGACGATCACCGTCCCATCGGCGGCCACCGTGATCTCCGGAGAGAAGGAATCGGAGATGCCCGGGATGGGCGTTCCGGCCGGCTGATCGACGCCTCCTTGCGTGATGCCTTTCCACGACGCTCCATGGTTAGTGGTGCGTGCGAACAGCATATTGCCCGTGAAGGAAGTGTCGTCCCACGCAGCGTAAACGTTCCCCTTGAAAGGACTGCTCGGATTGGTGTCCGCCCACACAGCTTGCTTATCGTCGGTGGTGCTCGAGTGGATCAATACCGGTGTGTTCCACGTCCTGCCGCCGTCGGTAGACTGGTACACGCTCATCCCGATGGTCTGCCCGGCGTTCGGGCCGGCTTCGCCCAGCCACGGCAATGCGACGATGTAGACATTCCCTAAGTCGTCGAACGCCACTGCCGGATCTGTGGTGCTGGGATAGACGGTCCCGTTTGTATCGGTAAGCGGCAGGATCGTTTCGGCCCAGGTTTGTCCGCCGTCGAAGGTGGCGTATGCCGCGAGAGAGAAGGCATAGCCGGTGATGTTCGTAAATCGCTTCGACGAGCCCACCATGTTATACGGGTTCAGCGGGTTAACGGCTATATCGGACTCGCTGCGCGCGTTTTCCGGATTCGAGTCGCAGGTCACGCGGCGATTGACCCGCGGACCGTGGATCACTGTGGACATTTAGTCTCCTCCTTATTTGCTCTTTTTCAGCTTTTCAGTGGCGTGATTTTGCCGAGTTCGCTGGGGCCCGCACAGGCTCGTCTCGATCTGTTCCGCAGGGCTGCGAAGAGCAGCGGTATGGCCACCAGCACCGCAAAGATGGCAATTTCGGTTAAACCAGATCCGTGATCCGGACTTATGTGGAAGATACGCTCGACAAAATCCATGTTCGCCTCCTGAATTCCCTCTGAGTCGTGCGCAATTAACGCAAATGACTCACGAAATCGCGCCTAGCAAGGGATTATACAGGTTTTCGGCGACGCTTACCAGAACTATTTGCCGGAAATATTTCGTCACACTTGAATACCAGCGCGGCCGGATGCACCTTACAGCTCAGACGCTCTTATAAATCAGTGTATTGGAAAGCTCGCAGCCTCTTCATTCCAATCGGCGTTTCCGCACAAGACTTCCGAATGCCGGCTCAGTAAGTGCCGTCATTCCGTACTGAAACGCCCATAAGTGAGTCGGGGAATACGGCCGTCGGACGAATCGGTACCGTGCGGCGACTACTGCACTGTGACCGTGACCTTCGCGATCTTCCGTCCGTACTGGTTGGTCGAGCAAAGGCCATAGGTCGTCGTAGCGGTGGGATTCACCACCACGCTGGTTCCACGCACCGGCCCGACCTGCGGGCTGACGATATTGTAAATGGCTCCTGTCACACTCCAACTGAGCGTGACCGGCTGGCCAGCGCTCACAGTCGTGGGATTGGCCGTGAAGCTGGCGATCGCGGGCGATGGCCCGGTGGGTACGTTCGCCGGCGTGTAGATCGGGTTCATCAGGACCACATCGAAACTCGATGCCGTGATGTTCTTCAGCGCGCCAAGGTCGTTGTTGTTCCAATGCGCGTCAGGCATGCCGGTGATGTAGATGGCGCTGCCATTATCGGCCAGAATCATGCCGTACTTCTGGAGCGCCTTCAGGACCACCCGATTGGCCGGCGAAAACCCCGAAATATCGAAGCTGGCCTTGAGCCGCATCCGCATGCCCATGGGCGGCGCGTTCGCGTCGGTGGTGCTGGACGCCCAATGCGATGCAGGCGGCGTGAAAGCCTCCTGCGTAACGGGCACGGTAAAACGCACGGCATGGTTGATGGCGCCGGCGGCCACTTCGTCGTAGCGCACCAGCCCGGCGAAGATGGGTAAGCCGGCCGCGTCGGCCGACGTCCACGTATAAGGGCGCTGCTCGTCGATGGTCATGTCCCACACGGCGGTCGAACCGGCGGACCACGCGCCGCTGCTGGTGAACGAGTAGTACAGCTCGTAAAGCCAGCAACCGCCCTGGTCCAGAACCAGCACGTGACGGTCGCCATTGCCCGGATGCGGATATCCCTCGATCAGCGCATTGGCCGGGATCGGCATGGGGCCCGGATCGCTGTTGCTGGGGTATTCGGTGATTCTCACCGGCACTTTGGCCTGTGTGCCGGCCTCGATCTGATAGGGAATGCCCATGCTCTGTCCGTCGTACTGGCCGGCCCCGAAATCGGGGTGCAAGGTTACGCTAGCGCCGATGTAGTTAATCAGGTTCGCGGAGTTGGGGTCCACCGGAGCGTTGGAGATGTCCGTGTTCCAAAGGTTGTTGGATGGGAACGGCACGAAGCCGTTCAAGGAAGCCAGCGGACCCAGGCTCATCCCGGCACACGTACCGGCTTGGCCGAAAGCAACGGCCGAGACCGAGAGATTTAGTACTACCAGAACCATCGTTCGCATGGAAACAATTGTACATGGATGCAACCGAATTTCCGGCCCCTGCTTCAGAATGCAACCACAGATGGACACAGATGCACACAGATAAGACCCGCCACTCGTGGCATGCCCGCACTGCCGTAATCGACGGCGAATCCTTTATCTGTGTCCCTCTGTGTCCATCTGTGGTTCCATTTTGCCGTTACCCATACTACTATCAGCTACATGAAGGCGGCGGTGATCGTGAACGCGCACGCCGAGTCCGGCATAGCGCGCTTCCGCTGGCCCAGGGTGGCCAAAATGTTGACCCGGCATCTGGGCCAGGTGGAAGTTCGCTTCACCAGAAAGGCGGGCGACGCAGGCCTGTTGGCGCACGAATTGGCGTCGGCCGGTTTCGATCCGGTAATCGCCGCCGGCGGCGATGGCACACTGAACGAGGTCGTCAACGGGCTGCTCTCGAACCAGTGCGATGTCCGCATCGGCGTGTTGCCCATCGCCAGCGGCGGCGACTTCGCGCGCACGCTGGGTCTCGGCAGCCTGAGCGATGCCGTAGAAACGCTGGCTGCCGCCCATTGCCGCAAGGTGGACGCGATTCGAACCCGGTTCCAGGGCCCCGACGGCCCCACTGAGCGTTATTTTGTCAACATGGCCAGCATCGGACTGGGCGGTCTGGTGACGCTTGCGGTGCGCGACGGATGGCGCTTTCTGCCCGGCAGTCTCCGCTACCTGGCCGCCTGTATCCCCAAGCTGGCAGCGGGTTGCGTCTACAAAGTTCGCCTGTTCCTGGACGGCGTGGACACCGGAACGTTCGGCGTGACCATCGTGTCGCTGGCCAACGGCCGATACCAGGGAGGCGGCATCCTGATTGCGCCGGCAGCGGCCATCGACAACGGGCTGATCCACATCACGCTGGTGGAGCAGGTCAGCCTCGCCGAGGTGGTCAGGCACCTGCCGATACTTTATTCCGGGGAGATCTACACATACCCGAAGGTGCGGCACTGGCAGGCCAAGCGCGTGCGCGTGGAAGCGGAAAGTGCGGCGCCCCTGGAACTCGATGGCGAGCCTGTGGGAACGCTGCCCATCGATGCCGAAGTGCTCCCGCAGGTGTTGCGCCTGATCTGCCCAAATCCCAAAACCCCCTTCTGATACGATGAGCCTTCTATGAAAACCTCGACGCTGCTTCTGCTCGCCGTTGCCGCAAGCCAAGCACCAGCGCAGCCCCCCGAAAAATTTTCCCCCGGCAACATGGACACGGTCCTCTATGGCGCGGCCTTCTACGAGGAGTACATGCCGGAGGACCGGCTGGACAAAGACGTCCAGTTGATGCAGCAGGCCGGCATCAGCGTGGTCCGCGTCGGCGAATCCACGTGGAGTGTTTGGGAGCCGCAGGATGGCCAGTTCGAATTCGCCTGGATGGACCGCATCGTCGAACGGCTCGCGCGCGCGCATATTCGCGTCATCATGGGCACGCCCACCTACTCGATTCCGCCGTGGATGTTCAAAGCGCATCCCGAGATTCTGGTGACCCGCATGGACGGCCAAAAAGCCACTTACGGCATTCGCCAGAACATGGACGTCACCAACCCGGACTTTCTGCGCTATGCCGAGCGCGTCATCCGCAAGATCGCCGAGCATTATCGCGACAACCGCGCGGTCATCGGCTACCAGATCGACAACGAGACCACTTCGTACGGCACGGCCGGTCCCAATGTGCAGGCCGGATTTGTGCGCTACCTGCAGGATAAGTTCTCCAGCATCGACCGCCTGAACAAGATCTGGGGGCTGGTCTATTGGGGCCAGGGCTTGCATGACTGGTCCGAGATTCCGCCGCGCAACGGGATTCTGAATCCCGGCTGGAAACTCGAATGGGACCGCTACCAGGACTCGCTGGCGACCCGTTACCTGGCGTGGCAGGGTGCGCTGGTGCGCGAATACCTGCGTCCCGATCAGTTCGTTATGCAGGATTTCGGCGGCGCTACCCGGTCCGACGTCAACGAATACGCCATCTCCAAGAGCCTGGATATCGTGGGCATCAATCCCTACCATCCGACGCAGGATCGCTACGACGGCGAAGGCTCCAGCTACGGCGGAGATTTTGCGCGCTCGCTGAAAGGCGCAAACTACCTGGTGACTGAAATCAACGCCCAGACCATCGGCTGGGATTCACGCACGCAATTTCCGCCCTACGACGGTCAACTGCGCCAGGATGTCTACCTGATGGCCGCTACCGGCGCCAACATGGTCGAATACTGGCATTGGCACTCGCTGCATTACGGCCAGGAGACCTACTGGAAGGGCGTGCTGTCGCACGATCTGGAACCGGGCCGCGCTTATGCCGAGGTGTCGCGCACCGCGCATGAATTGCAGCGCATCGGCCCGCGCATCGTGGACCTGAAGGCGTCTCACCCCGTGGCGCTGCTCTACAGCAACGATTCGCGCCGCGCCACCGACTTCATGCCGTTTCTGGTGTCGCATCCCGCCGGCGATATGCCGTGGAGCAATCCTGGCGGCTATGACCTGGAATTGCGCCGCCTGTACCGGGCGCTCTACCGCTTGAACGCCGGCGTGGATTTCGTCTTCCCCGAGACCCAAGACTTGAGCGCCTACAAAGTGGTCGTCGTGCCGCCGCTGTATATCGCCAGTGACGCGCTGCTGGGGCGTCTGGCCGATTACGCGCGCGCGGGCGGTCACCTGGTACTGACGCTGAAGAGCGGCTTCTGCGACGAGTACTCCACCGTCCGCCACGTCATGGCTCCGGGGCCGTTGCGCGATGCCGCCGGCTTCCACTATCAGGAGTTTTCCAACCTAGAGAAGCCGCTGGCGCCCAGGGGCGACCCCTTCCATGCAGGCGCCGAAAACCACGTGAGCGACTGGGCGGATATGCTGCTGCTCGACAAAGCCACCGCGCTGGCCTACTACGATCACCCGTTTTTCGGCAAGTATCCGGCCATTACGGAGAACCATTTCGGCAAGGGCATAGTCACCTACGAAGGCTCCGTGCTGAGCGACGGGCTGCAGCAGAAAGTGCTGGAACGTGTCCTCGAGCAGGCGCAACTGATCGGACCAGACCAGAAGTTGCCCGCCGCCGTAAAGGTGAAACACGGCACTGGCCGCGCCGGCAAGGTCATCCACTATTACTTCAACTTCTCCTCGATCCCGCAGCGCATCGTTTACCCATACGCCGCGGGCCAGGAGTTGCTCTCGAACCATCCCTTAGCGAACAGCGGTGCCCTAACCCTGGAACCTTGGGGCGTAGCCATCCTAGAGCAGAAATAATCGTGGGGCAGGCTCTCAGCCTGCGGCGGCCTCTCAGGCCGCCTTCTTCCGCGCCAGATAAACCGTGCGGCATCCCAGCCCAATCATCGGATTGTCCTTCTTAAAAAAGGGCGCCGCGTCCCAGCCGCGCAACAACTCAAACCCGCTCTCCTGGAACACCCGCCGCATCTCGCCGGAATCCCAGCAAACCTCATCCACGCGTTCGCGCCGCCGCCGCCAGCAGCGCCCGTCCCGGATGAACAAGTCGATATCGCACCAGGCGCGGTCGGCCTTGCGGTTATGGCCGCTGCGCATCACCACCACCACGTGCGGCGTCTCGAACCAAACGGTGCCCGTCCAGTATCGCTCGAACCCCAGCGAGTTGTTCACGTCGAAGAAGAAGTGGCCGCCGGGCCGTAGGGCTCGCGCCACAGCCTTGGCGACCCTCCGCAGGTCGGCTCTGCGCGGAACATGATTGAGCGCATCGAATTCGCACGTGATCAGGTCCACCGCTTCCGGCAGCCGGAAACTCCGCATGTCGCCCCGCAGCACGTGCAGCGGCAGTCGGTCGCGGGCAGCCTTCTCGCGGGCAAGCCGGCGCATCGACGGCGACAGATCCACGGCGTACATGTCGATGCCCCTGCGTGCCAGCGCGAGGGCAGTCGTTCCCGTGCCGCATGCCAGATCGCAGGCCGTTTCAACGCCGGGCAAGATCGCACCCAGTACGCGCTCACGCGCCGCATCCATCGGACCCCGAAACGACGCAAAGAGCTCGTCATAATACTGCGCCAGCCATCGGTAAGGCCTATTCATTTCATGCGGCGCAGTGATAACCAGCACATGTGGCGCAGACGATCGTTTCATGTCGTCTGCGTTTGCCGATATACAACATGGCAGGCCACCAAAACCGATGGCCTACCCCACGGGCGGCCGTCGGATTGTCTAGTTTATTCATGGACACAACACGCTAGTACATCGTACAGATAGTCCCTCATAGAATAATAGCAGTTCGGTTGCGCCGTGGGGCGGCCAATCATGGCCGCAGCCGCCTTTCAGGCGGCTCCTGCTTTCACGGCGCGCGCCGTCGTGGTCGCAAAGGCCGGCTGCGGGCAGGATTGCCTTGCAGGATTGCCCGCACAAACGTCATACTGACTTGTCAGCCGGCGCGGATATGGCGTCTTGCCGCACCGCCAATCTCACTAGTGTCCGGTAAAGTGC
>PMVV01000242.1 GCA_003166475.1 Bryobacterales bacterium | reverse complement strand
CCCAAGACTTCCTCGTAAGACTGGTTCAGCGCATTGCGCAGGTTTCCATACGCCGTCAGCCCACCGCCCAAGCGGATATTCAGGTTGACCCCCACATCCACAAAGCCGCGGCAGGGATAGAGGCCAGCCGACGCGCCATAGGTCGGATCTACGTCCAGGTCGGAGCCGCGAAAGTAACCAGTGACATTGGCCGAAACCCGGCCACGGCTGAAAGTTGAAACGAACGAGCCGGAATTCGCGGGCCGCCGGATCAGTTCCTGACCCACGGAGAAAGGAATCGGCGCGAGGCCCGTGGAGCCATTCAGCGATAGGACCTCCGAAGCGAGATAGGTGTAAGATCCCGTCAGCGACATCCAACGCGCCGGGCGGTAACGTGCCGTCAGTTCCGCGCCCTGCGCCCGCGCGTTCGACAGGTTGTCGGTCTGAAAGGCGCTCAGCACCGCCAGATTACCGCCCAGCGAGACGATCAGATCGTAGAACCGGTTGTAGAAGTAAGTCGCATCCAGCGACAGCTTGTCGCCAAACACGCGCTGCTCCACGCCGAAATCGAAGCTGGCCGTGCGCTCGGGCTTCAACGCCGGATTGTTGGTGAACGCGAGTTCCAGCCCGGCGGGCGGGCGAATCCCCGTACCGAACGAGCTATGCAGCCGCGTGCTGCCTCGCACGTAAGTTGCCGCCAGTTTGGGGTTGACCTTGGCCACCGTGTTGGCCGGGAATGCCGGCCGGCCATCCGGCGTATTCTCCGGAATGGACGGCGTGCCGATGATCTCGCCGCGCACGCCGGCATTGAAGTAGAACCGGCTGCCAACCCGGAAACGATTCTCCCAATAGATGCCCGCGTCATCGCGGCGTATCGGAAAAGCATTGAAGTTATCGTCGCTGATGTAAGTGTTCTTGACTTCCTCGCGCGCCAGGCTGACGCCGAACGCCGCCGTGTACCAGCGCGCCACGCTGACAATGCTGCGCGTCTCGAACTGCCCGCGCAGATCCTTCTCGTAACTGAACCCGTAGGGGCTGGCGTACCCGCTGTTTTCCAGGAAGAAACTGGCGAACGTCTCCTGGCGAAAGCGCGGCGAGAAATCGATCTGATGATGCAGGAAGTAGTCGGAGAAATCGTTCTTGTCGCGGGTGATGGTGTCGAGTCCGGTGAAATCGTGCCCCGGATCGGAACCGTAAGGGCCGGGGCTTCCCACGTCGTTGGCATTGTAGTCGCCGCCGAACGACAGGCTTTGCCTGCCGAACGAGCGCGTGACGTGCAGCGCCACATTGTCATTGCGGTAGTCGCTGTTGGGAACCGGGCCGTTGTCTCCAAGCTGCGAAGCGAATGCGGCCACGCCAAAGCCCGCCAGCGTACCGGAGGCGCCCAGCGCGAACCGGTGCTCCGCATAAGTGCCCCCCTCGGCGAGCACTTCAAGTTGTGGCGAATCGGCCGCCGTGCGCGTGGCGAAATTGACCACGCCGCTATTGGCATAGGCCCCGTAGACCGACGATTGCGCCCCTTCGATCACCTCCACGCGATCCAGCCAATCGGTGGGAATGTGCGCGAAGTCGAAACCGCCGCCGACCGAGTTCACGGGGACGCCATCGATCTGCACCAGCGTGAAATTGTAGTTGCCGCCGCGGATGAACATGTCGGCCACGGCGCCGGCACCGCCGCTCTGGCCGATCGTGATTCCAGGCATGTAGCGAAGCAGATCCACCGCCAGGCCTTCGTTGCGTTCCGCGATCTCCTCGCGCGGCACGATGGCGATGCTGCTGCCCTGCTCGCTGAGCGGCACGTCGATCGCCGACCCCGACACCCGCACCGAATCCACTTGCGGCGCGAGATTCAAATGCACGGTGAGAGGCTCCGGGGCGGATGTCCCGGCCAGCGGGATGCTCTTCGTTTCGAAACCGGGCGCGGTAACCACGAGGTGCACACCAGCCTCGGCGAGCTTTAGCGTGAAACCGCCCGCCTGGTCCGTGGTGGTTTGTTGAGCTACGCCCAACCTGTTAACGGCGGATACCTGCGCGGCGGCAATGGCAGCGCCGGACGGATCGAGCACGGTTCCATGGACGGTGAACTGAGTTGCGGCGGCTGCGGGCAATAGCCCCAGCCAGATGACCAGAAAGCGCATTGTAGGCTCCTCCCTCGAGAGCCGCAATTACGGAGTCTTGCCGGTCGGTCTCCTGACTTGCGCTTCCACGAACCAGTCAGCCTTCCCATCCGCTAGGACAGTGGCTCATGCGACCGGTCCTCCACGCTTACAGTGGCGGGGCCGTGCTGGATTTGCACCAGCTTCCCAAAAAACACCGGCAATCTTCGAACGAATTTAGGGTAACCGCAAACGGGAAGAAAATGCAAGCGCGCCATCCTTGCGTACCCGTACTGCAGGCCGCTCGACCCGCCACGCCGGGCGAAGGGAACCCGCTTCCCGGGCGCTGAATGTCTTGGGCGCCCCGGCTTTGTACGCTTGGTCCGCTCAGGAAAACTCCCGTCTGGCTTGTTCTTTATCCGCGTCCATCTGCGTTCATCCGCGGCCAATATGGGGTTTTGGTTTTCGCGTTGGGCCGGAAGAAAAGCACATCTGGCCGCGGATGAACGCAGATGAACGCGGATAGCGCTGAGGTGCTGCGATCCGGCGGTTCAAGTGGCGTTGCCGGAATCTCCACTTTTATGTCGCGCGCCCATCGAAGACGCTGCCCCCGCTTATTCAAGCCGTCCCGCGGCCCATAAAACGGCCCGATGCACCAGTTCCTGGTAGTCCGGATTCTGCTGGGCAAGGCGACCGTGTCCAAGCTGGATGTACACGACGCGCGACTTGTCGTACGGGCCGATCCACGCCACCGGCCCATCGCTCGATGGGTTGCTGGTTTCAAGTATCACGTTCACCCGCGGCGAGATCCACATCCCGTGGTAGGTTTCATCGCGGAGGTGCAGCGGGGCAAGACCGCGCGTGATGGCGTGCGTCCCCACTGCCCGGACCAAGATATCTTCGTCGTGCTTGTAGGTGGAGGCGGGCCGCCCGCCCTCGGGCTGCAACAGGTATTTTCCACCCACCACCTGCTCGCTCCACCATGGCCACGAACCGAAATCGGCGATGGCGTGGTGCAATACCACGAGGCCACGACCCGCCTCCAGGAAGGCCCTGAGGTTGTCGCGCTTCTGGTCGCCGATTTCGGAAACCAGGTCATACAGCACCAGCACATCCGTCTCGGTTCGAAGATCGCGCGTATAAGCGTCGGGATGGCCGGTGACGGTCACTTCCAGATCCGGCCGGCCAACGAAAAGCTCGTAGAATTCTGGGTCGAAGGGATGCCCCCCGGTGACTACTTCGACGCGCAGGGGGTGCGCCGCACGGCTCGCCGGAACGACTGGCGGCAGCGTCACGTTTCCGCTGGCGGCCCACTCGGCGCCGCGCACGAAGGTGATGGCGAAGCCCGCTTCCTGCATGGCGGGCACCTCATGGCCCAGCGCGGTGTAAAAGACGCGGCCCTTTCCGTAGTTCACGGTCAGCAGGACCGGTTCATCGGCGCCCGTGCCGCCGATGGACGGGTCGTCATAGGCGGTGGCGATCGGATGGGCGGACGGGAGGAAATGCATCCCGTGGTAGAGTTCGTCCAAAGTCTGAAAGCCGCTGCCCATGCCTTGCGCGATGGGGTGGCTGGGATCGGTGAATTTCACCGTGAAAAGGTGGCGCGGCGCATGAAAGCTGCGTGGCGGGTCGCCCGCCCAGGTGCCTCCCAGCATTGCGGCCCACGCGAGCCAAGGCGGCTCGGTGCGCCCGGTGCGGACGTGCCCCGGCCCTAGAATATCCAGCCCGCTGAAGGCGTAGCTCGATCCATGTACGGCGACCAGCCCCTTGCCGGAAGCGACGAAATCGGCCACCGCCCGCTCGGTCGCATCGCCCCAGCGCGGCCCCTGGTAATCGACCACGATCAAATCGTAATGGGCCAGCGTCGCGGCGGTCACTCCGGCGGGTTCTTCTTCCACCCGAACCTCGAAGCGGCCGGAGGCGGTCAGCAGGTTTTCGAGGTAAGGAGTGGTCGTGCGCCAGCCATGGTTGTTCTGACCGGAGAAGATCAGCGTACGAATCGGCGCAGCGCCGAGCGCGGGATGTAACGCGGCAGCCGCCAGCGCCAGGGCCGCCAGCCTACGCATGCAACCGCTCCTTTACGGTCGCGGCTCGGAAAGACACGGCCTCCACCGGCCGCAACAGCGCCTCCAGGTGCAGCAGGCTGCGCCGGGCTTGTTCGGACGTGCCGCATTCGCAGCTCAACACGCCGCTCCAATCGACCTCCTGCAGGATGGCGATCACCCTTCCCCAATCGATCACCCCGTCTCCGCAAGCGCAGCCCACCGGCGTACCGGTGACCTTGCCT
This sequence comes from Bryobacterales bacterium, assembly GCA_003166475.1. Taxonomy (GTDB): domain Bacteria; phylum Acidobacteriota; class Terriglobia; order Bryobacterales; family Bryobacteraceae; genus Bog-159. Next base: position 30,699 of record PMVV01000242.1, on the reverse strand, counting down.
CGTTCGGCCTCGGCGTGCGCGATGGCGATGTCCTTGGCGTGCACGTGTATCAGGCGGTCGCGTACGGCGCGCAAACCTTCGTAAGGGTCCTCGCCGGCCAGGTACGCGTTGCCCGTGTCGTAGTTGAATTTCAAGAAAGGCGAATCCACCAGGCCACCGATGCGGCAGAGACCAGCCGTAGTCCGGGAGATGCTCTGGTGCGGCTCGATCCCGATGTAGATGCCGTAGTGCTGAGCGGTGCGCAGCGCGGCGGTCAGCGTGTAGCGCATCACTGGCCAGATGTCGTCGTCGCTCAGCCAGGCGGGCCGGATACCCTCGTCGGTGTTGACCACCGGGGCTCCGATGGCGGCCGCAAAACGGATCGCCTTCTGCAGGTACGGAACGCTGATCTCCGGCCGCATCAGCGGGCAATGCGCGCTCAAGCCCGAGGCCGCGACGCCGTTCTCTTCCAGCAGCGCCTTGATTTCCAAAGGCTCGTCGTCAAGCGAAACGGAATGGAAGTAACCGGCCTCGCTCAACAGTTCGCGGCCGTTGTGCACCATCGGCTCGACATAGCGGAAGCCGAGTTGCGCGGCGCGCCGCACGCCCGCGGCGAACGACAGATCCTCGTGACGGACGAACTCCATGTTTACGCCAATAGAAATGCTCATAGGAAACTCCTTTGTGTGGCTAAGGAAAGCTAAACATCCCACTCGCGCTGCCAGAACGTTCGCGCGCCTTGCTTATAAGCGAGATTCATGAGATGGCACGACAGCGCCGAATAGTGTCCCGAAACCACGTCCGCGTTAGGCTGCTTCCGCGTCCTGACGCAGGCGAGGAAGTTTCCCATGTGCGCCTCTTCGCGCGACGTGCCGCCGGTGACCTCCGGCGCGCCTTTTTCGGCCGGAGTAAACCGGTACCCCTGGCGAAAGATGGACAACCGCCCGTTGGCGCCGTGAAAGCAGATATCGACGGACTCCTTCAAAATCATGTCGGTGATGGTAGCCTCGAAGGAGACCACCAGGTTGTCCGGATATTCCACGATCCCGTTGATGTTGTCCGCCGTATCGCGCCCGTCGTTGTACAGGTAGACGCCGCCCAGCGCCACGGCCGAGCGCGCCCGCGTGAGATCCAGGTACCAGTGCACGACGTCCACCAGGTGGACGAACAGCCCGCCGGTCTGGCCGCCGGTGGAGAAATCCCAGTACGCAAACCGATTGAAATAGCGCTTGGGGTCCCACGGAATTTTGGGAAGCCATCCGAGCGCCGTGTCCCAATCCAGGCCCTCGGGCTTGTTGTCCATACCGGCCGGCGGCTTTTCCAGGTACCCGCTGTTCGCGTTCCAGAATGTGCGCACCATGTTGACCTTGCCGATCGCGCCGCTGTCGATGAACTTCTGCTTGGCTTCGATAAAGTGCGGCATGGAGCGCTGCTGCACGCCCACTTCGACGATACGATGCGTGTCGCGCACCGCCTGCACCATCTCCACGCCCTGCATGGGCAGCGAGGTCATCGGCTTTTCGACAAACACGTCCTTCCCCGCGCGGCACGCATCGCAGGCGATGCGCGAGTGCATGTGATCCCAGGTCGCTACGATCACCGCATCGATGTCTTTGTGATCGAGCAGCGCGCGATAGTCGCCGTACTTCTTCACCGGAACACCCAACCGGCCGGCGGTTTCATCGCGCCGGTGGTCCCAGGCGTCGCAAAGAGCCACCCACTCAATGCCGCCGTTGGCATTGGCCATATTCACGAGATGGTTGCCGCGGCCGCCCGCGCCAATCAGGCCGAGGCGAATGCGCTCATTCGCGCCGAGTACGCGCGCGGCCGACGCCGCGGTGATTGCGCCCACCATAAAACTACGTCTGGACTGCATGCAAAACCTCCTTAAGCCCGCCGTGCCAAAGCTAAATATAACAGGGACGGATTATCCGAATAATGTGGGGCAGCTTGGTGCCCGCCTGCCCGCCCGCCCCACTGAGGCGGCTGCCCCACAAGACAATGCTATCCTAACCGTTAAGGCCCTCGATGCGGCACAGCACCAGGTACAAATTAAACGCCATTTTTTCATCGGGTAATTTCCCGAATGGCGTGAAATGGCTGCTCATTAGCAATACCGCGGTCTTCGTGCTGGGTTACCTGGCACAACAGGCCGGCTTCGGGGATATTTTCAGTCCGTTCGCTTTGGTCCCGCGGGCGGTGGTGTATCATTTCGCCATCTGGGAACTGGCGACCTACCTGTTCCTGCACGGCAGTATCCTGCACCTGCTCTTCAACATGCTCACGCTGTGGATGTTCGGCGCCACGCTGGAAAGAGACTGGGGAACGCGGAAGTTTCTGAAGTACTATTTTCTGTGCGGGATCGGCGCGGGGGTTTGCGACGTCACCGTGAAAATGCTGTTGGGCGACCCGCGGGGGACGATCGGCGCATCCGGGGCCATCTTCGGAGTGCTGCTGGCTTTCGGTGTGCTTTATCCGGAAACGATAATCCTTTTCTTTTTCGTGTTTCCTATCCAGGCGAAGTATTTCGTCATGATTTATGGCGCGATGGCGCTGCTGGGATCGCTTAACGTCAACGGCGCCGTCAGCGAGGTCGCGCACCTGGGCGGGATGATCTTCGGCCTGCTTTACCTGAAAGTGCGTTTTCCGAAGTTGGATACGTACGAGGTGCGCCGCTGGTACCGCAACTACAAGATGCAGCGCGCCAAGAAGAAATTCCAGGTATACATGCGAAAGCACGGTTCCGGGCGCGGGCCGTGGGTGAACTAGAACCGCTCCCTTACGGTCGCGGCTCGGTAGCGTTGCCCAGTACTTCGCGGGCGGCGGCCACCACGGTGGCCGGCAGAAATCCGAATTTTTTCTGTACTTCTTTCAATGGCGCGGACGCGCCGAACGTGTGCATGCCGATCGTGCGCCCGCGCGGACCGACGTAACGGTCCCATCCCAGAACGGATGCCTGCTCCACGGAAACGCGCGCCGTTACCGCCGGCGGCAGGACCGTCTCGCGATACTCCCGCGGCTGCCGCTCAAACAGCTCCCAACTCGGCATACTCACCACGCGCGCCTTCACGCCTTCCGCCGCGAGCTGTTCATAGGCCTGCACGCATAAAGATACTTCGCTGCCGGTGGCCAGCAGCAGGACGTCGGGCTTGCCGCCGGGCGCGTCGGCGAGAATGTAAGCGCCTTTCTCCACGCCCGATGCCGCCGCATATTTCGTGCGATCGACTGTCGGCACCGCCTGCCGCGTGAGGATCAGCGCCACCGGTTGATGGCGCTGTTTCATGGTGAACCGCCAGCACTCCACCACTTCGTTGGCATCCGCGGGCCGCAGCGTAATCAGCCCGGGCACCGCACGCAGGGCGGCAAGCTGCTCGATGGGCTGGTGCGTGGGGCCGTCTTCGCCCACGCCGATCGAATCGTGGGTGAAGATGTGGATCACCGGCAGATCCATGATGGCGGCGAGCCGGATAGGCGGCTTCATGTAATCGCTGAAAATCAGGAACGTGGAGCCGTAAGCCCGGATCTTGGAGAGCGACAACCCGTTCACGATGGCGCCCATGGCGTGCTCGCGGATGCCGAAGTGCATGTTGCGTCCGCCGCGATCGTCGGCTTCGAAGTCGCCGGCGCCTTCGAAGGTGAGGCGTGTCTTGGTGGAAGGGAACAGGTCCGCCGCGCCGCCCATCAGCCACGGAACGTTCCAGGCGATCTTGTTCAGCACCCGGCCGGACGAATCGCGCGTGGCCAGACCCTTGGCATCGGCGGGGAACGTGGGCAAATCCTTGTCCCAGCCTTCCGGAAGCTGCCGATGCAGCATGCTGTCGAGCTGGCCGGCCAGGTCCGCATATTCGGCTTTGTATTCCTCGAAGCGAGCCCTCCAGGCGTCGCGCAACTGCTGGCCGCGCTCGCCCATCCCCGCGCGGAAGTGCTCCCGCACGCCTTCGGGGACCAGGAATTTGGCGTCTTCGGGCCAGCCGTAAGCGCGCTTGGCGAGGCGCACTTCCTCTTCTCCCAACGGCTCGCCGTGCGCTCCGCTGGTGTCCTGTTTGTGCGGCGCACCGTAAGCGATATGGCTGTCGACGATGATGAGGGTGGGCCGGTCGCTGGTGCTCTTGAACACGTGCAGCGCGCGTTCCAGCATCTCCAGATCGTTGGCATCGCCGACGCGCGTGACATTCCAGCCATAGCCGATGAAGCGGGTGGCCACGTCCTCGCTGAACGCCAGCGCGGTATGGCCTTCGATGGTGATCTTGTTGTTGTCGTAAATCCAGCAAAGATTGGAAAGGCGATGGTGGCCCGCCAGCGACGCGGCTTCCCCGCTGATGCCCTCCATCATGTCGCCATCGCCGCAAATGGCGTAGACGTCGTAATCGAACATGTCGAAGCCGGGACGGTTGAAATGCTTCGCCATCCACCAGCGCGCCATGGCCATGCCGACGCTATTGCCGACGCCTTGACCCAGCGGACCGGTGGTGGTTTCGACGCCCGACGTCCAGCGGTATTCGGGGTGGCCGGGACAACGGCTGTCGAGCTGCCGGAAACGCTCAATGTCTTCCAGCTTGACGGCCAGTTCGCCGAGCGTCTCGTATTGCGGCTTGACGGTCTTTACGCCGCACAGATGCAGCAGCGAATAAAGCAGCATGGAGGCGTGGCCGTTGGAGAGCACGAAACGGTCGCGGTTGGGCCAAATGGGATCTTCGGGATCGAAGCGCAGGAAATGCTGCCACACCGTGTAGGCCACCGGCGCCAGCGCCATGGGCGCGCCGGGATGTCCGGAGTTGGCTTGCTGCACCGCGTCCATGGAGAGGGTGCGAATGGTGTTGATCGAAAGTTGGTCGAGTTGCTCGTTGGTCATGAGAGTCGCTCCGCGGGCCGAATTTTCATAATACCGTGGCGCTCACCGAGTTGGAGGGCGCAGCCGGCTTTTAGCCGGCTCCGGACTTTGGCCATGTGCTGTGGGGCAGGTCGGTAACCTGCAGGCCGATTGTTAATCGGCCTTTTCGCGAGCGAATCTCGCGCAAGCTGGCTCTTAGCCGGCTCTAGCCGCCTTGAAAGGCGGCTGCGGGCATGATTGCCCGCCCTCCAGCCGCGCTACCCATCGCGATTTCGGGTACACTGATCCTTTAAGCCAACTAGAGAGAGGTGTGTCCATGCCCGACAATCAAGACTCCGTCAATCGCAGAGATTTCATGGTCAAGACCGCCGTGGTTACCGGCGCGCTCGGGGCCGCCAGGGAGATGTTCGCCAAGCCTGCTAAGGCGGCGGCCACTGGAAAGGTCATTGGCGCCAACGACCGCATCAACGTAGGCATCATCGGCGTCGGCGGACGCGGCTCCTATTTAGCCGGCCAGTATGCCACCATCGGCGAGCGCACCGGCGCCTGCAAGATCGTGGCGGTGGCCGACGTCTACGAAAAGCGCAAGAGACAGGCCGCCGAAAAGCACAAGTGCGACGGCTACCTGGACTACCGCGAGATCATTAACCGCGCGGATATCGATGCCGTGGTGGTGGCCACGCCCGATCACTGGCATGCCCCCATCGCGCTGGAGGCTCTGGACCATGGCAAGGACGTATATCTCGAAAAGCCCATGTGCCACACCATCGAGGAGGCCCGGCACCTTTCCCAAACCGTCAAGGAGACCAAGCGCGTGCTGCAGGTCGGGTCGCAGACCACCTCGGCCTTGCAGTGGCACCTGGCCAAGAAGTACATCGCCGACGGCGCCATCGGCAAGATGATCATGAGCCAGGGCTCCTATCACCGCAACTCGAAAGAAGGCGAGTGGAACTGGCCCATCGACGAGGGCGCCGGCCCCGACGGGAAGGACGAGAACTACATCGACTGGAAGATGTGGCTGGGCAAAGCGCCCAAACGCGCCTTCGACGCCGACCGCTTCTTCCGCTTCCGCAAGTATTGGGATTATTCGGGCGGCATCGCTACGGACCTGTTCTTCCACGTGGTGGCGCCGTTGAATATCTGTTGGTCCGAGCCGCAATTCCCGAGCAAAGTATCGGCGAGCGGCGGCATCTACATATTCAAAGACGAGCGCGAGGTGCCGGACACCTTCCACCTGATGGCGGAATTCCCGCAGGGCCATTCTCTGGTGCTGACTTCCACCATGGCGAACTCCCACCATATCCCGGGTCTGATCCGCGGCCACGAGGGCACTATCGTCATGGTGGACCACGGCATGTTCGAGGGCCGCACCGACCACATCACGCTGCTACCCGAGCGCCGCGTGATCGACGACGCCTACAAGGCCAAGTTCGGCGACGATGTGGAGACCAGGATTCCGGTGGAGCAGAAGAACGAAATGGTGACGCACATCACCAACTTCCTGGATTGCATGCGCACGCGCGAGAAACCTACGCTGGATGTCGACACGGGCTTCCACGCGCAGGTCACCATCTCCATGGCGGTGCAGTCTTACCGCGAAGGGCGCGTCCTGTACTGGGACGACAAGAACCAGAAAGTGGTCAACAAACCGGTTAAGGCGTAGCCCCGCTGGCCCGAAAAATCGGTAGTGGGTCAGTTTGCAATNNAAAGGCGGCTGCGGCCAAGATTGGCCGCCCTCCAAGGCGATGCTACGCAAATTGACCCACTACCGAAAAATCTGGCAGTATAGGAAGAATGAAAAAGCTGATCTGTATTCTTCCGCTAACCCTGGCCGTCGCACCCGTATTCGCGGCGAGCCTCACCCAAGCCGAGCGCGACCGCGCCATTGCCGAGCTGACCGCCAGCCGCCAGCAGTTCCTGGATTCGGTGGCCGGCCTTTCCGCGGCGCAATGGAATTTCAAGCCCGATGAGAAGACCTGGTCGGTGGCCGAATGCGCGGAGCACATCGCCCTTAGCGAGGACCTGATCTTCGGCAGCGTTACCAAGATCGTGCAGGCGCCGGCGGCGCCGGACAAGACATCGGCGGTGACGGACGACTTCATCCTGAAGGCCGTCGTGGATCGTTCGCATAAATTCCAGGCGCCCGAGCAGCTTCGACCCAAGCAGACGTTCGCCACGCCGCAGGAGACCATCGAACATTTCAAGCAGAGCCGCGAGCGCACCATCGCCTACGTGCGCGATACGCAGGACGACTTGCGCGGCCACTTCTTCGATCATCCGGTGCTGAAGACCATGGACGGCTATCAGTGGATTCTGCTGCTTTCGGCCCATAGCCAGCGCCATACGGCCCAGTTGAACGAAGTGAAGGCCAACGCGAATTTCCCGAAGGAATAAAGGCAGGCGGCCTGAGAGGCCGCCGCAGGCCACGGGCCCACGTGCACCTTATCTTCTAAGCCGTATACAGGAAGCTCTCGATCTCGTCGATGCGCTTGTCCGCGTCGCCGTAGCCAATCTCGATCAGTTCCTTGGTGTACTTCGACGTGAAGAGCAGATAGCTCATCAGATCGGCGCACGAAGCCGCGTCCCGCCCCAGGCTGTTGATGAAATACTGGATCAGATACGGCATGTCCTTCTGGTGCACCTCGGCCACTTGGGACAGATTGACGGAAGGCGTGAGGGCCAGCACTTTGAGAGGACGCATCTTCTCGCACGCTTCCGTGCCCTGCTGTCCGATGTGGCCATCGCTGAGCAACTGATTCAGCCGCTCCAAATGCTCGATGTCCGTCGCCAGATGATCCAGAAACATGACATTGAAGAGCACTCCCATGATCTGCGCCAGCGAAGGATCTCTGTGATCCGTGGCTTCTTCCTGATGTTCTAGGCTTTCGCCGCGCGCGCCGATCGCCACGATCCTTTTCGCCCCCAGGCGCACCACCGGGCTGAGAGGCTGCTGGAGGCGGATGCAGCCATCGCCGAAGAAGGCCGTCCCCAGCGCCGTCTGCAGCTTCACCGGGCGGAAGACCAAAGGGATGGCCGCCGACGCGCAAATATGATCCACCGTAATCCGGGTCGCCAGGGTCACGCGCCGGCTCCTGTTCCACATCGGATGGCCTTTTTTCCCTTGAATGAACAGGTAACTTTTCCCCGAGTTGTAGTTGGTCGCGGAAACCGCAAGGGCGTAGAGGAACCCGCCTTTGATGTTGGCTTCGATGCGGTCGCAATCCAGGTGCTTCTTGAGAAAATGATTCAAGGGCGCGGCATCTAACAGGGAATGGGCGTTCCCCCCGCCCGCAATTCCTCCAAACGAGAGGTCCATGATCCAGGTAAGAGAATTCTGCGCCTGCGTCAGGACATCGCAGCGAAAAACGTCCGAAGGTTTGAGGTTGGACCAGAGCCGCGCCAGGGTTTCGGTGGTTGACGCGAAATCGTAGCTGCCCGCGGCCAGGGCGCCGCCATTGATGGCGCCGGCTGAAGTGCCTCCGATGATGGCGAACGGATTGCCTTGCGCGCGAATCCGCTGGATCTCTCCAATGCGCTCCAGGACACCCGCCTGGTAGGCGCCGCGCGCCCCTCCGCCGGTCATCACCAGACCCAGCGACTTGTCCATTTCCCCGGACTCCGATTCGCCGTGCCGAACAGAAGATTATATCATCCGCGGCGGCGATTGCAGCTATTCAGGTCTGGTACTCCTTAGACCCCATTCGTGGCGCCGCAGCGCGCCGTGCAGGCGTGCTCCGGGAACATCCGGGAGAACGTGCGCGCCAGGTATGCCTTCGCGCCCTTGCGCGTGCGAAACGCCTTGCCACCTTCCACGCTCCGGCCCCAATGCCGGGCAATGAACGATCCCGCGCGCAGTTTCGTGATGCGGGAATAGAAAGGCCCATCGCTGGTGTAATGCACGAAGTTGCAGGGTTCGATGGCGTTGAGTTTCGCGCGGCACCGCTGGCAGATTAGAAGGTGCCGCTCCAAGGCAGCCGCCCGCGAGGCAGCCAGTCTTCCCAAGGAATAACTCTCCAGTTCCTCGCGGGATTGGTGGGCGCCGATGTCTGCCTGCATGCGAGAAGCATACGTTTGGATCTGCGACAATGCAAACCGCCTTGTACTAGAACTGCGCACTAAGGTTCGGGGACGGTCTGCGCCGGTCCGCGGGCGAGGGCGCCCGCCCCACTACTCCGTGCGTCTTCATTGCCTTTGGTTTGGTGGCCCGCAGGGCCATGGGGCACTCCCTAACGGTCGCGGCTCGGTAAGCCCTGCGAAATCAACGCGACTGTTGCCGAGCCGCGACCGTGAGGGAGCGGTTTCCCCAGAACGGTTAGAGCGCCCGGAGCTGCGCAACCTAACCCCCGGCCCCCTCTTCTGTGATACGGTAGAGTTTCATTCCGTACTGGAGGCAAATAATGTCGATGGAGGCCCTTGGCCTGATCGAAACGAAGGGACTGATCGGCGCAATCGAAGCGGCCGACGCCATGGTGAAGACGGCCAACGTGGTGCTCACCGGCAAGGAATTCATCGGCGCCGGATACGTCGTGGTCAGCGTGCGCGGCGACGTGGGCGCCGTTAAGGCCGCCACCGACGCCGGCGCAGCCGCCGCCCGGCGCGTCGGCGAACTGGTGGCCGTACACGTCATTCCGCGCCCGCATGAGGAGACCGAAAAGGTGCTGCCTGGCGCTGGACCGGTCAAGAAATCTCTCGGCTGATGCTCGAAGACAAAGACCTCGTCTCCATTCAAGAGGTCCGCACCAAGGTGGAGAAGGCCTACGCCGCCTGGCAGAAGTACCGTGTGTACAGCCAGGATCAGGTGGATGCGATCGTGGAACGCATGGCCGCCGCGGGCCGCGACAACGCCGAACGTCTGGCCGCCATGGCGGTCGAAGAAACCGGCTACGGCAACGTTAAAGACAAGATCGCCAAGAACCTGCTGAACGCGGACCTGCTGCCGCGCAAGATGCGCGGCATGCGCACCATCGGGATGCTGCGCGAGATTCCCGAAGAGCGCATCGTGGAGTATGCCGTCCCGGTGGGCGTAGTGGCCGCCATCCTGCCCACCACCAATCCCACCTCTACCGCGATTTTCAAGATCCTGATTTCGCTCAAAGCCGGCAATGCCATCGTGCTCAGCCCGCATCCGCGCGCCGTGCGCTCCACCTGCGCCACCGCCGACCTGCTGTATCGCGCGGCGCTCGAAGCCGGCGCGCCCGAAGATATCGTCCAGTGCCTGGGCTACGCCAGTCTGGACGGCACCAACGCTCTGATGCGCCATGAGCGCACCGGCGTGATTCTCTCCACCGGCGGACATGGCATCGTGCGGGCGGCCTACTCCAGCGGCAAGCCCGCTTTCGGCGTGGGACCGGGCAACGTGCCGGTGCTGATCGAGCGCACCGCTGCTATCCCCGAAGCCATCGCCAAAGTTATCGAAGGCAAGTCGTTCGACTACGGCACGGTCTGCTCCAGCGAGCAGGCCATCGTGGTGGAAGATGTGCTGAAGGACCGCGTGCTGGCCGAGTTGAAGGCCGGCAAAGCGCATTTCTGCAACGCGGAACAGAAGCAGGCGCTGGCCCGCTTGCTGGTGACGCCGAACTGGACCATCAATCCCGCGTGCGTGGGACAAGCGCCCACCAAGATCGCGAACATGGCGGGGTTCACGGTTCCGGCGGAGACGTCTATTCTGGTGGTGGAGTTGGATGGCGTCGGCAAGCAGCATCCGCTTTCCATGGAGAAGCTGTCGCCGGTGTTGGCAGTGTACTGGGTGAAAGATTTCGCCTCCGGGATGAACATTTGCGAGAGCCTGCTGCGCTTCGGCGGGCTGGGACACACTTGCGCGATCTACTCCACCGACGACGCGCGCATTCGCGAATACGCGCAGCGCATGCCGGCCAATCGCGTACTGGTGAATACGCCGACGCCGCAAGGTTCCACCGGCATCACCACCAATGTATTCCCGTCCATGACGCTGGGCTGCGGCGCGGCGGCGGGCAATATCACCAGCGACAACGTGGGGCCGCAGCATCTCTATAACATCAAGCGCCTGGCCTACGCGGTGCGCACACCGGCCGAGGCGTTCGAGACTCCGGCGGCGAAGGTCCCCGCGGCGGGCACCGCCACGGACGTCGTGGATAGATTCCTGGCGCGCCGGGGCGCTGGTGGGGCAGACGATCGTTTTGTGTCGTCTGCCTTGCCCGAGCGGCAGACCACTAAACGCGATGGTCTGCCCCACGCTTCCTGCCCCGCCTGCGAGACACCCGCACCGGCGCCCGCGCCCGCGCCCCCCAAGCCGCAGATCGTGGACTTCGTCTGCGAGGAGGATGTGCGCACCGCCATCAAGCAATCCCGAAAGATTTACATCGGGCCCAAAACGATCGTGACTCCATCGGCCCGCGATTTAGCCTCACCCTCTGATATCCTGGTGTTGGCTTAAGCGCAAAGAAGGACTTATGGACCTGAATCTGGACACGTTGAAGCAGGAAATCCTGGGGTACCTCGAGCAGTCGGAATTTGCCGTCTTCCGCAGCGCTCCGGGCGGGTTGGAAGGCCTGCCTATCGTGCCCTGGGACGTGGAACGTTACCCCGATTACCAGATGTTCCTGGATACCGCGCGCAAGACCGGCGCCAAGATGATTCTGTTCGCCTCGCGCGAGTTCGACGCCCCGGAAATCGACGAGGCTGTCGAGGAACTTGACGACTGCGATTTGAGCCGCGAAGAACGCCGCGACCTGCAAGCCCGGCTGCGCGAGCTGCGCGTACACGAAGGCGTGACCTGCTCGCTGGAATTGGCCTTCGATCACCACGCCCGCATGTATGTGTATGAAATCCGCCCCGACTGGTACGACGAATTCTTGAGCATCGGCGACGAGATCGCGGTGCATCTGCCGGCCGACGAAACGGAACAGGAAGACGACGGCTCCTTCGGCTATTTTTCGAATAACTGACGCGCCGCATTGCCCATGCAGGCTCGCTGGCTGATTCCCCAAGGCAACCCGCAGGAAGCCCAGGCGTTGGCCGCGGCGCTGGGTATCGGCCTGCCCGCCGCGCGCGTTCTGTTGGCCCGTGAGTTGGGCGATCCGGAAGCCGCGCGCCGCTTCCTCGATCCATCGCTCGCCGATCTGCATCCCCCCGGCGCGTTGCGCGGCATGTCCGAAGCTGTCGCGCGGCTGCGGCGGGCGATTGCCGGCGGCGAGCAAATCCTGATCTACGGCGATTACGACGTGGACGGCACCACCTCCGTGGTCATCCTGAAAAAAGCCATCGAGATGGCCGGCGGCGCGGCGTCGTTCTTCATCCCGCACCGGCTGCGCGACGGCTACGGAATGCGCGCCGACGTGGTGGAAAAGGCCGCCGCCGAGGGCGTCAAGCTGATCGTCAGCGTGGACACCGGCATTCGCGCGGCGGAAGTGGTGCGGCGCGCCAATGAGCTGTCGATCGACGTGATCGTCACCGACCACCATCTGCCCGAAGCCGAACTGCCGCCGGCGCTGGCCGTGCTGAATCCCAACCGGCCGGACTGCGCTTATCCCGACAAAAACCTGTGCGGCGTGGGTGTGGCTTTCAAGCTGGTGCAGGCGCTGCTCGCCTCGCTCGATTGGCCGACCGGTAAGCTGCAGCGGGTCATCGAATCGTTTCTGAAGCTGGTGGCCATCGGCACGGTCGCCGACGTCGTGCCGCTGATGGGCGAGAACCGCATCATCGTAAAGCACGGGCTGAGCGGCCTGGGCGACGTGCGCAATCCTGGGCTGCGCGCGCTGCTGGACGTGGCCGGCTTCAGCGGCGGGCGCGTGCCGTCCGCCACTAGCGTGGCCTTCCGCATCGCGCCGCGCATCAACGCCGCCGGGCGCATGGATACGGCCAACGCCGTGATCGAGATGTTCCTGACCGGCGATCCCGCGCGGGCGCGCGTGCTAGCCGGGCAACTGCATATGCTGAATGGCGAGCGCCAGCAGGCGGAAGCGGAGGTCACCCAGCAGATCGTGGAGGAGTGCGAGCGCGTGCCGATCGAAGATGGGCAGCGCGCGCTGGTATTCGCGGCCGACAACTGGCATCGCGGCATATTGGGCATCGTGGCCTCGCGCCTGGTGACGCGCTTCCACCGGCCCGTCTTTGTGCTCAGCCGCGACCCGGAAGATGGCCGGACGCAGGGTTCCGGACGCAGCATCCCGCGGTTCCATCTGCTGGAGGCGCTGGAGTCCATGTCGGAATTGTTCGAGCGGTTCGGCGGGCACCGGCAGGCCGCAGGTGTGACTCTGGCGTCCGATAAGGTTGCCTTGTTCCGCGCGCGCTTCAACGAGTATGCCGCCGCGCGGCTGACGCTCGCGGATCTGGCGCCACAGTTGGAGATCGACGCGCTGCTGGAATTCCGTGAGATCGACGACCGCAGCGTGGCGGAAGTTCTCAACCTGGCGCCTTTCGGCTGCGGCAATCCGGCGCCGCTGTTCGCCGCGCTGAACCTGGAGGTGGCAGGTCCACCTGCGGTGATGAAGGAGAAGCACCTGCGCCTGAGCCTGCGGCAGAACGGGCGCACGCTGCCGATGAAGGCCTGGAACTTCTCCGAACGCGCGGCGGAATTGCAGGCCGGCGCGCGCGTGGATGTGGCCTTCACGCTGGAGGACGACGCTTATGCAGCCGCGCGTGGCGGGCCGCCATGGGGCGCCGTGCTGCGGGATGTGCGCCCGGCGTGAGCGTATATCATCCCGAACTCATTCGACCGCCATGGTCACCGTGTTCGATGTGACGCCGCCCATCGAAATTACAACCGGGACGGCAGATCCCGTGGCCGACCCGGCGGGCACCTGCGCGTTCACCTGGTACAGGCCTACATAGCCGGGTGCGAGGCCGGAGAATTGCACGTTAGCCGCCGCTCCGCCAATTGTCACCGTGGGTATGGCCGACCACGCCAGCGGGTCGCTGGGAGCGGGTGAGCCGGTCGCGGGTTGATTGCCGACCGTCCCGAGACCGGTACAGTAGATCAGCACGTAGCTACCCGCGGCCACCGGGTTTGTAGAATCCACCAGCCGGTAGGATGTATCGAGGATTGCCCCCTGGCCCGAGCCTGAGGCGTTGGTGGTGAAGATGGCCGGCGCGACGGGCGCGACATTAACCGTTTGGGCGGCACTGGCGGCATTATCCAGCGTCGCGGCAAGCGTCGATTGGCTGGACACTTCCCATGGCACCTGAAAATTGACCTGCGAACTGGAAACGTAGAACAGAGGCGCTTGGATCCCGCCGTTGAATTGCAAGGAAAGTCCGGAGATCCCGTCGGGCAACGGCGATTCCGTGGCACTGAGCGGCGACGATAGGAGGAAATTGCCGAAGGCCGTAGCGATGCTGCCGGGAGCCACCGGCGCAGTATAGCTGGCCGCGTTCACCACGCCGCCGAGGTTGACCGACGGCGCAAGACCGTTGCCTACGGTCAACGCGAACACCGTGCCCGTATTTGCGGTGGCCTGGGTGGTGCCGTAGAGCACTCCGCTACCTCCCACCACCACGCCGGTGCGGGGAAATGCGCCGTCGCTGCCGCCGATGAAGTTGTAGACCGTGGCCTCCGACCACACGCCGTCGGGCGATGGCGGCGGAATCAACGCAAACACGCTTCCACAACCAATGTTGCCGTATACGATGCATGGACCAGAACCACTGTAAGGGGCCGTGCCGAAGAGCACCCCACTGCTACCGGTCACTACGCCGCTGGGTCCGCCGTAGCCTGCGTAGCTTGGCGCGGGGAAATTGTAGAGCACGGCTTCGGTCCAATCGCCGCCAGGGGATAAGGGCGGGGCCAAGGAGAATACACCGCCCTGATAGAAACTTCCCTGTAAGGTAGTGCCGTACAGCACCGGGTTCCCTCCAGGCCCGCCGATCACTACACCCGCAGTGGGATTGGTGGCGTTGCCGATGCCAGGGATGAAGCTGTAAAGCGTGCTCTCAGCCCCCCCTGCCGGCGGAGTCAATGAGAACACCGTGCCGCAACCTTCCGGGCAGTACGGTCCACCTGTACCGCTTCCGCCCACGGCGGTCGTGCCATAGAGCGTCCCGTCAGCGCCGATCACCAGGCCGCTGGGGCCAGCCGAAATGGGACCGTCGTACGCGCTTAGGGCGGTGAAATTGTAGAGCACTGATTCGGTCCATCCGTCGGACGCGGACGCAGGTGGGGCCAAAGAGAAGAGCGTGCCGCCGTTCATTGTTCCACCGAACCCGGTGGTGCCGTAAAGTACCCCGCCACTGCCGATTGCGAGTCCCGTAGCGGGATAGAATCCGTCGCTGTAGCCGTTGCAGATGTCAAGGGGCGGGTAGCAGGTCCCATTGGCAGTGGTGAAACTGTGGAGAGTGGTTTCAGTCCACGCGTCTCCTGGAGAAGTCGGCGGGGTCAGAGAAAACACGACTCCGCAGCCTGAGCCTGGGGTCTGCTGCGCCCTCGGCGTGCACGTCCCGGTCCCGCCGTACTCCGTGGTGCCGTAGAGTACGCCGTTGCTGGCGACCGCGACACCCGCAACCGGATAAGCCCCGTCGCTCCCGCCAGTGAATCGGTACAGAACATTCGCAGTCCAAGCGCCAGGCCCAGAGGGTCCCGTTGCCGGCGGGGTCACTGAGAAGACGGTCCCGCAGCCTCTTGGGCAGGACCCCGCTCCGCCCCCTTCGGTCGTGCCATAAAGCACCCCTCCATTGCCGACCGCCAACCCTGACAGGACGCCGATCCCCGGGCTCCCGCCAGTGAAGGCGTAGAGCACGCTCTCGGTCCAGGCGGCGCTCGCGGACGTGGGCGGCGTCAGGGAGAATACAGTTCCTGCGTACGCGGGGCCACCAGTGGCAGTAGCGCCGTAGAGAACCCCTCCGCTGCCGATCACTACTCCGGCGAAGGGTTGTGAGCCGTCGTTGCCGCCCATGAAGCTGTATAGCACGGTCTCAGTCCAAGCGCCCCCGGATCCTGCCGGCGGGGTCAAGGAAAACACCCCGCCCAATTCCGAGGCGCCGCCGCCCGACGCGGTACCGTAGAGTATCCCTCCGTTGCCGACTACCACACCGGAGCTACCGGCCACGTCGCCCGCACCGCCAGCGCCGAAGGTGTAGAGAACGGCCTCGGTCCAGTTACCGGTTCCGGGGGACGCCGGCGGAGTCAAGGAGAACACCGTGTTGCTAATCGTGCCGGCGGTCGTGCCATACAGCACCCCGCCATTGCCGATCGCCACCCCCGAAAGGCTGCCGCCGGGGAAACTGTAAAGCACAGCCTGGGTCCAAGCGCCGCCGGCCCCGGCTTTTGGTGGGGTCAAGGAGAATACCATGGCGCAGCCAAATGGATCGCAGCTAGAGCCGGTTTCGGTGCCGCCGGTTTGCGCGGCGCCGTACAGTACCCCGCCAGCTCCAATTACCACCCCCGTGGCACCAGCGAGCGGTTGGTCGAAGCCGCCCGTGAAGCTGTAGAGCACGGCTTCGCTCCAGGCGCCGCCGGCCCCGGAAGACGCTCCTTTGGGCGGTGTCAAGGAGAACACCGTGCCACCGTTCGCGGTTCCGCCAGTGGAGGTCGTGCCGTAAAGCACCCCGCCGTTGCCGATCACTACACCTGATGTGGGAACGCTCCCATCCGTCCCACCCGCGAAGCTGTAAAGCACGCTCTCAGTCCAGGCTCCGCCGGGGGATGCCGGCGGCGTTACTGAGAACACCGTGCCGCACCCGTCTTCACAAATATCAGTGACAGTTCCGCCGTAGCTGGCGCTGCCGTAAAGCACCCCGCCACTGCCGATCACGACACCTGCGGGCCACTTGCCGTCAGCGCCACCGGTGAAATTGTAGAGCACTACTTCGGTCCACGCGCCGCCTGGAGACGCCGGCGGAGTTAACGAGAACACCGTGCCGTTGTTCGTGCTTCCGCCGGTCTGGGTGGTGCCGTAGAGCACCCCGCCTGGGCCGATCACTACACCTGATGGTTCGATCCCGTCGCTGGGCGCGCTGGTGAAGGTCGCAAGCGTGGTCAGCGTTTGCGCCGCTGCGTGTCCGGTGAACATCAGGAGCGCCATGAAGAGCGCTCCGCCAGTTGTGAGTGTGTACCTACGTGTTCGCATCGTTTGCCTATTTGCTTCCTCAGGGCGTCGTAGAGACGCCGAAGATTCCGCTGTTAATTCCATCGACACTGAGATAGTAGCCATACATGGGAGAAGTAACTTGGAAGTCGATCTGCACGACGCCATTCACCATGCCGGGAGCTGCGCCAATGTAGTATAGGTTGGCTGGGCTGCCATCGAACAAGCTAACGACATTACAGGATGCCGTCAGACTACAGAACTCGTTCGCGCCGGTTGCCAGTTGTCCGTCGCTCCCGGGAAAGTAGCCCGTGCCCGTGGCCCAGATCGAGACGTACGACCCCACCGGCGCGGGATTGGCTTCTGAATTCACGGTGCCATCCTGGTTGATCGCCGCGGCGCTTCCGTCGGGATTCAGAAACACTCCTGGCGCGGCGATATCTACCATCACTCGGAAATCCGGCAGAGGCGCGCCGCTCTGCGCGATTTGCAATGCGACCGCGGACCCGGCGGTCAGTTCCACGGGCGCCACCGCATTGATCTGCGTATCGGAGACGTACAGCAACGGCGCCGGAATGCCGTCGATCGTCACTTGCACTCCCCCGAGCAGCGTCGGCAGGAAGCCGGCCGCATCAAACGTCGCCGCAACCGGCGTCACCGGGCCGAGGTGGAGTCCGTAAATCGAGATCACCTCACCCGGCGCGAGGCGTCCCGACAGGGATCCGCCTGCGGCGTTGGCCACGCCAAACATCCACGGCGCGGAAGTCTGACCGGGCGCGGAGCCGGGCGAGAAGGCGGAGATCAGACCGGTGGCTCCGCCAACGTGCACCATGCCGCTCGAATCCACCGCGAGCGCCGCCGCCACCATGCCGCTGGGGAAGAGCGCCGAATAGACGAGCGCCGATCCGGTGGAGTTCAACTCCGCCAGAAATTCACCCCCGCCCGGGATCACGGACACAGTGGTAGGAAAACCGCTGGATAGCGTGCTTCCCGACACCCACACGTTGCCCGCGGAGTCGGTGGCCACGGTTTGCGCTTGACACACTTGATAGCCTCCTGGCCCCCCCAGGAAGGTGGCCCACACCATGGCGTTTCCCGAGGGGTTGAGCTTGGCCACGAAGGAAGACAATGGGGAGAGCGTGGTCTGAAACGCGCCAGCCGTCGCCGGAAAGGCCGGGTCCAGCGTGGTGCCGGAGATATAAGCGTTCCCCGCTCCGTCTGCCGCAATAGCGTAAACGAAATCCGCAGCAGAGGTA
This sequence comes from Bryobacterales bacterium, assembly GCA_003166475.1. Classification (GTDB taxonomy): domain Bacteria; phylum Acidobacteriota; class Terriglobia; order Bryobacterales; family Bryobacteraceae; genus Bog-159. Next base: position 12,634 of record PMVV01000242.1, on the reverse strand, counting down.
CTGCCAAGCCCGCTAATGCCAGGCCCCAGATAAGTCACGTAAACCATGCCGGTTCCGGCGGAGTTTACCTTGGCGACGAAAGCGCCAATCCCATCTGTCAGCAGCGCTCCAGGGGTGGTGGGCAGGTCCCCACCGCCCGCGTTCCCTGCGATATACGCATTGCCTGCCGGGTCCACCGCGATCGCCGCTCCGCTGGTGCCGGGATAGAGTGGGCAGCCGAGGTCTCCGAGGGTGCACTCGGGCGCATCGCCCGTCAGGACCCCGGCATACAGAATCTGGCTTCCCGTCGCGTCAACCTTGGCGAAGAGAGCGCCGGAGTCGCCGTAATAAGTGGCGCCAGACACAGTGCCGGCCGGCAGGCCCGGCGTGTGCGGATAGTCAGAAGCTTTGGTGGTTCCCGTGACGTACGCATTCCCATCGGAATCGGCGGCCACGCCGTTCAGCGAGCTACTGCTCTCGGTGCCTCCAAAGTAAGTCGAATAGAGAACCGTGCCGTCCGCGCTGAGCTTCATTAGAAAGCCCGTCCCGGCGAGAAAGCTCACCCCCACGGGAAGCGGAACATACGCCCCGGGGTACGGAGCGCTCTGCAGCGGGTGGTGCAGCGGAAAGTCCGTCGACGTCGTCTGGCCCACGATATAGATATTCCCTGAGGGGTCGACCGCAATCCCGTTCGCCTGGTCCGTCCCTTTGCCGCTGAAGGTGGCCAGCAGGGTGACGTTCCCCGATGGGTCGAGCTTGCTGACGAAGACATCCGTAAGCGCGCCACTGTGCGGGGAAATCGAGGCAGGTACGATGACGCGGCTGCCCGCGACGTACGTGTTTCCAGTCGCATCCGCAGCGATGGCCGACACCTGGTATTGATTCGCGTCGCCTATGTAAGTGGTGTAACTCGCAGCGTGAGCACAGACGGCGCACGCCAGCAGGGCAATTAGGGCAGGACGTTGCATAGATTCTCCGCTTTAGGGCGTGACGGAAACGCCGAACGATCCGCTGTTGATTCCATCCACACTGAGATAGTAGGACCCGCTCGGCGTAACCTGGAAATTGATTTGGACGACGCCATTCACCGTGTCTGGCGCGGCGCCTATGTAGGGTACGTTGACGGCGCTGCTGCCCGGAGCTGCGTCGATGATCGTGCAATAACCAGCCAGGCTACAGAACTGATTCGCGCCGGTTGCCATTTGCCCGTCGCTTCCGGGAAAGTAGCCTGTGCCGGTGGCCCAGATTGAAACATACGATCCAGCCGGCGCCGGATTCGTTTTTGAGTTCAACGTGCCATCCTGGTTAATCGCCACGGCGCTCCCACTCGAATTCTGAAACACCTGCGGCGCCGCGATATCGACCATCACCCGGAAGGCCGGCCAAGGCGTGCCGTTCTGCGCGATCTGCAATTCGGCCGCCGCCCCAGCCGTCAGCTCCACTGGCACGACCGCGTTGATCTGCGTCGCGGAGACGTACAGCAATGGCGCTGGCGTGCCATTGATCGTCACTTGCACTGCCCCGAGCGTCGTGGGCAGGAAACCGGCGGCATCGAATGTCGCCGTTACTGGCGCCGCAGGGCCGAGGTGCATCCCGTAGATGGAGATCAACTCACCCGGTGCGAGGCGTCCTAACACAACCCCACCTGCGGCATTGGCGATGCCGAATATCCATGGGGTGGAAGTCTGGCCGGGCGCGGAGCCAGGCGAGAAGGCGGAGATCAGACCTGTGGCGCCGCCAATGTGTACCGTATCGCCGGCGTCCACTGCGAGCGCCTGCGCGACGGTATCGGCGGGGAACATCGCCGAATAGGAAAGCGCCGAGCCAGTGGAGTTCAACTCGGCCAGGAATTCGCCGCCGCCCGGCGCCACGGACACCGTGGTAGGAAAGTCGGTGGAACTTGTGGTTCCCGAAACCCACACGTTGCCCGTGGAATCGACGGCGATGGTTTGTGCCTGGTCCGTGTTCGTTCCGCCCAGGTAAGTCGCCCACACCATGGCGCTCCCGGTGGGATTAAGTTTGGCCACGAATGCGTCATAGGGACCCACGAATGGGGGAGTTGCCGCAGCCGCGAGCTTGGTTTGAAACGCGCCCGCAGTAGCCGGAAACGCCAGGTCCGCCGTGAAGCCGGAGACATAAGCATTCCCCGCTCCGTCCGCGGCGATAGCGGAGACGAAGTCTGTCGCAAGCGTGCCGACCGTAGGCTCGAGACTCCCGGCCCCGAGATAAGTCACATAAACCAAGCCGGTCCCGGCGGAATTCACTTTGGCGACGAAAGCGCCGATCCCAGCCGTCAGTAGCGCGCCGGTGGTGGTCGGTAGCGCCATGCCGGCGTCGCCCGCGATGTACGCGTTGCCCGCCGGGTCCACCGCGATCGCCGCGCCGGAGGTGGGAGCGGACATCAACAGGCAGGAACTGCCTTCCAAGTTTGTCTGGCACCCAGGCACCGGACCGGTGAGCGCCCCGGCATACAAAATCTGGCTGCCTGCCGGATCGATTTTGGCGAAGAACGCGCCCGAGAAGTCATAGATGCCAAAACTGGACACATAGTCGGCCGGCATGCCCGGCGTGTGCGGATAGTCCTGAGCCGCCGTGGTGCCCGTAACGTACGCATTTCCCTTCGCATCGGCGGCTACGCTGGCGAGCGAGCTATAGCCAGCCGTACCGCCGAGGTAGGTCGAATAGAGCACCGTACCATCCGCGCTCAGCTTCATCAGAAAGCCCGTCCCGTTGCCGATGCCCTGCCCCGAAGTGTATGCAACGCTCTGCAGCGGATGGTGCAGCGGAAAATCCGTCGAAGTCGTGTTGCCGACGACATAGATATTTCCGGAGGGGTCGACCGCGATCCCATTCGCCCGGTCAATCGCCTTGCCACTGAATGTGCCGAGCAGCGTGAGATTACCGGATGGGTCCAGCTTGGTGACGAAGACGTCCGTCACGCCCACGCCGTTCGGGGAAGGCGCGCCGGGTTCTATGGTGCGGCTGCCCGTGATATAGGTATTTCCGTTCGCGTCCGTGGCGATGGCCGACACCTGGTATTGGTTGGCGTCGCCTATGTAAGTGGTGTAACTTGCGGCGTGTGCACAAACGGCGCACGCCAACAGAGCAATTACAACAGAGTTTTGCATGGAATCTCCGCGGACGCGGCAATTCCAGATTACCACCTCCGAATCCGAAATGGCAAGCATTTCTTGTTGGGTGTTAACCGCTTTGGGGAAACCGCTCCCTCACGGTCGCGGCTCGGTAATGGTCGCGGCTCGGTAGGGCTCGCTATTCTTTCTTGGTAGGCCCGCTATACTGGATAGGAATGCGCCTCCTCTACTTCTTCTGCGCCCTGCTGGCTGCCCGGCCCGGAGTCGCCGCGCCCGGCCCGGACCAATATCGCGCGCGCCGCGTAGAGCTATCCCAGAAGCTTCACGACGGCGTGTTGGTGCTGTTTGGCCAGACCGAGAAGAGCGAGGAGGACATCCGGACAGGCTTCTTCCAGGAGTCCAATTTCTACTATCTCACCGGCTGGCAGGAGCCCGGCGCGATCTTGTTAGTTACACCGCCGCAGGACGGCAAGACGCACGATTTCCTGTTCCTCCCGCGCCGCCATCCGGACCAGGAAAAGTGGACCGGCCGCAAAGCCGGACCGGATGACGCCAACATCAACCAACTTACCGGCTTCGATACCGTGCTGCCCGTGGAGAGCTTCGAGAGCGAGTTACGCAAGCAACTGGAGCGCTATTCCGCCATTTACACCGTTGGCGAGCAGAGCACTACCGAGCTTAAGGCGCTGGCTCCCCTGCGCGATATCTCCGACGCCAGGCAGACGATCGCGCGCCTGCGCATGCATAAGTCGCCTGAGGAGCTGTCACTCATCCAGCGATCCATCGATGTCACGCTCGAAGCGCATCGCGCCGCCTGGAAGCGGGCGGCTCCGGGCGAATACGAATATCAGGTAGCCGCCGCAATGACCGCGGTCTATTTTGACCAAGGATGCGAGCGTCACGCTTATGCGCCCATCGTGGGATCGGGTCCGAACAGCACCGTGCTGCACTATTCCCGCAATTCGCGCCGCATGGATCGCGGCGAGCTGCTGCTGATGGACGTGGGCGCGGAGTGCGCCGGATACGCCGCCGATATCACGCGCACCATCCCGGTGGGCGCGCCGTTCAGCAAGCGCCAGCGCGAGATATACCAGATCGTGCTGGGCGCGCAGAACGCGGTGATCGCCGCCATCAAGCCGGGCCTGCCGCTGCGCGACCTCAGCAAGATCGCTCGCGATTACATCGACGCTCACGGCAAGGACCTTCATGGCGAGCCGCTGGGCAAGTACTTTACGCACGGTGTCAGCCATCATGTCGGGCTGGACGTACACGATGCCACCGATTTTACCCAGCCGCTCGCCGAAGGCAATGTCATCACGGTTGAGCCGGGCATCTACATACCCGAAGAGAGCATAGGCATCCGTATCGAGGACATGGTGCTGGTGACCAAGGACGGCGCGAAGCTGATGAGCGGCGCGCTCGCGCGCGATCCCGGCGAGATCGAGAAGGCTCTCGGCAGGTGAACGATGCAATGTCTCTTGTGGGGCGGGCAATCATGCCCGCAGCCGNNGCCGCCTAAAAGGCGGCTGCGGGCATGATTGCCCGCCCTCCAATCGCGTGAGAAATGCGTATTAGCCGCCAAAGCGCGATCTACTGGGCACTGCTGGCGGCTTCCTTTGCCGTGGCGCTGACGGCCAGTTGGACCAGCTTCGGCGCACAGATCGACAACGACGCCTATGACTGGATGTTCCGCTTATACCAGCCGCCAACCTGGACAACCCAAAGCATCCTGCTAGCCATCGATGAGCCGTCCTTGAATGCGTATGGCGGCGTGCCCGGTTTGCGCAAGCCGCTGGCCGATGCTCTGCGGCTGATCTCCGCCGCTTCGCCCAGGACCGTCGCGGTGGACTTGATCCTGGCCGACAACACGGATCCCGCCATCGACGCGCGCCTGGAAGACGCCCTGCATGCCACGCGCAATCTGGTGCTGGCGTGCCAGTTGCTGCCCGATGGCAGCGCGTGGGAGGATCCGCTGCCACGCTTTCGCGCGCAGGCGGCCGCGCTAGGGCACGTGCATGCCGAGCCGGACGAACTGGATTCGGTTGGCCGCAGTTTGCCTCTCGAAAAGGCGGCGAATCGCGATCGCCGTTGGGCGTTGTCGCTGGAAGCCTACCGGCTGAGCCGCGGCGGACCGGGCGTTCAGATTGTGGAATCGCCCGCGGATCTCGATGTGGGTGGCCGCCTGATCCCCTCCACCCGCGCGGGCGGCCGACTCATGCGCATCCGTTACAGACCGCTTTCCATGCCCATTCCGCGCGTGTCGCTCCAGGCGTTGCTCAACGATCCCCGGCGCGCACGGGAGTTCTCCGGCAAGGTGGTCTTCGCGGGGGTGACCTCGCAGACCGCGACGAAGGACTGGCTGTTTACGCCTTACTCCACGCGCACGCCGATGGTGGGCGTCGAGATCCACGCCAATGCGTTCGAAACCATCGCCCAGGGTCTGTTCCTGACCGACGCTCCGTCATCGGCGGTGCTGGCGTTTAGCGCGCTGCTGGTGGTAGCTCTCGGCCTCACTTACAGCCGCTTCACGGGCCGCCGGGCGATCGGGCTGGCCGCCGGCATTTTGGCGATCGCGCACGTGACGCCTTACTGGCTCTTTACTGACCGCGTGGTCTTCTCCTTCTGCACCCCCGTATCGTCAGCGTGGCTGGCGCTGATCACCGCCGGCGGCTATCAGTTGTTGGTGGTGCGCCGCAGCCTGCGCAAGTCCGAAGCCGACCGCGACCGCTACCGCCAGACCATTCACTTCGTCACGCACGAAATGCGCACGCCGCTGACCGCCATCCAAGGTTCCAGCGAACTGATGGGCCGCTATGCGCTGCCGGAGGAGAAACGCAAACAGATCGCCGAACTGATCAACACCGAATCCAAGCGGCTGGGCCGCATGATCGAAATGTTCCTCAGCGTGGAGCGGCTCTCCGCCGGGCAAGTGGAGCTTAAAAAGGAGTCCTTCTGCGCCGGCGAACTGATGGCCGGATGCGTGACGCGCGCGCTTCCCCTGGCCGAGCGCAAGCAGATCCGCATCCTGACGGAAGCGGCGCCCGCGGACATCCTGCTCACCGGCGACCGCGAGCTCATGGAATACGCCTTCTACAACCTGCTAACCAACGCCATCAAGTACTCGCCGCCGCGCACGCAGGTCACGCTGGCGGCGGTGCGCAAACACGACCACGCCTATATCTCGGTGGAGGATCAGGGCATCGGCATGGACCAGAAGGAGGTCAAGAAGATCTTTCAGAAGTTCTACCGCACCAAGCGCGCGGAGCAATCCGGCGAGGCTGGAACCGGGATCGGGCTTTCCATCGTGGAGCAGATTGTCATGCAGCATTCCGGTACCATTGAAGTGATGAGCCGCCCAGGGGAAGGGTCACGGTTCACCATGGTTCTGCCCGCGCCGGTTTCGGCGCCGCTGGCCAGAGAAGCGAAAGAGAGTTGATGTCGCGATTACTGGTTGTGGAAGACGATGCGGCGGTGCGCACGACCGTCGTGACGTTTCTGGAGTTGGAAGGGTACTCCGTCGATGCGGTGGCTTCCACCAGCGAAGCATTGGAACGGCTCTCGGAGAACAGCTACCCGATCGTGATCTCGGATATCTACATCGACGACCGCACCGGCCTGGACGTGCTGGACGCGGCGCGCAACAAAGACCCCGAGTGCTCGGTGATCCTGATGACGGCGCGCGGCACCATGGAAACGGTAATGGCCGCCACGCGCGGCGGCGCTTTCGACTATGTGGCCAAGCCGTTTGAAATCGACCGCATGCTCGACACCATCAAGCGCGCCGAAGCCGCGCGGCAGGACAAAGAGGACGATAAGGAGAACGTAGCCGGGCCGGACGATCTGCCGGAAAGCGAGATGATCGGAAGCTCCGCCGCCATGGTGGAGATTTACAAGACGGCTTCGCTGGTGGCGCCCACCGACGCCACGGTGGTGATCGAGGGCGAGACCGGAACCGGCAAGGAACTGGTGGCGCGCATGATCCACCGTTTCAGCGCGCGCGCGAACCAGCCCTTCGTGCCGGTGGATTGCGGGTCGATCGCCCCCGCGCTGATCGAGAGCGAACTGTTCGGCGCGCTGAAGGGCGCTTACACGGGGGCCGACCGCGACCGCATGGGGGTGATCGAATCCGCCAATCGCGGCACGGTGCTGCTGGACGAAATCGGCGACATCGAGCTGAACTTCCAGTTCAAGCTGCTGCGCTTCCTGCAGGAGCGCGAGATCCGGCCGGTGGGCGCGGCGCGCGGCAAGCAGGTGGACGTGCGCGTGCTCGCGGCCACCAACCGCGACATGCAGAAGCTGGTGGACGACGGCAAGTTCCGCGAGGATCTGTGGTTCCGCCTGAACGTGGTGCGGATCGTGATTCCGCCGCTGCGCGAGCGGCGCGGCGATGTGCCGCTGCTGGCCCGGTTTTTCCTGAACAAGTACAATGCCCGCTACGAGCACTCCGCGCGCTTGATGGAATCTGGGCTGAAGGCTCTGCAGGAGTATACGTGGCCCGGCAATGTCCGCCAATTGCAGCATTTGGTGGAGCGCCTGACCATTCTAGCGGCGAACGGACGCATTGATGCGGAGGCCGTGCAGCAGGCGCTCACTTCCATGGAATCGCGCGAGGAGCCCGTGGAGACGCTGGCGGAGGCCGAAGTGGAGCAGATCCGCCGCGTGTTGGCCGCTACCGGCGGGAATAAGAGCCGCGCCGCGCAGATATTGGGGATTGAGCGGAAGACGCTGTACCGCAAGCTGGAGCGGATCAAGCTGTAGGTTGCGGCGAGGGCTCGGGCGGGTCGATCTCAATTTCCGGCATCGGTTCGTATTTGGATTCGTCGAAGGGCGGGAGCGCGGGTTCGGGCGCGCCGAGGGCGGCGAGGTGCGCTTTGGCTTTTTCGAGTCCCCAGTGATAGGCGAAGGGCGGGCCATCGCACCAGGCTTTTTCGTAGGCTTCGGTGGCGGCGCGGATGGCGGCGGTGGTGTTGCCGGCGTCGCGCTCGATTTGGGCGAGGACGTTTAGGGCGTCGGCGTGGAAGAGGGGATAGGGGCCGCGCTCGGCGGGTTCCCAGACTTGTTGGAGCAGTTCGCGTGCGGCGGCGGGTTTGCCTTCGCGGCGACGCAGTTCCGCCAGCGCGGTCAGCGCCGGGAGTTCTTCTTCGACGCGCTCCACCGTGCGGGCTCGGGTCAGTGCGTGGTGTAGGCGCTCGTCGGCGAGTAACAGGTCGCCCAGTGCCAGCGCTGCTTCGCCTTGCAGCCGTGCGGCGCGGATGAAGTCGACCTCGTGGCGTTGGTCGTGGGCCAATTCCCAGGCGCGGTTCGCCCACTGGCGGGCGGCGGCCGCATCCCCCAACCACAAGGCCCGCTGCGAAAGGTAGAAGCCGGTAACGCCTTCCATCTGGGGCTGGTGGTCCTCAACAAAAACGCGCAAAGCCGTCTCTAGCGCACGGGCCGAAGGCGCAGTTGCCCCGCGTGCCGCCAAGGCTAGGCCAGTCAGATACAGGGTGATACCCTCGACAAAGTGGTCGCCGTGCTTGCGACATATGCCAAGCGCCTGGCGCGCCGCCGACTCCGATTCGCGGAGCCTGCCGGCAAAGCGTAGTGCATCAGCCAAGTTGCATAGGCCGCGGGCAAAGTTTTTTTCATCGCCGGCGTTGCCGCTCAGAGCGTTATCCCGCTGAAATAGGGGGACCGCCGCGCCTGGCCTCCCACTGAACTGATAGCCCAGCGCCAGCGCATCACGCGTGAACGCCTGATCCCGTTGCCCGGCCAGCCGCGGCGGCCGGTCAAGCCCGTCCGGGAAAAGCGCCCCCAGCAATTCGACGCGCAGGCGGCTGGCGCTCAGACGATACAGGGTCGCGAGGTCGAGGCGGTCTCGAAACACGACATACGCGTCCTCATACCGTCCCAAGCCGATCAGAGTATTGTAAAGCTCGATGGCCGGGGTCAGGTCATCCAGCCTATCAACCTTCAGCCACTCGACTGCAGACAGCGGCTCGAAATATGCCAGCAGGACCGCGTAGACATCCCGCCAGCCGCCCTGATCCAAGCCGTTCCACACTACCCCGCGCACGATGGGGTGCAGGACGTAGCGGTTGGCGCGGCGGTCCCAGCCCAGCAGACCGCGATCTTCCAGGTCCGCTAAGGCGCGGTCAAGCACGCGCTCGTCGGCGAAGGGCTTACCATCTCCCACGAGCACGGCGAATAAAGTGTCGTAGGAGGCCGGCATGCGGAATGCGGCCAAGGTGCGCAGCGCTGCGGCCGCAGGTTCGCTGAGTCCCTGAAAGGCGAACTGCAGGACTTGTGCGCTGGCTTCTTTAACGCCCGGCAGACCCAGCGGATCGAACTGCGGGTGAGCCCGCCGCCAGCGCTCGAAATCGCCGCCGGCCCGCCGGTCGCGCTTGATCTCTCCCGCGAGCGCCTGGATCAGCAGCGGGTGCTTGTCGAAGCTATGGAAGACGGGCAGCAGATCCTCGCGGGTTCCGCTGACACCGAATGTGCGCCAGAGATTCAGCGCATCGTCATCGCTCAGCCCGCGCAGATCCAGCCTCTGACAACCAGGCAGCGGATCGCCGGTCAGCCGATCTTCCAAATCTGCCGGATGCAGCCGTGAACTGATCAGCACGCGCGCCGCGCGGCAGGCCGAGAGCTTGCGCAGGAATGCGCCGTCATGCGGATCGGCAGCCTTGCGCAACCGGGAGTCCGCGTGTCCGGCTTCCTCATCCGAAAGGCGCGTAGCGTCCGTGCGCGCATAGGCGATCAGGGTGCGCTCCAAGCCGTCCAGCACTACCAGATAGGGATCCCGATTCAGGACTGCCAGAAGTTGCTCCTCGCGCTCGGGAGGAGTAATCTTCTGCACCTCCTCACGCGACTGATTTGTCACGTAAGCCAGCGCGCGGACGACGAAGTTCTCGAACGTGGCGTCGCTTTCATAGAAGCTCCACCACAGGCGTCCGGCCAGCGGTTTCATCTCCAGTGGAGCAACTTCGTTGAACCAATGCCAGGTCAGCGCACTCTTACCAATGCCGCCGATGGCCACCACGTCGAGGACCGGCTTGTCGCTCTTGGCAACCCACTCGGTTAAGGAGTTCAATTCCGGCTGCCGGCCGACTAGACGCCCGGTCTGCAAAAGTGTGAATGGGTGGGCGATATATGCCTCGGGCGGTGCGGGGATATCGCTCATGTAGTGAAACGGCGATGGATTCGGCGCGCGCATCTTCGACAGGGTATCGATCACATCGCTGCGCAGGTCGTCTACTGACTTGAAGAACCGCAAGACCTTCTCCGCCTCGGCACGTTCCTTGAACGCCTTCAGTTTCTCCGCGCCCTTACCCATCTCGACATCTTCGATGCGGATGGGATGGTCCTTATGCATCACGAACATCAGCCGCGGAATGCCACGCTCGCCTGCGCGGTTGTATTCCATCTCGGTGATGGAAATGGCGTGGCCTTTGGGCACGTACCCGTAACGGTACGCAAGAATTCCGAGGTAGACGTCGGCATCGTCCACCATGCGCAGGGATTCGCGGATGGCATCATCGTCGCTGGTAGGGAGATGCTCGATCATCACCGGAACGAAGCCCTGCCGCATGCACGCGTCCAGCACTTCTTTCCGGTGTTCCGGCAGGTCGCGCGCCGTACTGCTGATAAACACTACGGGGTTTGAATGGCCGAGGGCCGGTTTCGGAAGCTCGGGCTGACCGGTAAGCAGCCTGCACAGAGCGTCATAACCGTCTTTCGTATAGACTTGGAATTGGTTGTATCGCTGCAGTTCTGTGGGGACATATCTAAGGTCACCTTCCTCCAGTAGCACAGGCACAGCCCTGGTGTTCGTGCCCGTAGCGTCGGAGACAATCTCCCGAATGGTTTGCGCCGCCAACTGCGCTCCAGGATACGTGCCTTGGTCTTCGGCTTGCTGGAGGTAGCGCTCTGTGCAAACAATCAGTACGAAGCGCGCAGACCTAGCCTGCTCCTTTGTCCACAGCGCCCACCCTTGTGTTGGAAAGCTCTCGTACTGATCCAGGACTGCGTCAATACCATCCCCCCGCAAGCGGTTAGCAAGGGCCAAAACCTTGGCTTCGTTCTCGGGCGGGTCGTGGCTATAGCTGATGAATGCCCGGTTGTCTCCGAGGCGCTCCTGCGCCAGACGAAGAGCCCCATGCCAGTCAAGCCTCGATCGAAGCAAGCGCGCAAGCAGGTCATAAGCGAATCCGATGCTTTGCGGGTCTTCGGTTCCTTTTTCGACGACAGGCAAGCGTTCGTAGAAGCTCCAGTACGCGATGTAAGGGATGCGAAGCTGCTGAAGTACGTCTCGCGGCTCCACGCCCTTTGGAAGCCAATCCTTGTAAATAAAACCGAGCCTCTCCGCGAAGATGGCGCGCCACTCCTCGCCTAGCTCGACCTCGGTCCGACTGTCGTCCCTGGCTGGCACAGGGACACCGAGCAGCCGACTCCTGTCAACTGCGAGTCCGGCGCGCGCACGCTGGGCCCGGTTCATCACGTCGATAGTGCCGTCGAGGCTTTGGTTAGCGGTCGTAAACAGCAACACCAAGGCGTCTGGGAGCAGGATCGTGCAAATACCTCCAACATCCGTGATGCCTGTCCTGCTATCCAGCAGTACGAAATCAAAATCGAGCAACCATTCCTGACGGAGTTCCTCTAAATACCACCCGAGGTTGCATTCGTCGAACAATCGCGGCCAGTCGAGGCCTTGGACGCGTTGCACATAGTCATCGGATTCTCGACCAGCCGACAGAATTGATAACCGGTCTTCGCCCCCGAAAGGCGATACCTCTATTAAGCAATCCCGCCAGTTGAGCTTCTGACCCGCGCAATAGCTTTCAATCAGATCGACAATGCCGGGTTTTTCGCGCCGCGACCCGTACAACTTTGACGGGGGGCGCAAGAAAAACTGCTCCACGCCCGGCGCCTCTAAATCAAAATCGACGAGCAACACCCTTTGAGACTTGGAAAGGAGCGCCCCGACATTAGCCACCGCCATACTTCTGCCAACGCCGCCTTTGTACGAGTAGAACGTGTACACCAACCCCGGCGCCCGAGTGATCGCCGAACCTGTCTGAACCGATGGGGTCATAGTCGTGGCTGCTTCAGGCGCGGAGGCATCACCCCCGCGAGCTCATAAACCGGAAATTCGTCGCTGAACTCCGGAGCGTTGCGGATCGCCTTGACTGCGCCCCTTGCCAGCATTTTGACGTTCTCCTCATATACAATGGCGCGGGCGTCGTTCTTGTAGAAGGCTTCAATGATCGAATTGGCATTAGAGAAATCGACTTGCTGTATCGAATTTGCCTCCTCAGGGAAGCTGTCCCCGTCATTGTATTTGGCTAGAATACGCGGGCGGTGAACCTTCCAGTCTCCAACGCTCACATTTCCAAAGGCATGCCACTCCGTTAGACAGTACTCGGAGTCATAGAAATATCGTGCGGAGCAGACGGCAACCAACACTTTGGATTGTTTCAGGCCCCGTTGCAGCGCTTGTTTCCAGTCATCCCCAGGAACAATTTCGTCTCGATCATAAAACACCCGGGCCTTATGTCCCAATTCTTCGTTGAGGTATCCTG